>DAIMYT010000072.1:7857-17149 GCA_036734345.1 Dokdonella sp. | reverse complement strand
CAGCAAGATCGCGATCCTGCGCACCTTCTACACGCTCGATGGCAAGCCCTGGCAGGCCGGTCCACTCAAGGAAGGCGACGCGCTGATCGTCGGCCTCAAGCTCGAGGCGCGCGAGGCCATGCCCGACGCGATCCTCGTCGACCTGCTGCCAGGTGGTCTCGAGATCGAGAACTTCAACCTGACCGATTCCAGGCAGTGGGCCGACGTCGTCGTCAACGGCATCACCCTGAGCGATCGCAGCAGTGCCGCCGAGGTGCAGCACGAGGAGTTCCGCGACGACCGTTATGTCGCGGCCCTCAAGCTCAACCAGGGCCAGGAAGCGCACGTGTTCTACCTGGTGCGCGCCGTTTCGCCCGGCACCTACGAGGTGCCGCCGCCGCTGGTCGAGGACATGTACCGCCCCGAGATCCGCGGCATTGGTCGCAGCGCGGTGAAGACGATCAAGGTGGTGCAGCCGTAGGAGGAATCGCCGCGGAGCCGTTCATCGCTTCACTGTAGGAAGCGGCTTAAGCCGCGATGCCCCTGCTCCTGATGTCGAACGAAGAAAATCGAACGAAGAGCATCGCGGCTGAAGCCGCTTCCTGCAGTAGGCCAGAGGCCCACGCATGATTTCGACGGCCAACACGAACAGCGGGATTCCGGACCCGGCGCCACGCCGGCGATGGTTCAAGCGCACGGTCGTCGTGCTGGTGTTGCTGGGTGTTGCGGCGCTGATCCTCGACCGCCTGTTCCCCTTGCCCTTGCCCGACCCGAATCGCGGCAGCACCGTGGTCGTCGCCCGCGATGGCTCGCCACTGCGCGCGTTCGCGGACGCCGAGGGCATCTGGAGTTATCCGGTGTCGGTGGACGATGTCTCGCCGCTGTATCTCGAGGCCCTGGTCAACTACGAGGACCGCTGGTTCTGGCAGCATCCCGGCATCAATCCGGTCGCTGCCGTCCGCGCATTTGCGCAACTGCTCGCCAACCGGCGCATCGTCTCGGGTGGCTCGACCCTGACCATGCAGGTGGCGCGCATCCTCGAGCCGCATTCGCGCAGCATCGGCGGAAAGCTGCGCCAGGCCCTGCGCGCCCTGCAGCTCGAGGCGCACCTGTCCAAGCGCGAGATCCTCGAGCTGTATCTCGACAACGCACCGTTCGGTGGCACCCTGCAGGGCGTCGAGGCGGCCTCGTGGGCCTACCTCGGCCATTCGGCGCGGCGACTGTCGCATGCGGAAGCCGCCCTGCTCGCCGTGCTGCCGCAGGCGCCGAGCCGCTGGCGTCCCGATCGCGAGGCGAATGCCGCGCGCGAGGCGCGCGACAAGGTGCTCGACCGCATGGCGACGCTGGGCGTGTGGACGCCAGCCGAAGTACGCGATGCGCGCATCGAATCCGTCGTCGCGCGGACCCTGCAGCCGCCGTTGAGCGCCGCCCTGCTCGCGCGCCGGCTGCACCAGGAACATCCGCGGCAGCGGCGCATCACCACCAGCATCGACATCGAGCTGCAGCGTAACGCCGAAGGGCGCGTACGCGACTACCTGGCGCGCCTGCCCGAGCGCACCTCGGCGGCCCTGCTGGTGGTCGACAACGATGACCTTTCGACGCTGGCCTATGTCGGCTCGGCGACGTTTGGCGACGAGGCGCGGCTCGGCCATGTCGACATGGTGCGCGCCTGGCGTTCGCCCGGCTCGACGCTCAAGCCGTTCCTCTACGGCCTGGCCCTCGACGATGGGCTGATCCATTCCGAGAGCCTGCTGGTCGACGCGCCGCAGTCCTTCGGCAGCTACCGACCCGGCAATTTCGACATGGCCTTCAATGGACCGGTCGGCGCCGCCGAAGCCCTGCGCCTTTCGCTCAACGTTCCGGCGGTCGACCTGCTCGATCGGGTCGGGCCGGCGCGCTTCAGCGCGCGCCTCGCCAATACCGGGCTGCACCTGCGCCTGCCGCGCGGCGTGGCACCGAACCTTTCGATCATCCTCGGCGGCGTCGGCGCACGCATGGAGGACCTGGCCGGCGCCTATGCCGCATTCAATCGCAAGGGCGTCGGCGGCCTGGTCCGCTACACGCCGGGCGACCCGCTGGTCGAGCGCCGGGTGCTGTCGGAGGGCGCCGCCTGGATCATCCGCGAGGTGCTCGAGGCCAATCCGCGCCCCGGCTATCGGCCCGGCACGTTCGACACCGGCTCGCGCCCGCGCGTCGCCTGGAAGACCGGCACGAGCTACGGATTCCGCGACGCCTGGGCCATCGGTGGCACGCGCCGCTACACCGTCGCCGTGTGGGTCGGACGACCTGATGGCACGCCCCTGCCCGGCCAGTACGGCGCGGTGACCGCGCTGCCGCTGATGTTCCAGATCGTCGACAGCCTGCCGAGGGCCGCGCTGTCGGCCGTCCCCGAAGCGCCACCATCCAGTGTCAGCGAAGTAGACATCTGCTGGCCGCTCGGCCTGGCCTACGACGCGCGCCAACCCGGGCTGTGCCAGCAGAAGCACACGGCCTGGATCCTCGACGGCGTGGTCCCTCCGACCCTGCCCGAACGCGATGCCAGCAACTGGATGCCCGGCCTGCTGCGGGTCCGGGTCGACGATGCCAGCGGCCTGCGCCTCGGTCCGGGATGCGAGGCGCCAGCCACGCACGAGCTCGCCGTTCCGCGCTGGCCTTCGCTGGCCTACCCATGGCTCTCGCGTGAACTTCGGCAGCGTTCGAATCTGCCCGCGCTCGCCCCGCACTGCGCCGGCGATGGGCTCGAAAACGCGCAGGAACTGCGCATCGACGGCATTGCCGACAATGCCACGCTGGCGCGCGCACCGAACAGCGAGAAACCGGCCACCGTGCGATTGCGCGCGCTCGGCGCGCTCGGCGACGTCAGCTGGCTCGTGAACGGTCGTCTCGAGACGACCACGCACGGCGCGCAGTCCTTCGAGTACAGCTTCACCGAGACCGGCGAGCAGTCGATCACGGCGATGACCGACCATGGCCGCTGGGCGCAGGTCAGCGTGCGCGTATTGCGCTGAGCACCAAAGGGCCCGCGCGGTTAGAATCGCGACTTTACCGAGGAGCACTCCATGCCTTCCTTCGACATTGTTTCCAAACTCGATTCGCACGAACTGACCAATGCCGTCGACCAGGCCAATCGCGAACTCGACAAGCGTTTCGATTTCAAGGGCAGCGGTGCGACCTTCGAACTGTCCGAAAGCGTGGTCACACTCAAGGCCGATGCCGAGTTCCGCCTCAAGCAGATGCAGGACATCCTCATGCAACGCCTGGCCGCGCGCGGCATCGACGTGCGTTGCGCCGATATCGGCGACGCCGATGTCAATCTCGCCAGCGCACGCCAGAACGTCACCCTCAAGCAGGGCATCGAACAGCCGCTGGCGAAGAAGATCATCAAGCTGATCAAGGATTCCGGCAGCAAGGTGCAGGCGCAGATCCAGGGCGACCAGCTGCGCGTCATCGGCAAGAAGCGCGACGAACTGCAAACCACGATCGCCCTGCTGCGCAAGAGCGAGCTCGAGATGCCGCTGCAGTTCGAGAACTTCCGCGACTAGCCGCGTCCCGCCCGGCCAGGACGCGGATGGGCCTGCGCAGCCGAGCAACACAGGGCTGCTAGGTGTGTTTGCTCCCGCCGGGTTCGCGTGCAATCAGCTGGGCTAGCAGCGAACGCAACGCCAGCGGCTTGAGCGGCTTGTGCAGCAGATGGCAACCTGCGGCCAGCACGGCATCGGCGACTTCCTTGCCATGGTCGGCGGTGATGATCACGCAGGGAATATCGCGCGCCGCAGGTCCGAGCGATTCGCGCAACTGCAGGCCGCTGACCTGGTCGTCCAGATGGTAGTCGAGCAACAGTACATCCGCCCCATGCCTGGCAAAGGCATCCTGGGCCTGCTCCGGCGTCTGCGCGGCGTGGACCTCGGCCTGCCAGCCGGCGAGCAACGCCTGCATCGCCTTGAGCACCGCAGGATCGTTGTCGACGACGAGCAGGCGCCGGCGCGGCAGGGCAAGTTCCGGCACAGCGGCGGGCGGCGCCGGCAGATCCATGGGCGGCGTCATCGGTACCTCGATCGCGAACATCGAACCATGGCCCGTGCGCGAGCGCACGAGCAGCCGGTGATCGAGCAGGCGCGCGATCCGGTCGGCGATGGCCAGGCCCAGCCCGAGCCCCTCACCCGAATGACCGAGGCGCCGGAACTCCTCGAAGATCAGCTCCTGGTCCGCGGCGGCAATGCCGGGGCCGGTGTCCCAGACTTCGATCGAAAGTTTCGCGCCGTGGCGGCGGCAACCGAGCAGGACACGGCCCGATCGCGTATGCCGTACCGCATTGGCAAGGAAGTTCTGCACGACGCGCCGCAACAGCTGGGGATCGCTGCGTACCCAGGCGCGAGACGGAACGGAAACGAGATCCAGCCCGCGCTCCGCGGCGACCACGCTGAATTCCGCCGCCAGGCCGTTGAGCCAGTCGCGGATCGGAAATGCCTCGATCTGGGCAAGCGTGCGCCCGCCGTCCAGGCGCGATATGTCGAGCAGGCCGCTGAGCAGGTTCTCGGCGGAAGTCAGCGCACCATCGATATTGCCGACCGATTCGCGGTACTCGGAATGCGCAAGGCGCTGGGCCAGCGCATGCGTGAACAGATGTGCCGCGTTGAGCGGCTGCGCGAGGTCGTGGCTGACCGCGGCGAGGAAGCGCGACTTGGCCAGGTTGGCCCGTTCCGCCTCGCGCCTGGCCGAATCCAGTTGCGCGGTACGCTCGCCGACGCGCTGCTCCAGGGTCTCCGCCACGCGCATCAACTCGGCCTCGTTGCGGCGGAACTCGGTGACATCGGTGAACGTGGCGACGAAGCCCCCGCCCGGCATCGGGTTGCCACGGATTTCGACGACGCGGTCGCCCTGCTCCGTCGGGAAGGTGCGCTCGGCGACATACGGCGTACCGGCACGCATGTGGTTGATGCGTTTGCGCACCTCGTCGCGGATCGGCTGGTCGCTGCCGATGCGGTTGGCGATGTTCCAGCGCACGAGATCGGCAACCGGCACGCCAACCCGCAACAGATCCGGTGGATAGCCGAACAGGCGTGCGTAGGGCTGGTTCCACGCCACCAGGCCAAGATCGCGATCGACCACGCTGATGCCCTGGCTCATGTTTTCCAGCGCTGCCTCGAGGACACGCTGGTTGAAGCGCAGGTCCTGCGAGGTTTCGCCGACGATGGCGGCGACCGCCTCCAGTTCGACGGTACGTTCGCGCCGCGCGACAGTCAGCAACAGGCGGGCCGAGGATGCGCCGATCATGGCGGCGAGTTCATGCTCGATGGCCGCGACCAGCGGCTCCGAAGCCGAGCTGTCGGCCTCGGTGCCGACAAACAGCATCTGCACCTGTTCGTCCGGAAGAAAGCGCGAAGACAAGGCGCGCAGGTCGGCGACATCGACGCGGCCGCGATGACCGTCCCTGGCCGCGTGTGCGATACGCGAGTTCGCCACCAGCGCGATCACGGCGACGTTGGCCGCGAGGCTCAGCAGCACGGCCCGCGCCAGCCTGCTCCATTCGCCGAACCCAAGGAACTGGTCGGGGGCGAGCCACTCGACGCCGAACGGTCCCTGGTTGATCCACGGCAGGGCGTTGGCGGACAACACCGGCAGCATGAGGACGTAGAGCCAGACCAGGCTGCCCACGGCGAGCCCCGCGCTGACCGCGCGCGCGCCGAGCTGCGGGCGGTAGACCGCGACCAGCACGCCCGGCGCGATCGCCGACAGTGCCGAAAAGGAAACGGCGCCGATATCGGCGAGGGCGTCGCTGGCGACTAGGACACGACTGTAGGCCCAGGCCAGCAGGACCACGGCGAGGATGATCACGCGGCGTTGCATCAGCACTTCGGCGCGCAGGTCGCCCACCTTGGCGCGACCCCAACCGGCGCGCACGCGCAATGGCGCGATCCAGTGGTTGCCGATCATCAGGCTCAGTGCGAGGGTGGCCACGACGACCATGCTGGTGGCGGCACTGAGTCCGCCGAGGAAGGCCATCAGGGCGAGCCGCTCATGGCCGCTGGCCAACGGCAGGGCGAGCACGTAGAGATCGGAAGGCACGCCCATCGGGCCGAGCAGGATATCGCCGGCCCTGGCCAGCGGCAGGATCGGCAGCGCGATCAGCAGCATGTAGAGCGGAAACATCCAGCGCGCAGTCCGCACATGCCCGGCATCGCGGCATTCGACGACACCCGCATGGAACTGGTGCGGAAGGGTGAACACGGCCAGCGCGCCGAGCATGATCAGGGTGGTGAAACCGGAGCTGCCACCGGGCGGAGGTGGCGCTGCCTGCGCGCCGACCGGAAGTTCGATGCCGAACCAGACCAGCGCGCCGAGCGCCAGCATCGCAACCAGCTTGAACAGCGATTCGAAGGCCATCGCCAGGACCAGGCCGCGATTGTGTGCGGTCGCGCTGGCCCGGCGCGCACCGAACAGCATGGCGAAAAGCGCCATCGCCAGGGCTACCCACAAGGCGCTGTCCTGCCAGGCTGGCGCGATCAGTTCCTGGCGTCGGGCGAGCATGCCGTAGCTCATTGCAACGGACTTGAGCTGGAGGGCGATATACGGAACGATGCCGATCACGGCGACCGCGGTAACCAGCGCGGCGAGCATCGGGCTGCGTCCGAGACGGATGGCCACGAGGTCGGCGAGCGAACTGCTGTTGTGCGCACGCGCGATCGTGACCAGGCGCATGAGGAAGCCGATCCCGAAAACATAGAGCAGGATCGTTCCGACGAAGGTGGGCGGCAGCCACCATCCGGAGCGCGAGGCCTGGGTCACGGTGCCGTAGAACGTCCATGACGTGCAGTACACCGCCAGAGATAGCGCGTAGATCACCGACCAGTGGCGGGCGAATATCTGCGGGCGGCGATCGCCCAGGACAGCCGTGCCGAAAAGCAATCCGAGCCAGAGCAGACCCGCAGCGAGGATGCTCAGGTCAGGCAGCATTGGATGCGCTGCGTGATGTGCCGCATCGTGATGGCAGGCATCGCGTCAGAAGCCGCCGCCAGTGCGTTGCGCGGAGCCGTGCCGGGACCAGCGAATGATTCCTTGAGTGGGGGCTCGCGGGAATCGGCCCGCATACTCCGGCGTGGATCGTCTTGGGTCGATCCGGCGGAGCCCTGCTGGCGCCTGTGCAACCTTGACTGGAAGCGGCTTCAGCCGCGATTCCTGCAAGACGCAGCGTGGCACTGCTTCGTTGCAGCACCATCCCTATCGCAGGGGCGCTCCCAGCGCCGCGGCGGCATTCGCCAGCCAGCGCAGCTGCACGCCATCGCGCGTGTCGTAACCTGCCCCGGAATAACCCCACCAGTCCCAGCATGCTTTTGGATTCAACGGCGCGTAGCTTGCGCGGGTCTGAGGATATAGCACGACCAGGTGCATGGCATCGGCCCAGCGGTTGTATCCGGCATCGCGGGCGAATGCATCGCCGATGGCTTCTGCATTCTGCTGGCAACCGTGCAAGGCGATGTGGAGCGAGCAGGTCTCGCCCGCTGCGCAGGCCTTGGGCACATAGACATAGCCGGTGTCGGCCAGCATTGCGTCCTTGCCATCCGGCCGGTAAGCGGTCTGGTCAAAGCTGCGCAGCTCGCCGGTGGCGGAATCGGCGACGGCCACGCCGACGCCAGGGTAGAGCTTGTTGAGGATCTCGCCAGCACCATCGAAATCGCACTTGCCGAGATAGGGAGTCTCGCTCTGGTCGCAGGCGACACCCGCCCCGAGGGTCGGAAACGTGTGCGCCATGGCCCGGCCGGTGTCTTCCTCGACCACCGAACCGCCCAGCGCCCGGTAGAGCTGCGCGCCGGCGGCGCTGACTGCCGCACCCACGGTGGTGTCGAGCGTTCCGTGCATGACCAGCACCGGATCGCCTTCAAGCCCGCTCAGCGGAGCGATCGCGCCGCTGGCGGCGCGCGCCTTCGCCGATTCCGCCAGGGCGGATACATCGGGCGACTTGTCAGGCGCGGGATTCAGGCAACGCGAAAGCGCGACATCGAGGCTGCCTTCGGCACATCCGTAGGGTCCCCCCGCCAAGGCGGCGACCCCGGCGATATGGTCGGAGAAAGCCATATGCACCTGGGTCGCCATGTACGCCCCGGACGACAGTCCCGATACGGTCGTCCGCGACGGGTCGAGCTTCAGCTTTGGCAGGTTGGCCGCGGGTTGCCTGGGGGAGCAACCCGTGGCCGCGAGCAACCCCAGCGCCAGTGCGGCTGCCGCACCCGTCCTGGCGAGTCTTGCGCTGTCCTGGATCATCGGGCTTCCGTGCGTGACTCAGAACGTGTAGCGAGCGGTCAGCGTGTACTGGCGTGGCGCCCCGTAGAAGCCGGTGAACACGCCGAGCGCGGCGTTGATGTTGTAACCGGTTGTCCGGTACTCCTTGTCGGTCAGGTTTGTGCCCTGCAGGGAGAACATCCAGTCCTTGCCGGTGCGCCAGATCACGCCGGCGCTGAGCAGGCCGTAGCCGCCCTGGGTGATCGGATCAGCCGTGCGCGTGACCTCGGTCGTCGCCACCACGCGGCTCTGGTAGTTGTATCCCACGCGGAACGCCAGGTTCCCGGCATCGCCGACATTCGTGTTGTACTCGACGTTGACCGAGCCGGAGCGTTCCGGCGCGTTGGTGAATTCCTGCTCGTTGGCGATATTCAGGCCGCGGAAAATGTACTCGTCGTAGCGGGTCTTGAGATACGCCAGGTTTCCGCTGATCAGCCAGCCTTCGACGGGCAGCCACTGGTATTCGAACTCGAGGCCCTTGGCCGTGCCCTTGCCGGCGTTGGTGAAATCGCCGAAGAACGCATCGTTGGTGCCGTCGCCATTGCTGTCGTAGGCGGTGAAGACCGACAGCTGGATGTCCTGGTAGTCGTTGTAGAACGCGGCGACATTGAGGAACAGGCTTTCATCCATCAACGACATCTTGCTGCCGACCTCGAAGCTGTCGACCTGCTCGTCCTTGAACGGCTCGGCCGAACGCGGCACGGCCGTGGCCTGGGCGCGGATGTTGTAGCCGCCGGACTTGAAGCCGCGCGAGAACGAGGCGTACATCATCAGCTCGGGCGTGGCCTGGTAGTCGAGCGATATCTTCGGCGAAGTGTTCTTGAAATTGATCGTCTTGTCGAAGTTGGCGACGGTCGAGATCGGCGTCGTGTAGGTGCCGTCGGAGTAACCGCGATTGAGCACGACCGCATGCTTGTCCTCGTCGGTGTAGCGCAGGCCGGCATCGAGTTTGAGACGGTCGGTCAGGTCGAAGGTCCAGTCGCCGTAAACCGCGATGCTGTCGGTGTAGACCGTGCCCTGGGTATCGCCGAACAGT
>DAIMYT010000072.1:0-7847 GCA_036734345.1 Dokdonella sp. | reverse complement strand
GTTGAAGAAGTTGTTGAGCACCCGGCCGCCAGCGTCGCCATTGAAGTTGTAGAAGCCGATCACGCCGCGCGAACGACCGCCGCCGTCATAGTTGACCTGCAGCTCGTTGGTGGTTTGGCTGTCGCTGTAGAAGGCCTTGACGTCGGCGATCTTGGCCTGCGTTGTATCGAAGTCGATGTTGGTTTCGGTATCCGAGGAACGATGGGCAAGGATGTACTTCATCGTCCATGCATCGTTGAGCATCCAGGTCGCCGTGGCCGATGCGCCGTCCATGCTCGTGTCGTTGACGTTGGGCATGCCGTTGCGCACGTCGTAACGCGAATCCAGCGGCGGGGCCGTCGGCACGAAGCGGTTCGGCAGCAGCATCTTGGCACCGCGCACGCCGGACTGGTCGTCCATCCAGTCGTAATTGAAGATGACGTCGAAGGTCTCGCTGGCGAAGATGCCGAAGCTGACCCGGGCGGCGTTGACTTCCTTGTCGCTGACATCCTGGTCGGTGACGATGTTCTTGCCGAATCCGTCGCGGTTCAGGCTGGCAACGGCAACGCGGGCACGGAACATGCCGCCCTCGTCGAGCGCGCCGCCAACCGCCGCCTTGGCGTCGAGCTGGTTGTAGTTGCCGACCGTTATCTGGCCATAGCCACCGAAGGTCGGGCTCAGCTGGCGCGACACGTACTTGATCGCGCCGCCAATCGTGTTCTTGCCGTACAGCGTACCCTGCGGTCCGCGCAGCACTTCGATGCGCTCGACATCGAACACGTCGAGCAAGGCGCCCTGCGGACGCGCGATATAGACGTCATCGAGATAGATACCGACGCCCGGATCGACGCCCCACAGCGGATCGGACTGGCCGACGCCGCGGATATAGGCGGTGATCGTGCTGCTCGAACCACGTGCCGCATAGATGGTCAGGTTGGGGACCTTGCCGCCGAGATCGCTGAGATCCTGCACATTGAGGGTGTCGACGCGCTCCGGCGTGAACGCCGTCACCGCGACCGGCACATCCATCAGGGTTTCCTTGCGCTTGCGCGCCGTCACCGTGATGCCCTCGAGCCTGGTGACCTTGGCGCTGTCGCCTTCCTCCCCGTTCGGGGTGCTGTTCGCGTCCTGGGCCTGGACGCCGGCATTGAACGCCAGTCCAAGGACAATGCTGATGGCCAGACTCATCTTGTTGCGCTTCATGACTCCCCCTCTCTCTGTATTTTGCTGACGGCAATCGGTGATTCCGCCCACGGCCTGAGGCCATGATCCGTAATCGGGCTTTGCGCAGTCTGCGGCGTGGTGGGCGGGCCGACACTTGTACCTTGGTACAGTGGGCCTGCGGGACGGAGACTGCGGATACTCCCCAACCGAAGCGCGTCGCGCGCTGCCGTGCGGAGTGGGTGGATGTCCCTGTTGATCGTGCTGGCTGCGCTGGCCTTCCTGATGTTCGTGGCCTACCGCGGCTACAGCGTCATCCTGTTCGCCCCGATCGCGGCGCTCGGCGCCGCGCTGCTGACCGACCCCAGCCTGGTCGCGCCGATGTTCACCGGCCTTTTCATGGAGAAGATGGTCGGCTTCCTCAAGCTCTATTTCCCGGTATTCCTGCTCGGTGCCGTGTTTGGCAAGCTGATCGAGATCTCCGGCTTCTCGAAATCGATCGTCGCAGCGACGATCCGGATGGTCGGCGCGCAACGAGCGATCCTCTCGATCGTGCTCGTCTGCGCAGTCCTCACCTACGGCGGCGTGTCGCTGTTCGTCGTGGTCTTCGCGGTCTATCCGTTTGCCGCCGAGCTGTTCCGGCAGAGCGACATCCCCAAGCGCCTGATCCCCGGCACGATCGCGCTCGGCGCCTTTACCTTCACCATGGATGCCCTGCCGGGCACGCCGCAGATCCAGAACATCATTCCCGCCTCGTTCTTCGGCACGACCAGCTGGGCCGCGCCGATCCTCGGCACGCTGGGCGGCGTCTTCATCCTGATCGTCGGCATGACCTACCTCGAGTCGCGCCGGCGGCGAGCCGCCAGGGCCGGCGAAGGCTACGGCGAGAACCTGCTCAACGAACCGGCTCCGTTTGCCGGCGACAGGCTCGCCCATCCGCTGATCGCGATCCTGCCGCTGGTACTGGTCGGCCTGGCCAACTTCCTCTTCACCCACTGGATTCCGGGCTTCTACGGCGAAACCCAGTCGTTCGTGCCTTCGGTCATCGGCCAGCCGGATCCGATCGTGCAGGACGTCTCCAAGCTAGCCGCGATCTGGGCGGTGCAGGGGGCGCTGATCGTCGGCATCCTCAGCGTCATCGTGTTCGCCTGGCGCCCGGTCACCGCGAGCTTTGCCGAAGGCACGAAAAGCGCGATCGGCGGCGCCCTGCTCGCCTCGATGAATACCGCCTCCGAGTACGGATTCGGCGCCGTCATCGCGGCATTGCCCGGCTTCCTGGCCGTTGCCACGGCCCTGCAGGCGATCCCGAACCCGCTGGTCAACGAAGCCATCTCGGTCACCGCCCTGGCCGGCATCACCGGCTCGGCGTCGGGCGGCATGAGCATCGCCCTGGCCGCGATGGCCGACAGTTTCATCGCCAACGCGAACGCCGCCGGCATTCCGATGGAGGTATTGCACCGCGTCGCCGCGATGGCCTCGGGCGGCATGGACACCCTGCCCCATAACGGCGCGGTCATCACCCTGCTGGCCGTCACCGGCCTCAGCCACCGGCAGAGCTACAAGGACATCTTCGCCATCACCCTGATCAAGACCACTTCGGTGTTCGTCGTGATCGGCCTGTTCTACCTGACCGGCTGGGTGTGACGATAGCCGCGCCGATCACCAGGGCCCTCGACGGCCGCTCCCTCACCAGACAATCACGGCGACCACGAATGCCGCGAAGAGGATGGCGGCAAGGCCGGGCAAACCGAGGAAGTCGAACCCGCCTGCACGGTCCTTGCACAACTTGCCTGACCCGGCAGGCCAGAAACACGGCAGCATCGGCAGAACGGCATGCCAGCGGATACGCGCCGTGGCGGGTCGCTCCCTGCATTGAGGGCAGATTGCGGTCACGCGATTTGGATGATCCCCGGGATGATCTTCCCGAAACGCCCGTCCCGGACAACTCCTTCCTTCATGCGCCTAGGCAGTGCCGTACCTGGTTTCAAAGCGGATGCCCATTGACTTGAGTAGTTCCGTTGGCAGTACTCCGCCGACGCAGA
Source organism: Dokdonella sp. (assembly GCA_036734345.1). Classification (GTDB taxonomy): domain Bacteria; phylum Pseudomonadota; class Gammaproteobacteria; order Xanthomonadales; family Rhodanobacteraceae; genus Dokdonella. The sequence continues at coordinate 4,665 of DAIMYT010000072.1, read as the reverse complement.
CGATCACCGCATCGTTGCGCAATCGCTTCTCGCGATCGCCGCAAACGACCTGCACGCTGTCACTTTCGATACTCTTCACTTCGGTGCCGAGCAAGGCCGACAGCCGCTTGTCCTGGACCGCTGTCTCCAGGCGTTGCCGGTTGGCCACCTTGATTCGATTGAAGGATGCCCCGCGGTAGCACAGCGTCGTCCGCGCGCCCGCTTCGGCCAGCGCCAGGGCAGCCTCGACGGCGCGCTCGCCGCCACCGACGACCAGCACATCCCGACCCTCGTATTGCTCAGCATCGGCCAGACGGTAGGTCACCTTCGACTGCTCCTCGCCAGGCACGTCGAGTTTTCGCGGGCTGCCGCGCCGGCCTATGGCGAGGAGCACGTTGCTGACCCGATAGCTGCCCTTGGTCGTGCGGACCTGGAACGCATCGCCCTGGCTTTCCACCGCTTCCAGGCGCTCGCTGCCGCTGATCTTGAGCCGGGTGCGTCCCACGATGTCCTGCCAGAAGGCCAGCAATCGCTCCTTGGTCACCTCGACGAACTTCATCTTTCCAACCAGCGGCAAATCGACCGGCGCGGTCATGGCGACCTTGTTGCGCGGATAGTGGAACACCGAACCGCCGAGCCCCGCCTCCTGTTCAATGAGCCGGTACGTCAGTTTTTGCTCGATTGCCGCGAGGCCGGCACAGATTCCGGCAGGTCCGGCGCCGACGATCAGGACGTCGTACTGGGCGGCTTTCCTGGGTCGCCCCGCGATGGTCTTTATCGCCTGCCTGCCCTGTTCGGCGGCCTTGCGGATCAACCCCATGCCACCCAGCTCTCCGGCAATGAATATGCCGCGCACATTGCTTTCAAACTCCGGATTGACGTCGGGAATGTCGATCCCGCGCCGCTCCGTACCATATACAAGCTTGATGGCATCGACCGGACAGCTCGCCATGCAGGCGCCGTGGCCGATGCACTTGGTCGGCTCGGCCAGAACCGCTTTTCCATCGATTATCCCGAGCGCCTTTTCTGGGCAAGCCGACACGCAGACGCCCGAGCCGATACATTGCGATGCGTTGATCACGGGGTGCAGCGACGGTGGCTCGATCAAGCCTGACGCCGCCGCGGACTGAAGCCGCATTGAAGATTCGGCGTGCCTGCGACGACGACGCCACCCGTAGACGGCGAGTACCATCAGCATCGGCAATGCGTATACGATCATGGCCAGAAGTGTCGTATTCATGGCTGTGATGCGGATCGCAGACGGGGCGCAGCGAGGCGGGTGACCATCGTGCCTGATGCTTTCCGATCCACGCCGACGCCCACGCCACATGGGCGGGGCGCCGGTCGCCCGGGGGGGAACCTGTTGCGACAATAGCGGCAATCTGCCTTGCGCGTTTCCGTCCCACCCATGCACAGGATCCCTTTTCCAATGTCCGCGATTCCCGCTACGCCGCTTCCCGCCAACCCACCACGATCCGGCGTCGCACTCAAGTCCACGTTGCTGGTCCTCGCCATTGCATTGATTGTCCTGATTGCCCGGTCGGACCTCTATAGTGCGCGCTCGGACGTCGGGTACTGGCTGGGCGTGGTCGGCGGACTCATGATGGCCATATTGCTTCTGTATCCGCTGAGCAAGCGTGCCAGGGCACTCCGCAACGTTATTCCGTTGCGCTATTGGTTTGCAATGCACATGATGCTCGGCGTCCTCGGCCCCGTGCTGATCCTGCTGCATTGCACGCTGCGCATCGGATCGACGAATGCGGCGGTGGCATTCTGGTCGATGGTCGTGGTTGCCAGCAGCGGATTCGTCGGCCGTTTCGCCTATCGGCGCCTCCACGCCGGCCTGTACGGACGTCAGCGCAGCTTCGAGGAGGTATCGAAGGAAGCAGAATTGCTGCTCGGCGATGCCAGCATGCGGGTTGCGCAGGCTCCTGCGCTGCTGGCTGAACTGCGCGCGTTCGCGGCGCACGCCGATTCGGTTTCCCGGGCAGGATTCAGCCGTCCGCTTGCCCTGCTCGCACTGGGACCCAAGGCCCGCCGCAGCGCTGCCCGCTGCCATGCACTTGTCACCGGGCCCGAAAGGGTTGGAATGCGCGGCAACACTCCGGCTGTCGAACTGTCGATCAAGCGCTACCTGGTCGCCGCGTGCGACGCGGCGCAGTACCGTGCCTACGAACGCGTATTTTCCCTCTGGCATGTCCTGCATATCCCGCTCGTCGGAATCCTTGTCCTCAGTGCCGTGTTCCACGTGATTGCCGTGCACATGTATTGACTCGGGATGAAACGCATGTCGCCCGTCCGGAAGGCACTAGTTTCGTGCCTGATTCTCCTTGCCATGTGCATTCCGGTGACCCTTCGAGCCGCCACTGGCTTGGAAAAGCTGGTCATGCCGGGTGCCGTTGCACAGGCCCATGCCGACATCGAAGGCGAATGCGAAAAATGCCATGTGTCATTCGACAAGGCAGCGCAGCCGAAGGTATGCCTCGAATGCCATGACAAGATTGCCAGAGACATTCAACAACATGTCGGCATGCATGGCAGGCAGAGCGAAGCGCAATGCCGCACCTGCCACACGGAACACAAGGGTCGAACAGCCAACATCACCGTATTCGACCGGAAAGCCTTCGACCACGAAACAACTGATTTTCCGTTGCTGGGAAAACACCTGCGAGCCGATTGCGCCAGCTGCCATGCTGCAGGCACCCGGTTTCGCGACGCCGCTTCCGAGTGCAGCGCCTGCCATGGCCGCGACGACGTCCATTCCGGCCGGCTCGGCACGAACTGCGCCCAGTGCCATGGCAGCGTCGACTGGAAAGTGCGGGCTTTCGATCACTCATTGACGAAATTTGCACTCGGCGGTCGCCATTCAAATGTTGAATGCACGTCCTGCCATACGAAGCCCTTTCGAACACAGCAACTGGCGCCGGAGTGCGCGAGTTGCCATCGCAAGGACGACAAGCACCGGGGTTCGCTCGGCAACGACTGCCAGCAGTGCCACCTCGACACCGGATGGCGCGACTTGCGATTCGACCACCAGAAAACGGGGTTCGCGCTGGTCGGCCGGCATGCCCGGACCGAATGCAAGGGCTGCCACGCCGATACGATCACTTTCAAGGGCGCCCCAACGACCTGCATCGGCTGCCATCGCAACGACGACAAACACGCCAATACGCTGGGCAATGCGTGCGAAACCTGCCACCAGCCGGGAGGCTGGAAGCCGAGCATTGGATTTGATCATCGGAAAACAGGATTCCCGCTGGCCGGCAAGCACATGGAGACGACGTGCAAGGCCTGCCACGCCGATGCCAGGCACTTCCGGGATACCAGCACCGAGTGCATCAGCTGCCACCGCAAGGATGACACGCACAAGGGGAGCAACGGCACCCTCTGCGCAGATTGTCATGGCAGCAGCAACTGGAAAGAGAGCCATTTCGACCACGACACGCAGACATCTTTCCTGCTTCGCGGCGCGCATCGGACGACGACTTGCGAAGCCTGTCACAAGGTTGGTTCGCCCAAGGCAGAAGCCCCGGATACCTGTGACGGCTGCCATGAAAAGGATGATCCACACAAGGGCAGCCTCGGCAAGCTGTGTACCAGCTGCCATGACGAGAACGCGTGGAAGCCGGCACATTTCGACCACGACAAGATCGAATTCGTGTTGCTGGGCGCACACCGCACAATTGCCTGCGCCAAGTGCCATGCGTCGCAGCGTTATCGCGACGCCCCGGATGCCTGTCAGGGTTGCCACGAGAAGGACGACGCGCACAAGGGTGCGCTTGGCACCAACTGTGTGCGCTGTCACAACACCCGCGACTGGCGCTTGGGAGAATTCGACCATGGCAAGGAAACCGGTTTCGCGCTGCAGGGAGGCCATGCGCGTCTCGGTTGCAACAAATGCCATCTTGGGAGCACCATGGATTCACCGCATCTGGCCAGTGATTGCGTTTCCTGCCATTCCGGGGACGACAAGCACGAGGGGGCTTTTGGGCGCAAGTGCGAGCGCTGCCATACAACGCGGACTTTCACAGAGATCCTGAAATAGTCGCCGGGGGGCGTTCTGGCAGTGATCAACCGGTTACGAGAAATTGGCCTGGGCATTGTCATTTGCGCTTCGGCAGCATTGCTGATCGCAGGCGGGCAGGCAGTTGCAAGCGACCCTGCCGAAAAACCTGTTTCGGCAGGCAGTGATTTCGATCACCTGAGCACCGGATTTGCCCTGCGCGGTGCGCACAAGGATGCCAAGTGCGAGACCTGTCACGTCCGTGGCGTCCTGCGCGGCACGCCACGCGATTGCGCCAGTTGCCACGGACTGGGCTCGCGAATCGCCAACACCCGGATTTCTTCGAATCACATCCCGGTAACCCAGGGCTGTGAATCCTGTCATCAGACGACCCTCTGGACTGTCGCGCGATTCGACCATTCGAGCGTAAGCGGATCGGCGTGCACCAGTTGCCACAATGGCTCTGCCGCTGCCGGCAAGCCAGCCAACCACGTGTCCACGACAGCCGGGTGCGACCAGTGCCATCGCACCGCAGCCTGGGTGCCGGCGATCTTCGATCACCGCTCGGTCAGCGCAGGCAGCTGCTCGACCTGCCACAACGGCTCGACTGCCGCCGGCAAACCGACCAACCACATGGCCACCACGGCCAGCTGCGACCAGTGCCACCCCACCACCGCCTGGTT
>DAIMYT010000071.1:9025-17158 GCA_036734345.1 Dokdonella sp. | reverse complement strand
CTGCTTGCGCTCCTGCGCGTCGAGTCCTTCCACATGCAGCTTGTCGGCGGTGGCCCGGTCGAGCAGCAGGGCGGCGAAGCCCTTGCTCGTGGTCTGTTCGACACAGCCATAGGGGTACTTGAGCAGGTCGGCGAGCGCCGCCGAGAACGGCAGTGGTGGCAGGCTCGACAGGGTCAGGCGCGCATTCACGGAATCGGCCAGCAGACCGTCCATGGCGCCCGCGCCGAGCGTGACCGGAGCCAGGGTATCGAGCGATTGCGGCGTCGACAGCAGCACGCCCGGCCACGCCGCGCGCACGACCATCTCGAACGCGCGCTCGATGCGGATCGGCTTGCCGGTCTTGTCGGTGGATTCCGCGGTCACTCTGATCTTGCCGACGCCAAAACCCTCGAGCGCTTCGAGCGGGAAGTCGAGCGTGCTCTTGGCGTTGTCGGCGAGCTTGAGCTTGCGTTCGCCACTGCCGATGGCCAGCGGCTTGTCGGCTTCGACGCGCACGCGGAACTCGCGTTCGGCGCCGGAGAAGTTCTGCAGGTCGAGGGATACCATGGCCTTGTCGCCGGGTGCCATCACCCGCGGCGTGCTGATTTCGGCGACGAGGTCGGCGCGCACGATGGTTTCGTCATCACTGCTGCCGTACTGGTCGGCGCTGTAGACGAGCGCGCTGACGCGCAGCGTGCCGTTGAAGTCCGGGACCTTGAGCTGCACGGTCGCATTGCCCTGCGCATCGAGGTCGACCGGGCCGGAGAACAGGTCGACGGTGAGCACCTTGGCCGTCGGCCGGCGTGCCTGCGGCAGGGCATCGAGCGCGATGTCGCCGCCGTAGCGAAGCTTGGCCGTGCCGCCGTTGTAGCTCTCGATCACGCGGCCATAGAGGTCGTAGGCATCGACGCCGAGGCGACGCTGGGCGAAGAACCAGTCGTTGGCGTCGGGCACGCCGAAGCGGGTGATGTTGAGGATGCCGACATCGACCGCGGAGATCGCCACCTGCGCCTTCTTGCCGGCCAGGGCGGGTACCTTCACGGTTACGCTAAGATCCTGCTCGGGCTTCATCATCTTGCTCGCCTCGATCTGCACGGCGACCTTGCGCTCGCTGCGATCAATCGGAACGAACGCCTCGCCGACCGCGCGTGCCGGGGTGATGCGTTCGGCCGCGGATCCGCCGCGGAAGACCAGCGCGGTCAGGTAGACATCGTGGCGCTCCCAGGCTTCGGTGACCGGGATCTCGAAGGTGCTGCCGGCCTTGGCTTCGATGTTGCGCGTGTAGAGCATCGTGTCGGATTCGACGATGAGTACGCCGGGACCCGAGTGCGGCGGTGTCAGCGTGACCTTGAGCGTGTCGCCGGCGCGATAGCTTTGCTTGTCCAGCGACAGCTTGACCTTGTCCGGCCGCGCTTCGCCGCCACGGTTGTCGTCGTTCCAGCTCCAGCCGGCGGTGAACGGGAAACGCAGGGTCAGTCCGGTGGCCGGATCGAGCACCTCGATGCGGTAGCCGCCCCACTCGACTGGCACGTCGAAGCGCGTGGCCTTGCCGGCCTCGACAGTGAGTTCGCGTGCCTCGGCGTTTTCGAATCGTTCGACGTAGTTGAAGTGCCAGCCGCCTTCCTTGTCCCAGACCCAGTGATAGTCGCGGCGTTCGCGCACGAGGGTGAGCTTGAGGTTCTGTCCGGCGAGCAGGTCGCCGGCGGCATTGCTGCGGATCAGCTCGAAGCCCGCGCTGCCGTTCGCGCCGGCACCGTCCTTGACGTCGAACAGCGGGCGCACGCCGACCAGCGCATCGGCCGGCCAGATCGTGCGCCTGAGCGTGCGCGTAACAGTGCGACCGCCGGTTTCGTAGAGGCTGCCGGAAACCACCGCGGCGACGGGCGCAGCCTTCGGTTCGTCGAGCAGGGTAACGTCCTCGGCCAGATGCCCGGTGTCGTCGAGCTTGGCATCGACGACGTCCTTCGCTTCCTTGGGCAGTTCGACCGAGGGATCGCCGAAGAAGAAATCCTTGTGCGCGTCGACCGGATGCACGTCGGCACTCAGGGTCAGGCGCGCGCTGAAGCGGTTGTCCGCGGCCGGTGCGCCGTAGAGGTAATCGCCCTGGACCTCGAGCTTGAGCGGCTCGCCGGGTTGCAGGGTCTGCTGCGGGCTGGCGAGGTCGAGTTTCATGCGTTCGGGCAGGAACTCCTCGATGCGCAGGGTCAGGCTCTGGGTGGCTTCCTTGCTCGCCGGATCGAGGCGGAACTCGACCTGCCAGCGCCCGGTCGGCGCGTCGGCCGGAATCTCGCGCGACCATTCGAAGTAGCCGAGGTCCTTCGGTTCCAGCTTGGCCTCGGCATAGAGGCGGCCATCGGGTTGCCTGAGCGTGGCGAACAGCGGTTGTGGTTTGATCGATTTGCCGTCGTTGTCGCGCAGCAGCGCGGAAATGCGCACGGTCTCGCCGGGGCGGTAGAGGTCGCGTCCGCTCCACGCGAACACGTCGAACCAGGCCTCGCGACGGCCGGCGACGGCGAAATCGGAGAGATCGAGTGCCGGCTGGTTGAATGGAACCATCGACACGTCGCGACCGGCGCGCGCGACCAGCACGTGTTCGGCGTTCAAGGTGTAAGCGAACATCGCGTTGCCGCTCTCGTCGGCCACGCCCTTGACCACGGGATTGCCCGATCCGTCGATCACGCTGATCTCGACCCCGCTGATCGGATCGCCGGTTTTCAGCGACGCCGCATGCACGAACATCTTGTCCTTGTAGACACGCGTGTGCACGCCGATGTCGCTGACGAAATAGAAGCTGGTTTCCTGTTCGTCGCGGAAGCGGCCCGGCTGCTTGAGCAGGGCGAAGTACAGGCCGGGCTTGGCCAGTTCGGTGATGTTCTGGATCGGCAGGTAGTTGAGCGCGCGCTCGTTTTCCTTGCCGGACAGCACGAAGCGGTTGGCATAGACCGAATCGGCGATCTGCGCGACCGGCTTGCCCTTGCGTCCGTACCAGCCGTATTGCGGATCAAGGTCCCAGGAGCTGCGCTTGCCGTTCTTCTGGTAGGCGGCGAAGAAATTCACCAGCTCGTCGTCGTGCACGCGCAGGAATTCGACGTCGACTTCGTTGACGTTGACCGATACGACCGGCAGCCCGCGTGTCTCGCGTGCCGGCAGCACGCTGCCCTGGGCGGCAAAGCCGACGGCGGGTTCGAGCGGTCCGGTGAAGATATCCTTGCTGACCTCGCTGCCGAGGGTCTGGCCGTCGGCCGCCGCCAGTTCCGGCTTGATGCGGGCGGTGTAGTTGGCATTGGCCTGGACGAACGGAAAGCGCAGGGTCTTGCCGTCTTCATCGAGCGCCCAGCTTCCGCTGATCGCCTCGCCCTGGGCACCAGTGACGGACAGCAGGGTGTCGAAATCCTGCGCGCCGGCCAGCTGCTGCGGGAATTCCAGGGTCAGCGCCAACTGCCCCTGGTACATCTCGGCCCGCGCCGAGAGGATCTCGAACTTGCCACTCGCCGCCGGTCCGGCCGATTCCGCCTGGACGGGCTTTTCGCCTTGTACTTCGGGCACCGAGGCGGGCTGCTTGCCGCAAGCCGCGAGCAGGGACAGGCCCAGCAACAGCAGCACCCGGGCGGAACGGTTCAGCGCGGGACCGGTAGGAAAGAGCGACATGGCGGGATTCCTGGTTTTTCTTGCGTCGGCAGTATAGCCGTGCGATGTGGCGCGCTGCGGGCAGGGTCGGGCGGATTTCCGGCAAACGCGCTCGCCGCAACTTGATAGGCTGGTGGCATGAAGACCGCAATCCTCTGGTTTCGTCGCGACCTGCGCGTGGCCGACAACCCCGCCCTCGCCGCCGCGCTGGATGCCTTCGAGCGCGTCATTCCCGTCTATATCCATGCGCCGGAAGAAGAAGCGCCCTGGGTACCCGGCGCGGCGAGCCGCTGGTGGCTGCACCATTCGCTGCGTGCGCTCGACGCGGACCTGCGCGAGCGTGGCGCGTCATTGCACATCGCGCGCGGTCCGAGCCTTGATGCCCTGGCCGGGATCGCCCGTTCGGCCTCGGCAACGGCGGTTTTCTGGAACCGGCTCTACGACCCGGCGATCACCGCGCGCGACAAGGTGGTCAAGCGGTCGCTCGGCGAGCAGGGTATCGAGGTGCACAGTCTCAAGGCCGGGTTGTTGTTCGAGCCATGGGAGGTGCGCACCGGCCAGGACCAGCCCTATCGCGTGTTCACGCCATTCTGGCGCAAGGCAAGGGCGCAACTGCAACTGCGCCCGCCCATTCCGGCGCCGGCGATGCTGCAGCCAGCGCGGATTGCGCGCAGTGTCGATATCGACGCGCTGCAACTGCTGCCCAAGGTCCGCTGGGATAGCGGTCTCGAGAGCGCCTGGACACCGGGCGAGGCGGGCGCGACCACGGCACTCGACGAATTCATCGGATCCGCGCTGGCCAGCTACGCCATTGACCGCGATCGACCCGATCGCAGTGGCACTTCCCGGCTCTCGCCCCACTTGCATTTCGGCGAGATCTCGCCGATGCAGATCGCCTGGGAGCTCGAGGAGCGCGTGCACCGGACGGGTGATGCGAAACGTTCGGCCGGAGCCGAGAGCTTCCTGCGCGAGGTCGGCTGGCGCGAGTTCTCCCAGCACCTGCTGTACAACTTCCCGCACATGCCGGAGCGCAACCTCAATCCACGTTTCGACGATTTCCACTGGGGCAAGGACGATCCCCGTGCGATCAGGCGCTGGCAGGAGGGGCGCACCGGCATCCCGGTCGTCGATGCCGGCATGCGCGAGCTGTGGGCGACCGGCATCATGCACAACCGCGTGCGCATGCTGGTCGCCTCGTTCCTGACCAAGAACCTGCGCCAGCACTGGCTGCATGGCGCACGCTGGTTCTGGGACACCCTGGTGGATGCCGACCTCGCCAACAATTCGCAGGGCTGGTAGTGGACGGCCGGATGCGGCGTCGACGCGTCGCCCTACTTCCGCATCTTCAACCCGGTCACCCAGGGTGAGAAATTCGACCCGCGCGGCGACTACGTGCGTCGCTGGATTCCGCAGCTGGCCGATTGGCCCTCGCCGCTGATCCATCATCCCTGGACCGACCCCGACCGGCTGGCCGGCAGCGGCTATCCGCCGCCGATGGTCGACCTGGCCGATTCGCGTGCGGCGGCGCTCGCCGCCTACCAGGACCTGAAGGACGCGTAGCCGCCCGCCGTCACCGGTCGTTGCGTTTTGGCGGTTCTACCGGGATGCTAGCCGGGCACCGCGAGCAAGGCGGATGCGATGTCGCTGCGCAAGCCCGAGGAGGGGAAGCATGTTCGAGTCAGATGCCGGCCGGCGTGAAGCCATGTCGAAGGTCGATACCGCCTGGTTGCGCATGGAGCGGCCGACCAACCTGATGATGATCACCGGCATCATGATGTTCGTCGGACCGCTGGTGCACGGGGAAATCAAGCAACTGCTCGGCGAGCGCTTCCTCGCCTATCCGCGTTTCCGCCAGAAGGCCGTCAACACGCCCTCTGGCGCCTACTGGGAAACCGATGCGGATTTCGACCTCGACTGGCATGTGCGCGTGGCTGCCTTGCCCGGCGCGGCCGACAAGCTCGAGCTGGAGAATTTCGTCGGCGAACTGGCTTCCTCGCCGCTCGACCACTCCAAGCCGCTCTGGCAATTCCACGTGGTCGAGAACTATCGCGGCGGCAGCGTGCTCGTGGCACGCATCCATCACTGCTATGCCGATGGCCTGGCCCTCGTGCAGGTGATGCTGGCCCTGACCGACACCGCGCCGCATCGCCGCAAGAGCGCCCACCTGGCCAGGACCTGGCTAAAGCGCGACGGCGGCAACGTCTGGCAGCGCATGCTCGAACCCGCGCAGGCAGGCCTCGGCAAGGCCTTCAAGGTCGGCACCAGGGTTTACTCGAAAATGTCGGAGATGCTGCACGATCCGGCCATCGCCGCCGATGTCGCCCGCGAAGGCGGCGAGATCACGCGCGAACTCGCACATGCATTGCTGCTGTCGGACGATCCGCAAACGATGCTCAAGGGGCCGCTTGGCGTCAGCAAGCGCGTGGCCTGGGCCGATCCGCTGCCGCTGGAGGAAGTGAAGACCCTCGGCAGGGCGCTCGGCTGTACGGTCAACGACGTGCTGCTGGCCTGCGCCAGCGGCGCCCTGCGCGGCTACCTGCTCGACCAGGGCGGCGAGGTCGATGGCCTGACCATCCGCGCGACCGTGCCGGTCAACCTGCGCCCGCTCGAACATGCGAAGAAGCTCGGCAACCACTTTGGACTGGTCTTCCTCGAATTGCCGGTCGGCGAGGCCAATCCGTTGCGACGCCTCGAGCGCGTCGCGGCGTGCATGCGCGAACTGAAGGGTTCGCGCCAGGCCATCGTCACGCTCGGGCTGCTCGGCGCGCTCGGCATGGGTCCGCAGGCGCTGCAGGCTCCCGCACTGGAACTGTTCAGCCGCAAGGCGACTTGCGTGGCGACCAATGTGCCCGGGCCGCAACAGCCGTTGTACCTCACCGGCGTGGAAGTCAGCGAGCTGATGTTCTGGGTGCCGCAATCCGGTTCGATCGGTGTCGGCCTGTCGATCCTCAGCTACAACAATCGCGTGCACTTCGGCCTGATCGGCGACGCCAAGCGCGTAAGCGATCCGGAAGCGGTGACCCGGCGTTTCGCCGAAGAATTCGAGAAGCTGCTGCTCATCGCGCTGATGGAGGACTGGGAAGAAGAGATCGTCGCCGCCAATGCCGAGGCGACCCTGCTGCACAACATCTGAGCCGCGCGGGAACCGCTGTTCGCTGGCGCCCTTCGTAGGAGAGGCATTCATGCCCGATGCTCTCCGCCACGCGATCGAAAAGCATCGCGGCTGAAGCCGCCTCCTGCAACGGGCGCTGTTCGCTGGTGCCCTTCGTAGGAGAGGCATTCATGCCCGATGCTCTCCGCCACGCGATCGAAAAGCATCGCGGCTGAAGCCGCCTCCTACAACGGATCGGGAAGAGCATCGCGGCTGAAGCGTGTCCTGAGTCTGTCGATGCCGGTCCGGAGCTTGTCGAAGGAGTCCGCTTCCCGCGACAGCGATTGCGCGCGTGGCCTATTCGAAGCGATCACTGAAAATCCGGTCCGACGCGCCAGCCAGTTCGGCGAGCACGGCAACGCTGGTCTCGAGGATTGCGCCACCCATGGCCTGGGCATTCGGGCCGACGTGGTCCGCGGTGTCCGTGCTGCGGTGGTAGTAGGGATAGATGTCCCAATCGTTCTCGATCGCGAGCACGGTTTTCCTGCCGGCATTCAGGTACGGGACGTGATCCGAGCCGAACGGATGGGTGCTCAGGGTCACGCGCAGCTCGGGCACGTAGTTCGCCGCGGCTGCGGCGAACTGGTCGAGGTAGGCGCTCCAGGTCGCATTGCTCTCGAACAGGACATCCAGCGTGCTGTCGGCGCTGTAGCCGATCATGTCCATGGTCACCACGGCCTGCACCCTGGCCAGGTCGCCCGCAGCCTGCAGCGCCTGCACGTGCGCCTGGCTGCCATACAGGCCCTGTTCCTCGCCGGCGTAGCACATGAAAAGGATGCTGCGCTCGGGCCTGAATGCAACGAGCACGCGGGCCAGCTCGATCACGCCGGCGCAACCGGAGGCATTGTCCTCGGCGCCGGGAGTGTCGACGATCGAGGAGAGACTCGAATTGCGCGAATCATAATGCGCGCCGACGATGATCCACTGGTCGGGAAAGCGCGTTCCGTTCCAGCGCCCGATGACATTGTTGACGCTGATCTGTCCGCCGCCACTGCCAGGCATGGTGAACGCCGGCGCGCTGACTTCAAGGCCGAGGCCATCGAAGCGGCTTTCGATCCAGCTGCGCGACAGTGCCAGTTCGGGGCCGTAGCTGGAACGGTCCCATTGGGTCAACGCATCGAGGTCGGAAAACCAGCGTGCCGGGCTGATTGCATTGACCAGCGGCACGATCAGCGGATCGGCGATCGCAGTGGCCGGATCCGGCCGGTAGCGATGCGCGATGACGCTGTCGGGCTGCAGCTCCCGCCACGCGCCGGCGTGGTCCGCGCCTTCGGCAGACGATGCCGTCGCCAGATCGGCACTGGCGAATTCGCGCAGTTCCCAGCGCCCGCCGCGGGCCAACAGGCGGCCAGGCGTTGCCGGCTCCCGCGCACAGC
>DAIMYT010000071.1:996-9015 GCA_036734345.1 Dokdonella sp. | reverse complement strand
ATCCGCGAGGCATCAAAACCGGGGATCTCGGCAAGGATGCCGGGATCCTTTGCGGCACGGCGCAAATCGCCCTGTTCGCCGACCAGCAACAAGGCATCGCCCAGTTCGAGCCACCAGCGCACGCCGCCGGCGTGCTTCAGGCCGGCGAGCGTGGCCGCGTCGGCTTTGCCGACGTCGACGACGAGGGCGCTTGTGGGTGGACTGGCGGGCGGAACGACCGGGGAATCGATGGCGGGCACGCGGTGTCCTCGGGAAGGTTGGGGTTCAGGCGATCCTGACAGGCAGATCGACGCTGCGCATGGTGCAGGGGCCCGACGTCCCGGGCATTGTATCCGCATGGCCCTTGCGGGCCGCCTGCAATGAAATCGGCGCTGCCCCGGTCCATATGCACTGACCACGTGGCCTCATGGCTGCGCACGTTGCCGGAACGGTGCGGCTCCCTCCCTCCCAAACCGCATCCGTTCCGGCGTTTTTGTCGTACTTGTGACGGAGCGGCCGGAACGGAGCACCTTCGGCTTCGCTGGTCCGTGAAAACGTTGTCTGGCTTCAGGAGAAATGCATGAATCGTCGATCACTGTTGCGCAGCCTGGGAACCCTGATTGCGCTGCCCTTGCTGCCCTCGTGTTCGGAGGCGTCGGATTCCGCAACGGTCGTGGCGACGAATGCTGCTGCCGGGTCGCCATCCGCTGCCGTCGTTGCGCTGGACAAGCCGCACGAGGAATGGCGCGGTCTGGTCAGCGCCGCGGCGTACGCGGTGTTGTTCGAGGAATCCACCGAGCGCGCCTTCAGCAGTCCGCTCAATGAAGAGAAGCGCGAAGGCACCTTCGTCTGTGCCGCCTGCTACCTGCCCGTCTTCGACAGTGCCAGCAAGTTCGACAGCGGCACCGGCTGGCCGAGCTTCACCCAGCCGATTGCCGGCCACGTCGGCAAGAAGAGGGATTTCAAGCTGGTCTGGCCGCGCACCGAATACCACTGCGCGCGCTGCGGCGGACACCAGGGCCACGTCTTCGATGATGGTCCGCAACCGCGCGGCGAACGCTGGTGCAACAATGGCGTGGCGCTTCGCTTCGTGCCGAAGGACCAGCCACTGCCCGAGCTGAGGAGCTGAAAATGACCATTGCAACGAGCCGCCTCCTGCCACGCGTCGCCATGTTGGGCCTGGTCCTGCTTACGGCGGCGATGGCCGCCTGCGCCGGACCCGCAGACGAAGTGCCTAGGCCCGCCGCCACGGATGCTGCGGGCGCAGTCGCCATCTTTGCCGGTGGCTGCTTCTGGTGCATGGAGCCGCCGTTCGACAAGGTGCCTGGCGTGATCTCGACCACTTCGGGCTACACCGGCGGCAGCCTCGCCAATCCCACCTACGAGCAGGTGTCCGCCGGCGGTACCGGTCATGCCGAAGCCGTGAAGGTCGTCTACGACCCGGCCAAGGTCGACTACAAGACACTGCTCGACGTCTACTGGCACAACGTCGATCCGTTCGCGGTCAACCAGCAGTTCTGCGATCACGGCGACCAGTACCGGACGGCGATCTTCACGACCGGCCCGGAGCAGTTGAAGCTCGCGCAGGAAAGCAAGCGCGCACTCGAGGCCAGTGGCAAATTCACCCAGCCGATCGCCACCCAGATCGTACCCGCGTCGACCTTCTACCCGGCCGAGGGTTACCACCAGGACTACTATCTGAAGAATCCGGTCCGCTACAAGTTCTATCGCTACAACTGCGGTCGCGACGCGCGACTCGAACAGATCTGGGGCAGCTCGGGCCACTGAGGGCCAGGAGCCGCGAACTGCCTGAGCGCCCGCGAACGCTTCTTCCGTCCCGGCAGGGCGCAGGGCTGATTGGGCGGAGCTCGCCTGTCTTCCGCGACCGGGCGCGGCGCGCCGCCGAGCCTCGGCCTTCGCCCGCTGCCGGGAGAGGGCCCCACGGCGGCATCGGCTTGGTGCCCAGTTGGCAACCCACGAATCCCGTCGCAATGTCGCCGGGTCGGCAGTGCGACCAACCGTCATCCCGGCCAACGCCGAAAACGCTCTGCAACAGCCGAATGGCTGGTCATCCAGTGACGCTCGCACAGGGTTCATGCCTATCCCGGCTTTCGCCGGAATGGGCATCACGTGGGCATGCTGGTCAATCCCCTGATCGCGCCCCGGCAAACGGCCATCCCGTCCGGGTTCCTCTCGCGCGGCAAAAAATTGCGCGATACTGCACACCCGGATACCGCCCGAGAGCCAACATGAAACTGGCACGCCTCCCCGTCCTGTTCGCAGTCATCGCCCTGGTCCTGTTGGTCATTTCCGGTCCCGGCAGCCAGATGGGCTGGTGGGAATTCCGCACCGGCTTCGCGCTGATGCGCTGGGCGGTCTACCTCGGGCTCGGCGCCGGCGTACTCGCCCTGCTGCTACTTGTCGTTCCGCGCACGCGCCGCAGGAATGCCGGCCCGCTGCTGCTCGGCCTTGTCCTCGGCCTCGCTGCATCGGCCATGCCCTTGTACGGTCTTTACCAGGCGAAATCGCTGCCGATGATCCACGACATCACCACCGACACGCAGCGCCCGCCCGAATTCGTCGCGATCCTGCCGCTGCGCGCCGGCGCCGCCAATCCGGCCGAATACGGTGGTCCCGAGATCGCCGCCAAGCAGGCCGGGGCCTATCCCGACATCCGCAGCCAGCACCTCGACGCCCCTCCGGGCGAGGCGTTCAATCGCGCCGAGAAAGCCGCGCGCGCCATGGGCTGGGACATCGTCGCCGCCGACGCCGGCGCGGGCCGCATCGAAGCGACCGACACCACGTTCTGGTACGGCTTCAAGGACGACGTCGTCATCCGCATCGAGCCCGATGCCGGCGGCAGCCGCATCGACGTGCGTTCCGTATCGCGCGTGGGCCTGAGCGACGTCGGCAAGAACGCCAAACGCATCCGCGCCTTCGTCAAGGTACTTGGCAGCCAGCCGGCTGCAGGCTGAGTAGCGGCTGCGGTCCATGGGCGATCCGGCCGGCAGGGTCCGGGTGCCTGCATCGTTCGCCAGGCGCACCCTGCGTCGCGACGTTCGCGTTTCCCTGAGGTCAAGCTCCACCGGAAATGCCCTGCCGAGGAAAGACCATGCACGAAGAATTCTGGCTGCAGCGCTGGCGTGAAGGGCGCACCGGATTCCACAGCGACCGGCCGTCGCCACTGCTCGAGAGGCACTGGCCGGCATTGACCCTGCCCGCAGGCAGTCGCGTGCTGGTGCCGCTGGCCGGAAAGTCGGTCGACATGCTGTGGCTGGCCGATCATGGCTTCCGCGTGCTCGGCGTGGAGTTGTCGCCTTTGGCGGTCGAGCAGTTTTTCGATGAGAATGCCTTGCGGCCGAGCATCCGCGAATCACCCGCCGGCCGACATCATGTCGTGGGTGGGATCGACCTGGTCTGCGGCGACATGTTCGACCTGGATGCAGGCGATCTTGCCGACTGCGCCGGCGTATATGACCGCGCCGCGCTGATCGCCCTTCCCGCCGACATGCGGCAACGCTATGCGAGGCACCTCACGCGCATGCTGCCTGCACATTGCCAGATGCTCCTGCTGACCCTCGACTACGACCAGGCTGAAATGCAAGGCCCGCCGTTCGCGGTCGGCGAGGACGAGGTCCGGGCGCTCTACGGCAAGGACTGGAAAACCGCGGTGCTCGAACGACGCGAAATCCTTTCCGAAGAGCCGGGCTTCGCCGGGCGCGGCATGAGTGCACTGCAGACGACGGCCTATCACCTTGGACGAGCCGGCCTTGACGCCGCGTCGAGCGGCAGCCACTGAGGAACCGCTGCCAACATGCCGGCGGGCAACATCCCGGCGCGGGTGCCCAAATTCGCCCTCGACAGATACCATCGGTGCTCCCCCATGCGCGAGTCGACCAGGTCGTTTCCGGAATCATGAGCGCCACACCCAAGCAACTCCAGGACCTGATGGGCCGGGCCGTGCAACATCACCGGGCGGGCGAGCTCGATGCGGCGAAAAGGCTGTATGCGGAAATCCTCGAATCGCGGCCAGGGCATGCCGACGCCCTGCATCTGTTCGGCCTGGCCTGCCACCAGCAGGGAGATCATCGAACGGCCGTGGAGTACATCCGCCAGGCCGTCGCACAGGTGCCTGACCAGCCGGTGCTGCGCAACAATCTCGGCGATGCGTTGCACAAGGCGGGTGATCCGGCGAGGGCCATCGAACAACTGAAGGTGGCCATCGCGCTGCGCCCGGACTACGCCGGCGCGCACATGAACCTCGGCGCGGTCCACGCCGAATCCGGCGATCACGAGGCTGCGCTGCGACATAGCCGGGAGGCGACGAGGCTGGACCCGCAGTGGGCCGAGGCCTGGTTCAATCTCGGCATGCTCCAGCTCGATCACGTGATGCTGGAGGAATCCATCCAGTCGTTTCGCCAAGCGCTGGCGCTGAGGCCGGCGTATCGCTCCGCGGCCAACAGCCTGCTGTACGCGCTCAACCTGTTGCCCGGGGGGAATCCGGCGGCGATCGCGGAGGAGCATCAGCGCGTGGCGTCGGGCCTGTTTGGAAACATCCGCAGGTTGGCGAGTTGGCCCGAACCATGCGGAAGGATCCGCATCGGCTACGTTTCGGGCGACTTCCGCGCGCATGCCGTCAACTACTTCTTCGAACCGATACTCGAGCACCACGACAGGGCCCGGTTCGAAACCTTCTGCTATTCCGACACCACGCAGCCTGACAAGGTCACCGGACGATTGCGCCGCCATGCACAGCACTGGCGCGACATCTCCGGATTGACCGACGATGCCGTAACGGAACAGGTTCGAGCCGACGCCATCGATATCCTCGTCGACCTGGCCGGCTATACCGAGCATGGCCGTCTCGGCGTGTTTGCCGCAAAACCGGCCCGGTGCCAGATCAGCTACATCGGCTATCCGAACACGACAGGGCTGTCGGCCATGGACTACCGGATCGTCGATGGCTGCACCGCCCCGCTGGATGAGGCGCCGCACGGAAGCGAAGGCCTGCTGCGCCTGGCGCAGGGATTTGCCTGCTTCCGGCCACCGGCGCATGCGCCGGAAGTGCAGGCGCCACCGGTTGCAAGCAATGGTTTCGTGACGTTTGGCAGCCTGCACAAGCTGGAGAAACTGAATCCCGCGGTCATCGGGACGTGGGCACGCATCCTTTTACAGAATCCCGAGAGTCGCCTGCTGCTGGCACGCGACCAGCTCGACGGCTGGCACCAGCAAAGAATCGAGCACCAGTTTGCAAAGTTCGGAGTCGGCGCAGAAAGGCTGGAAATGTTGCATCTGTCCGATCCCGCACAAAGCTTCTTCGAGATCTTCGCGCGCATCGATATCCTGCTCGACTGCTTTCCCTGGAGCGGGCACACGATTGCCTGTTGTGCGCTATGGATGGGCGTGCCGGTCGTCTCGCTGCGCGGCAACACCCATGCCGGGCGGATGGTCGCCAGCGTGCTCGAAGGGCTCGGCCTGGACGAGCTGATTGCCGACGACACGGAATCCTTCGCGAGGCTCGCGGGAGAACTGGGCCGCGATCCGCAGCGGCTCGCGCGGTTGCGTCTCGCGCTGCGTGGGCGCATGGAGGATTCACCGCTGCGGGACGAAGCCTGTTTCACCCGCTCATTCGAATCGGCCTGCCTCTCGCTGCTGGATAGTTGACGTCGGGATCCGGTCCGCCGCGGCCGCGACTGGCCGGGCTTCACTCGAAGCCGTGCGCGAAAATCCGGTCAGGCATGGTTTCGTCGGCGCCGATATCGGACTGGTTGCTGCCGGTTGTGCGCAGCTCGCCATCGAAGTCGTCCGCTGCATCCGCGAGCGCGGTAGCATGGTCGATGGCCGGGGTGGCGGCCGAGGTCAGGTGCAAGTCGCCGCTTGCGGGATCGACGAACCAGGTCGATGGAGCGTTGCCGAGGTTGTTGACGAGGGTTGGCGAGGCGCCGTCGCGCGGCTGGATGGCCGCGTCGAGGAGATTGTTGGCGACGGTCACGCCGGTCGCGCCTGCGTAGCGCACTTCGATGGCATTGGGGTAGCGGCCCGAAGTCAGCGCGCTGTTGCCGAGCACTTTGGCATTCGGCGAAGTCACGTAGATCGGCACGTCGACGGCGTAGCTTGCTGCGGGATCCATGCGGATGAAGTTGTTGCGCACGATGCCGTTGAAATGGTCCGTTGCGCTGATCAGGCCGAGCGAGATGCCGCGCGAGGAATCGGTGATCGTGTTGCGCTCCACCAGCGTATCGGTCGAGCCCTGCCAGAGCAGGATCGACGGACCGGCCAGCGAGAGGTCCTGGCAGCGGATGTCGTGGATGAGGTTGTCGCGCACGATCCAGCGATCCGCGCCGACGCCATCGATCGCATTCGTGTAGCAGCTGCCGGGCGGCGAACCCTCCGGGTGGTTGACGGCGCCATTGCTGGTAAACAGCTCGGAAAACTCGATGCTGACGTCGTCGGCGCCGGGCACGCCCTTGATGATCTGCTGGCCGGCGTCGGAAAGACGCAGGTGGTACAGATGCACCTGGCGGGCGCCCTGGTCGCCCTGCACGGCGATGGCGTGGTAGTAGACGTTGCGCACGCTGAGGTCGGCGATGAGGACATCGCTGGCGGTGAAGACCTGGAACCCGAACGGGACCACGCTGTCGAGCATGCCGGCACCCTGGATCACGACATCCGCCGCATTGCCGGTGGCGCCGCGGATCTGGATGTGCGAAATCGGGGGTGCCGCATAGCGGCCTACCGTCAGGCGGCCGTCCACGCCATTCGGAAAACTGACGCCGGCAAGATTGTAGGTTCCCGGCGCGATGACGATGGCCTGGTTGCTGCCGAGGTTCCAGCAGGCATCGGCCAGTTGCTGCGCGGTGGCGACCTGGATGACGGTGAACTCCGCGCCCGGCGGCGGCAGGGGCGGTGCGTCCGCTGGCCGTCGCGCGCCTGCACTTGCGCAAACGGCGATGCCGGCTGCCAGGGCGATGCCGGCGCGAATGGTGTACCCGCTCATTGGGAACGAAGCGATCATCGGAAACCTTGCCGGCAGTTGCGCCAAGGCTAGCCCTGCGCCCCGATGACTTCCGTGATGCGATCGGCGCCGCGTCCCTTGCGTCGGACGTTGCGCCCGGAAGTCGTCGCACTCCCGGTTGCGCCACTTGCACAGCAGAACCCGGAACGACTGAAACAGCGAGTATCGGTCTGTGGAGGTCAACGCCGCGTCGAACAGGGCTCGTGAGACATGGGGTCACGCGAGGTTCACTGCGTGCCTTGTAAGGTGGGCAATCTGCAAGAGCAGTCGCGCTTCAACCCTCCACGACAAGGATCATGTTGCAGCGTGAATCCGTGGCCCATCAAAGGAGCAATCCAATGACGACCGGCAAGAACGAAATCCGCATCGAGAAAATCGGCACCCTCAACGACCTGATCGAAGCCACGCGCGACAGCGCGAACTTCTATTCCGACGCCGCCAAGGCGGTCGATAATCCCGGCCTGCGCCGGCTGTTCGACCATATGGCGAGCTCCAAGAACGGCCTGGTCGGGTCAATGGCGAAGGAGGTTCGTGCCGAAGGCGCCGAGCCGGCCAGGGCGGGAACGTTCCGCGGAGCGCTGCGCGAAATCTATGACGATGTCCGCGTCAGCATGGGCCGTGAAAAGAGCGACTATAGCTATGTCAGCGAACTCGAGAAGAGCGAGGACCAGCTGATGGAGGCCTTCCATGACGTGATCAAGAGCGACTCCACGTCGAAGGAAGTGAAGGAGTCATTGCGCAGCTACCTGCCAACCGTGCGCGAGCACCACGACACGCTGCGCGATCGCAAGTGGGCGATGGAATCCAGGCAGTAGCCTTCCGCGGCTGAACCACCGCGCCGCGAGCAGATGCGCTGCCTCGTCCCGGCCCGGAGGATCCGGGCGGGGCGATGCGCGTCAGGACAGGGGTTGGCAGGCTGCCCGCAGCGGCGCGGCCTTGCGGTCCATTCCATCGTGAGGACCGGTCCGCGACCTTGGGTCAGACGACGCCTTGCGCGATCATGGCATCGGCTACCTTGACGAATC
>DAIMYT010000071.1:0-986 GCA_036734345.1 Dokdonella sp. | reverse complement strand
CGTTGGCGCCCTTGACGTAGTCGATGTACTTGTCGTCGCCGGCGACGCCGCCGTAGTGCTCACAGCGACCATGGATTTCCTGCATGATGTCGCGCAGCAGCCGCTGCAACTCGGCTTCCTTCCAGGTGATGCGTGCGGAGTTCTGGCTCATCTCCAGGCCGGATACGGCGACGCCGCCCGCGTTCGCGGCCTTGCCCGGCGCGAACATGATGCGTGCCTTCTGGAACAGCTTTACCGCGTCCAGCGTGGATGGCATGTTGGCACCTTCGGAGACGGCGACGACGCCGTTTTTCAGCATGACCCGCGCGTCGTCGGCGCTGATTTCGTTCTGCGTCGCGCAGGGGAACGCCAGTTCTCCGGGCACCGACCAGGGGCGCTTGTCGGCGTGGTATTCGGCGCCGAACTCCCTGGCATATTCCTCGATCCGTCCACGACGCCTGTTCTTCAGTTCCTTGACGAACGCGAGCTTCTCGGTGGTGATGCCGCCCTTGTCGAATATGAATCCGTCGGAGTCGCTGAGGGTGACCGGTTTGCCGCCGAGGGCGAGGATCTTCTCCACGGCATGCTGCGCGACATTGCCGGATCCCGACACCAGGCAGGTGCGGCCGTCTATCACTTCGCCGACCCGCTTGAGCATGTCCTCCATGAAATAGACCGCGCCGTAGCCGGTGGCCTCGACGCGAATCGGGCTGCCGCCGAACTCCATGCCCTTGCCGGTGAGGACGCCGACGTAGCGGTTGGTGATGCGCTTGTACTGGCCGAACATGTAGCCGATCTCGCGGCCGCCGACGCCGATGTCGCCCGCCGGCACGTCGACATATTCGCCGAGATGGCGGTGCAGCTCGGTCATGAAGGACTGGCAGAACCGCATGATCTCGCCTTCGGAGCGGCCGCGCGGATTGAAGTCCGATCCGCCCTTGCCGCCGCCGATCGGCATGCCGGTCAGCGCGTTCTTGAAGGTCTGCTCGAAGCCGAGGAACTTGATG
>DAIMYT010000070.1:16448-17324 GCA_036734345.1 Dokdonella sp. | reverse complement strand
TGTCGCCGTTCCTCGAGTCCGACCGCGCACCGCGCCGGCGTCGCCTGCTGTTCGCCGCGATGGGCGTGCTCGTGCTGGCTGCCGTCGGCCTCGTCGTGGTCAAGGCGGTCATCCTCAAGATGCTGCCGTTCGACAACAAGTCCGAATTCCAGATCGTCGTCGACATGCCCGAAGGCAGCACGCTGGAGCGCACCAACGAACTGCTGGTCCGGCTTGCCGGCACCCTCGCGGAGGTTCCCGAAATCAAGGACTGGCAGGGTTACGCCGGCACCGCCGCACCGATCACCTTCAACGGGTTGGTGCGCCAGTACTACCTGCGCAGCGGCCCGCTGGTCGGCGACCTGCAGGTCAATCTCGTCGACAAGCACGAACGCAAGCGCCAGAGCCACGCCATCGCGCTGGCCGTGCGCCCGCAGCTGGCCGCCATCGGCGCCAAGTTCGGCGCCTCGGTGAAACTGGTCGAGGTTCCGCCCGGCCCGCCGGTGCTGGCGCCAATCGTCGCCGAGGTCTACGGGCCCGACTACGCAAGCGTGCGCAGGACGGCGCTCGAGCTCGAGAAGAAATTCCGCAGCCACTCCGACATCGTCGATATCGACACCAGTGTCGAAGCCGATGCGCCGCGCGAGATCATGGTCGTCGATCGCGCCCGTGCCGCGCGCCTCGGACTCGACCAGGCGAGCATTGCACAGACCCTGCGCACGGCCCTGTCGGGTAACGATGCGACCTGGCTGATGGACGGCCACGCCCGCTATGCCGTGCCGGTGCGCTTGCGCCTGCCCGCAGCCGACCAGGCCACGCTGGCGCAGTTGCTCGCGATACGCGTGCGCGCCGCCAGTGGCGCGCTGGTGCCGCTATCGGAAGTGGTCGAAGTGCGCC
>DAIMYT010000070.1:0-16438 GCA_036734345.1 Dokdonella sp. | reverse complement strand
CAAGGACCTGCTGCCCTATGCCATGGTCACCGGCGATGACGCCGGCAGCACCGACAGCCCGCTCTACGGCATGTTCTCGCTGGTCGGCGAGCTCGGCAACGAGGGCGCCATCGCCCAGACCTTCATCGACCAGCCGCAGGACACCACGGCGCCGACGGTGAAATGGGACGGCGAGTGGCAGATCACCTACGAGACATTCCGCGACATGGGCCTGGCCTATTCGGTCGGCCTGGTCCTGATCTACCTGCTCGTGGTCGGCCAGTTCAAGAGCTATGTGGTACCGCTGATCATCATGGCGCCGATCCCGCTGACCGTGATCGGCGTGATGCCGGGCCATGCCCTGATCGGCGCGCAGTACACAGCCACTTCGATGATCGGCATGATCGCCCTGGCGGGCATCATCGTGCGCAATTCGATCCTGCTGATCGACTTCATCAACCATCAGCTCGCCAGCGGCCAGGCCCTGCGCGAGGCGGTGATCGACGCCGCCGCCGTGCGCGCCAAGCCGATCGTGCTGACCGGCATCGCCGCCATGGTCGGCGGCTTCTTCATCATCGATGATCCGATCTTCCAGGGCCTCGCCGTGTCGCTGATCTTCGGCATCCTGGTCTCGACCGCACTGACCCTTCTGGTCATCCCGCTGCTCTACTACGGCTGGCTCGCGCGCGCCAAGCCCGCGGGATCCGGCGCCCACCCCATCAAGGAGATCGACCATGAGTGAGACCGAGGAAGTCCGCCTGACCCTGACCCAGGAATCGAACTACGCGTTCCGCATCGCCTTCGACGAAACCTCGCTCGCCGACCTGCACACCGACGAGCCGCCGCCGCTCGGCGAGGACAGCGGCCCGAATCCCTCGCGCCTGCTGGTCGCGGCGGTCGCCAACTGCCTCAGCTCGAGCCTGCTGTTCGCGATGCGCAAGTACAAGAATTCGCCCGAAGGCCTGGTCACGCGGGCCACCGCGAAGCTCGACCGCAACGAGAAGAACCGCCTGCGCATCGTGCAGATCGATATCGCCATTGAACTGCCAGATGCCGCCGCGGAGTATGCCCAGATCGACCGCCTGCTCGAGCAGTTCGAGAACTTCTGCATCGTCGCCGAGAGCGTGCGCGCCGGCGTGCCGGTCAAGGTCAGCGTCACCGACAGCACCGGCCAGACGCTGAAGGCGCCCGAACCGGCCTGAACGAACCCGGCCCACACGTAATACCCGTTCCGGGTGGCGGCATCCGCTTGCGCCAGCGTCCAGCGCGCCATTCGCGGCGCCCGCTAGGCGCCATTCGCGGCCCGCAAGAGACCTGGAAGCGCCGTGCCTGCCATTGCGATCGGCGCTACTCGTCGTGCCAGAGCTCGTGGCTGTCGACAAGCACGCGCAGGCGGGCACGCTCGGCATCGACCCGTGCGGCGGATTCGGCCAGGGCGATCTGCTGGTGTATGCGTTCTGCCAGCAACCAGTCGGCCAGCGGGAGTTCACCGAGTTCCCAGCCGCGACGCACACGCCGCGTGGCCTCGCTGCTTGCGGCCATGGCGCGCTGCTGGGCCAGCCAGCCCTCGCGCTGCTGGATGGCGAGACGAACCGTCTGTTCGGCTTCGCGCTGGATGTCGCGGCGCATCGCCAGCGAGTCGCTGTGCAGGGCGTTCGCGTTGGCGCTCTCGGCATCGCCAAGCGCTGCCCGATAACGTCCGCCAATCGGCATGCTGAAGACCACGCCGAGGGCGCGCTCGGCGCCACCGAGATCGTGCAACAGGCGCAAGCTGATTGTCGGATCCGGCAAGCGGTCGGCCCGGGTGCGCGCCGCGAGGGCATCGGCTTTCGCCGCATCGGCTTCGACCGCCGCGATTTCATGGCTGCGCTCGACGATGCGCGCGATCCAGGCCTCGGCAGTCAGCGACAACTCGACCGGCTGCTTGACCGCGGGCACCCGCTGCGGCAGCGGCAGGCCCGGGAAGTCGTTGGCCAGCGCGGCCCGGGCGGCGGCCAGATCGCCCCGTGCGGTGACGCGGGCGGCCTCCGATTGCGCGAGGTCCACGCCGAGCAGATCGAGATCCTTCGGCGCGGCATCGCCCAGCTCCACGCGCCGGCCCAGCGCCTTGCGCTCGCTGTTCAACGATTCGGTGCGTGCCTCGGCCTCCCTGGCCAGTTCGTCGGCACGCAGCCAGTCCATCCAGCGATCCAGCAGATTGCGCGCGACCTGATGGCGAACGTCGTCGAGGCGCAGCTCGGCGGCGGTCATGCCATGCTCGCCGATCTGCCGGTCCAGCGCCGCCTTGCCCGGCCAGCGGAAGGCACGCCCGACCTGCGCCTCGTATTCGTTGTAGCGCCGGTCGCCGTCGATCGCGTCGACCTGGCGCACCTGCCGGATCGCGCTCACTTCGACTTCATGCGGGCCGACGGCGCGGGCCCGCGCCTGTGCACCGGCCGAGTCGACGCGTCCCATGGCCGCCTGGACCGAAGGTTGCGCGGCGATGGCCGTCGCCACCAGGGCGGGATCAGGCAACCAGTCCTGTGCCTGCGCGTGAGGCGCAGTGATTTCCAGCAGCAGGACAATGCATGCGATCCGCTTCATCACAACCTTCCCATGTCGAGTACGGCCTCTGTCCACCAACGCAACTCGTTGGATCCCATGTGCGCGCGCAACAGCTGCAGCACGTCGTCCTTCCTTTCCGCCGGGATGACCAGCCAGAGCAGTCGCCTTTCCACGCGTCCGCGCACACGCTCCGCGTCGGAAGCACGCTCAAAACTGCTGGTATGGCCCTCCGCCCGTATGAGCGTGTAGCCCGGCATGCTCGGGTCGGCACTGATCGTCTCGGTGACCAGCGTCTCCATCTGCGGCGGAAACACCAGGTTCATGCGGATCCATGTACTCATGTCGATTCGTTCCCGTTGCGGACGGCTGGTGGCGGCAGGCCATGGCGGCGATAGGCCAGCGGCAGCAGCAGCAGGGTCAGGGCGGTCGCACTGACCAGTCCGCCGATCACCACGATGGCAAGCGGCCGCTGGATCTCCGAACCGGGGCCGGTGGCGAGCAGCAATGGCACCAGACCGATAGCCGTGATGCTCGCCGTCATCAGCACCGGACGCACGCGTCGCCACGCGCCTTCGCGCACGACGGCAGTGATCTCGAGACCCTGCTCGTGCAGCTGGTTGAAGCAGGTGACCAGCACCAATCCGTTGAGCACCGCGATGCCGAGCAGCGCGATGAAACCGACCGATGCCGGCACCGAGAGATACTCACCCGACAGCCACAGTGCGACGATGCCGCCGACCAGCGCGAACGGGATGTTCAGCAGGATCAGCAGGGCCTGGCGGACCGAGCCGAAGGTCATGAAAAGCACGATGAAGATCAGCACCAGCGCCGCCGGCACGACCAGGCCCAGGCGCGCGGCCGCGCGTTGCTGGTTCTCGAACTGGCCGCCCCATTTCAGGCTGTAGCCGGCCGGCAACCGCACCTTCCGTGCCACCGCGGCCTTGGCCTCCTCGACGAAACCCACGAGATCGCGTCCATCCACGTTGGCCTGCACCAGGGCGTAGCGCGAGCCCTGCTCGCGGCCGACCTTGGCCGGGCCGCTGCCCGGCACGATGCGGGCCACGCTCGAAAGCGGCACCTCGCCGCCTCCGGGCAGGCTGATGCGCATGCGCGAGAAGCGCGCGGCGGACAGCCGGACTTCGTCGCCGCCGCGGACCAGGATCGGCGTGCGCCGATCCGGCTCGATCACCAGACCGGCGCTGATGCCTTCCAGCTGCGCGCGCAGCTCGTCCTGCACGTCGGCCACGGCGAGCCCTTGCCGGCCCGCGGCCATGGCATCGATTTCGACCTTCAGGTAGTCGACCCCCTCGACGGTCTGGGTCAGCACATCCTGTGCTCCTCGTGTCTCGCGCAGCACGGCCGCGGTCTGCTGGGCGAGATTGCCGAGTGCGTCGAGATCCGGACCGAAGATCTTGATGGCCAGGTCGCCACGGCTGCCGGTCAGCATCTCCGAGACGCGCATCTCGATCGGCTGGGTGAATCCGTACTCGATGCCGGGGAAGCGATCGAGCACCTGGCGCAGCTCGCCGACCAGCCATTCCTTGTCGCGTTCACGCCACTCGTCCTTCGGCTTGAGCTCGAGGAACATGTCGGTTTCGTTGAGACTCATCGGATCGAGGCCGAGCTCGTCGGAACCGACCCGCGAAATGACGTGTTCGACTTCCGGCACGTTGGCCATGATCGCCTTCTCCACGGCCAGGTCGAGTTCCGCCGAGCGCTCCAGCGAAATCGACGGCGACTTCATCAGCTGGATCAGCACGTCGCCTTCATCCATGGTCGGCATGAAGCTCTTGCCGGTGCCGAGATAGCCGACCACGCCGAGCACCAGCGCCAGCACGCCCGCGACATAGGCATATACGGGTTTCGCCAATGCCTTCTCAAGCAGCGGGCGATAGAGACCGTCGACCTTGCGCATCAGCCACGGTTCGCCGTGCGCACCTTCCTTCATCAGGTAGGACGCGAGGATCGGCACGAAGGTCAGCGACGCCAGCAGCGACGCGGCGAGCGCAAACACGATGGTCAGCGCGACCGGCGCGAACAGCTTGCCTTCGAGGCCCTGCAGGGTCAGCAGGGGCAGGAAGGTGAGCGCGATGATGAGCATGCCCGCGGCGACCGGCGTGGCAACTTCGCGGGTCCCCTCATAGACCCGCGGCAGGCGCGGCAGGGGCGCGCTGGCCGCCTGCGGATCGAGCCGGGTGACCGTTTTCCCGTCGCCCCCCACCGCCGCATCGACGATCAGGCCGATGGCGATGGCCAGGCCACCGAGGCTCATCAGGTTGGCGCTCTGCCCGGTCAGCTTCATCATGAGGAACGTGGACAGCGAAGCAAACGGAAGGATGAGCGCGACCACGATCGCCGCGCGCAGGTTGCCGAGAAACAGCAGCAACAGGACGACGACCAGCACAGTGGCTTCGATCAGCGCATTCTTGACGGTTCCGACTGCACGTTCGATCAGCGCGCTTCGATTGTAGAAAGGCCGGATCGTCACGCCTGCCGGCAACGTGGCGTGCATTTCCTTCAGGCGCGCCTCGACGCTGGCGACCAGTTGCGAGGCATCGGCGCCGCGCAGCGCCACGACGATGCCTTCGACGGCCTCCTCCTTGCCATCGCGCGTGACCGCGCCGTAACGGGTCAGCGCCTCGATGCGGATGTCGGCGAGGTCGCGGATGCGCAGCGGCGGCATGCCGGACTTGAGAACCACGTTGCCGATGTCCCCTGCCGTCTGCAGCGCGCCTTCGGCGCGCACGATCAGGGCCGATTCGCCAGCGCGGATGCGGCCGGCACCATCGTTGCGGTTGTTGCGGCCGAGTGCGTCGACGATATCGCGCAGGTGCAGGCCGTTCGCCGTGAGGCGGCCGCGATCGGGGATCACGACGAAACTCTTTGCCTCTCCGCCGAGCACGTTGACGTCGGCCACGCCGGGAATCGTGCGCAGCGCCGGACGCAGCGTCCAGTCGAGCAGGCTGCGGCGCTCCTGCAGGCTGAGGCCGACGCCTTCGATGGTGAACATGTAGACGTCGGACAATGGCGTGGAGATTGGCGCCAGGCCACCCGTCACGTCACCCGGCAGGGACGGGGCGACGTTGGCAAAGCGCTCGGCGACCTGCTGCCGCGCCCAGTAGATGTCGGTGCCTTCGTTGAAATCCAGGGTGATGTCGGCGATGGCGTACTTGGCGGTGGAACGCAGCATGGCGGCGTTCGGCACGCCCAGCAGTTCCATTTCCAGCGGGGTGATTACGCGCGCCTCCACTTCCTCCGGCGTCATGCCCGGCGCTTTCAGGATCATCTTCACCTGGGTCGGCGAGATGTCCGGAAATGCATCGATCGGCAGGCGCATGAAAGCCATGGCGCCGGCAATCGAGACGGCGATGGCAACGAGCAGGACCAGCAGGCGCTGGCGCAGCGAGAACTCGATCAGGCGGGCGAGCATGGCGCGCTAGTCCTGCACCGGAGCCAGCGTCTTCAATACGCTGCCACCCCGTCGCACCATATGCGTGCCCGGCACCAGGCCGGTCCCGCGTACGACCGCATTGTCGAGATCGCCACCCAGGCGTTCGACGATGATGCCGCGAAAGGCGCTGTCCTCCTCCACGTAGAGGACTTCGCGGTCGGCATGCGAGAGCAACGCGCTGACCGGGACGGTCACCGCGTCGGGCGGTGCAGGCAGGAGCAGCGACACTTCGATCTGCTGGCCGGCGAGCAAGGCGGCCGGCGCCGAAGCGCGGGCGCGCACGCGCAGCGTCTGGGTAGCGCCATCGGTATCCGCGCCGATCGCCACGACCTGGCCTTGCGCGCCATCCGGCAGGATGATGACCTGTCCCGCACGCAGTTGGGCATGCAGGGCAACCGGTACGCTGAAAACGATGTCGAGTTCGTCGCTGGCCGAGATCACGAAGGCTGGCGCCATCGCCTGCAGGGCCTCGCCGGGGCCGACGTTGCGGCGCAAGACCCGGCCGGATTGCGGCGCAAGCACCTCGTATTCGCCGGGCATTCCGTCCGCCGCAGGGCGCAGTTGCGAGAGCATGGCCTGCGCTTCGCCGAGGCTGGCCTCGGCTGCGGCCGCTCGCGCCACGCTCTCTTGCTTGCGCGCAGCCGAGATGATGCCTTCGCCGGCCAGCGTGGTATCGCGCCTGGCCTTTTCCGTCGCCGCCCTGGATTCCGCCTGGGCGCGTGCCAGCTCGCCACGGGCCGCGATCAGGTCGCGGCTCTGCAGGCGCAGCATCGGTTGTGCCTCGCGAACTGTTTCGCCTTCATCGACCAGCACGCGCGTGACCACGCCGCTGTAGGGCACGCTGACCTGGGTACTCGACGCGAGTGGCGCCATGACTTCGGCGGGCAACCCGGTGATCGGCACGTCTTGCGCAGCCACGGTGGCAACGACGTCGATGCCGAGGGCATCCCGCTGGCTCGGACTGAGCTTCACCCGACCCTGTCCATCGGCAACGGGCGCGTTGTTCGCTGGTCCCGTGTCCACCACGACCGGGCTGCGCTGCCACCAGATGAGCGCTGCGAGCAGCGCCGCGAACGCGACGGCCAGGGCGATCCAGTGGACGGGTCTGAAGCGTGCAGGCGACATCATGCGCATACCGGGCAAGGGGAATGCCGACATGCTGCCCGCACAAGCTTTGGTTCGACTTAAGAAGCCTGGGCAGAGGCCGGGCGGCGGCCCGTGGCCATTTGCCGCATATCTGGGGTGCAGCGACGCATCACGATCAGCGCACCGACAAGACTTGATCGTAGCGCCGGCCAGAGTGATCGGGGCGGCTGATCCGGCCAGCTTGCGGCCGGAAGCAGCCGTTTCCGTCTGGGTCCGCTACGCCCGCGAAGCAAATGCGGCCCGTTCGGCCTGCTGCTCCCCGGTACTGTAAACAATCAGCGCGGCCCCGCCGCTACAAGGGCTACATCAGCCCAATGGACTGTAGTATAGGAAGGCGTGATTCACGCGGCTCTTTCCCGGGCGTGCTCCGTTCCAGGGAATTGACTCAGGAGAACTCGTCTTGTTGACCTCCCTGTTCTTGCTGCTCCTGGCGGCAGTCGCGGCTGCTGGCGTCGTGCTTCTGAGCCGGCGTGCACGTCTGCGGAGTTTTGGCGAGTTCGCGGCAACGGCAGGCCACACCCTGCAGCTTGAGACCTGTGGCGGCATCAAGGCAAGCAACCTGTATGAGTATCTTTGTGCGCTTTCAGCCGCGCTTCGCACGCAGGCAATGCTCCGGGATCTCGAACTGCGACCCGGCGAGTTCAAACGGGTGGTGACCGACGCAATCGAGTCGGCCTACCTGCTCAGGAGGGATGAATCGAACAAGGAGGTTGCAAGAGGAGCGCTCCTGCTTTTTGCGTCCTGCCTGGACCCGATCATGAGCAGAACGCCGTCTGGCGCAAGCACCCAGGGAGATGTGGGAAACATCGCAGGCACCGTAGGTGCGGTGGCGTTGCTCGCGAACGCAGGGTGGCATCCCGATTCGAACGCGGACCTCGTAACCTGCGCCCTGTCGGAAGCCACTCCAGCCAAAGGCATGGCCGATTACTGGCGCTCGACCAGTCAATCCCATCGGGACCAGGTGGAGTCGGCGTTCGAACACGTTGTTCGCAAGGCACTGGATCCATCCACCGCTGCCTACGTCAGGCACAAGGTGTTCTCCGACTTGAAGGAAGACGCTCGAACAGCGGTTTGACGTCACATGCAGGTCCGACCCGTAACCACCCGTTTGTCCGGCGCCACGGTTTCACGTGCTCAAACCCGCGGTTTCAGTCAGGGCAACCGAATGGCGTCTTTCGACCGATGGGCATCGCCTGCCTTCCCGAAGTCGAAATCAAGGCTCACCTCGAATCCGACCGCCTGATCCGCGCCATCGAATGCGGTTGCCCATCGTTTCCGCGCAGCTACCTCTGCTGCCCGAGCCGACGACAGCCGTCTTCTGCGCTTTCGCTCGTGTTTGAAGCGTTGAGTATGCGGTGGCTTGGCGGAGATCGAGCCGCGAGATGATCGCGTGGATGCCCGGTCGGACGTCAAGTCGGATTGCTATGCCGCGCGATGCGCTTCTTGCGGAGGGACATGCACAACTCGGACTGGTTGGGTTGAAAGGTCGGCTTACGGCCGGGAGCGGACCTGAGGGTCATCCTTCCGGCTTTTCCATAGACGGCCATCCAAGGATTCGCCTGCTGCTAGTCAGCATACGGCGCAGCGGGGGGAAGACCTTCGCGCCGACTTAGCAGACCTTTGGCAGCCATGCCCCGTGAAAACCTGCGGGAATCCGCCTGGGTAGCCGTACTGTCGCTACCGGATCACTATCGATATTCCTGCCGTCGAGAACTACCAAGTCACTGGTATCTGTTGCTCGGCGATAGACACAGACGAGTACCCAGCCATCATCTTCATCAAAGGCATTGGGACGCGCCACGAACACCGGCTCGCTGTTTTGGTCTCCTTCTTGAACCCTGTATCGATGCATCGAACCTGACTCGACATCGTAGCGAACGACACCTCGGAACTCAGTATTTGTTGGCTGCTCCGCTGCGTAGAGATATCGATAGGGACGGCCTGTTCGGCCATCGTTGATGCGAGGAAGTTCGATACAGACATCATCAATTTGTGTTTCGGTCACGGTTCCCCTGTCAAGGTCGATGACGTAGCGCCACAAAACGCCGAGTGGATTTTCCTCGAACGTCAAACCGTTGTCCGCGAGGCGAAAGTAATGTGGATATCGAACGGCATCCAACACAACCGTAGACTCATCTGCGTCGTACGCGTTCACCACATGCTGGATAAAGCACGGAGCAACTTCAAACCAGCGCATCTCGCCGCCATGACGGGGAATGATGCCCAGCCGCGCCCCATGGTCGTCACGCCAGCGCAACGGCATGCGATGGCCACGGGATAGCATCGAGAAGTCGTACCCAACGTTCAGGTCAAACAAAATACTGCGAGTGGCGGTGATGGCCATGTCGTGCATCATCGAGGGAGATGACATCTCGATGTCGAGGTCGACCGTTGACGTACCTTCCGCGTTCGTCACCCCATAGCGCAAGAACGGCTTCTTCCAATCGGCTCGAAAGGTCATGAGTTCACCTGTCTGCGCGTCAACTTTGGGATGGGCCGTCATGCCGTTCGTCAGTCCCAGGTGACGACGGCTTGCTCCAAGCGTTTCGAGTTCAGTCGTCATGGCAAGCGGGGCACCGCCTTCAGACAGCGCCAATATTTCGCCAGCGTGATAGAGCACATTGACGTTCGGATTCGTATCGAGCAGGGCCAACGAGGTATCGGGTGCATACACATCAGCCCATCGCTTTGTACGAGCCCAGCGATTTCTGTAGCTCGTTGCGCGCCCGCCATGCAGCGAGATGCCATGCAACATCGCATCTTCGGGCCACCAGTCCAGCACGTCGTTTCCCTTGAAACGGCCACGCAAAGGGTTGGGTCCGTTGCGCACCAGTACACCATTGAGCTCTTCCGGAATTGCGCCAGTGACGGGAAGATCGACAAGGTCGACTTCATCAAGGACGGCCGCCGCTGGGCCGGAATTCAAGTCGATTGTGGCCATGTTTGTAATCCTTCTATCCGAGGCTTGTCGGGAACATATTGGGGTCAGCACTGAAAGCGAGCGCGATTGCGTGATCGCGCACGTCATCGGGCCACGTAGCAACAAGCTCGCAGAAGCGCGGCTGGTCGTTCGCAAATAGCACGCGCGTAGCCTCTTCAAAACCGGGCATATCTCCGGCCATCGCGGACATGAAATGGTAAGCACGCTCCTGAGCTCTACGGCGCCTGTCTTTTTCTCCATGCGTTCGTCTCGCCTCATCGACGAGCTTTCGCAAGGCAACGGAGGCGCTACCAGGTTGTGCGCTCAACCATTCCCAGTGACGTGGCAGCAGGGTTACTTCGCGAGCTACGACGCCTAGCCTGGGACGCCCACGTCCGCGGGGTTGGTTGACTGGAGCACCGGAGTCGATCGAACCAGGAGCGGCTCGAAGTGGATAGACAGATGGCTCTGACTCCGCACGAGCATCGGTGTTCGCGGGGTGCGTGGCGAGACGAGCCAACACTTCCTGCTCCGAACCTCTCGTATCGATGTCGATCGAGCGCCCGGTCGTGTCATCGAAGATCAGGACGGGGCCCACGACACTGCTGTCGGTGGTCCGCTTGACCGCCAAGGCGACAGTTTGCAGTGAACCCGTCGCAATACGTTGGTGACCGTTGAAGGCGGTATAGAGAGGTGGGAACTCGTGTGACATCGCTTGAAGCTCGAATCGGGAATGGTCCGTAAATTATACCCGGGTTAAAAAATTGTCAATAACATCCGGGTATAAAGTCTGGCAAGCCATACCGAAGCTCGAGAAACTCTCGTGCATCGACAGTCTGATCCGCTTGGGCTCGGGCGCTAATGCCTGCACAAATTCTGCGGGTTGCCATGACTTTGGAAAGCATGGATTGCCGATAGTCAGCGTCCGCCGCTCCATGTTGGAACGGCTGATTTCGGAAAGACCGTAAGGCAGCATCGGGTCGAAAGCAGTCATGGGATCAAGCTGATCGGCTCTCTGGCATGTCGATCAAGACTTGCCGGTCTCGCTGATCGTGCCGATTGAAAGCAAGGATTCGACGGTGCGAGGGCGGTTTCTCCACGAATTGCGGGCGCCACGTGGTGCCATGGGTCGAAAGCTGGCGAGGCGTGAGCCGCGCCGGCGCGTTCGCGGACCTGCCGGGCAAGGTTCGACAGGATGCTACAAGGCGGCAAACGGACCCAGTCGCGCGGTCACGGCGCCGCCCTCCAGGGCGAATGCGAGGGTCAGGCCCAGCGCGTCGGCCATGGCCATCGCCAGCGCGAGGCCGAGTCCGGCGTGCCCGGCATCGGCGTCTTCGCCGTGCCCGCGCCAGTAGCGCTCACCGAAGTGGGCGAGTTCGCCGGCATCCAGTTCGGGCGCATGGTTGCGGATGCAGAGGGTGTGCGAATGATCGGCGGTTTCGATCCATACGCGCACCGGTTCACCGGCGCTGCCGTATTCGTGCGCGTTGTGCAGCAGGTTGGTGAGGATGCGTTCGAGCATGCCGACATCGCTGTGGACCCAGACCGCGTCTGGCAGATCGAGCGCGAATCGCCCGGCGCTGTCGAAGCCCTCGGCCTGGGCGAGACTGCGCACCTGCTGGCGCAACAACGCAACCAGATCGAGCGGATCCGGCGCCGGGGCGAGCTGTCCGGACTCGTACCGGGCGAGCGCCAGCAGCGCCTGGACGCCGCGTTCCATGCGCGCGTTGGCGGCCAGTGCCGCCTCCACGCCGGAGCGCAGCGCCGCCATGTCGCCCGCTTCGAGGGCGTGCTCGGCGCTGGCGCGAATCTCGGCCAGCGGGGTACGCATTTCATGGGCGATGTTGCGCGAGAAGCGGCGTTCGCGCTCGGCCGAATGCAGGAGCCGTTGCAGCGCTTCGCGCACGGCCGTGGCATACGGCCGCAACTCGCGCGGCAGGTGGCCGGTTTCCGCCAGAGCGTCATCGGCGACGCGCAGCCGGCTCAGGCGCTCGCCTTCCACGCGCATGCCGTCGAAGGCCCTGCGCAACAGCCAGAGGCAGATCAGCACGGCGAGCACGATGGCGAGCACGATGCCGCCCAGCAGCGCGCCGTGCACGGTTCGCTCGGTCAGGTCCCAGCTTTCGCGCTCGGTCGCCAGTACGAGCCGCCAGTCGCCCATCGGCTGCCGGCCTGGCTGCAGGCGTTGCACGATTGCGCGGCCGAAGTGGCCATCCGGCAAACGCAGGTCGTAGAAGCGCGGCGATGCTATTGCGTCCGGCAGCGAGAGCGCGCCCGACCCGCTGTTGACCGAAGCGAGCCGCAACTGGCCGTCGGCATCGAACAGGGCAAAGAATTCGGCATGTCCGGCAAGGTCGAAGGCCGGCAGCAGCCTGCGAAGCTCTTCCGGATCGTGCTCGACGATCTGTGCGGCAAAGGCCTCGGCACGCGCGGCGAGGAACTGGTCCAGGCGCGCGTACATGGCCCGATCGACGAATGCGTCCAGCACCAGGAACAGGCCACCGAACAGCAGGCCGATCGCCAGCGTCAACTGCCAGGCAAGCTGGCCTTGCAGGGACCAGCCGTCCCGTGGCCTGGGCGGAAGCCCTTTAATCCAGGACATAGCCGAATCCGCGGCGGGTTTCGATCAGGTCCGCCTGCCCATGCGCGGCGAGCTTGGCGCGCAGCGTACTGACGATCACTTCCACGACCTTGTCCGAGGATTCGCTGGCGCTGTCGTAGAGGCGGCCGAAGATCTGCGGCCGCGACAGCACGCGGCCGCGTTCGCGCATGAGCAATTCGAGCAATCCGTATTCTTTTGGCGTCAGCATGAGGTCCTTTCCATTCCAACGTGCGCGGCGGGCATGCAGGTCGATGCTGAGCGGGCCGTGGTGCAGCTCGGCATCGCCCGAATCCTGCGGCCTGCGTGCCAGTGCGCGCAAACGGGCGAGCAGCTCGTTCAGCGCAAACGGCTTGACGATGTAGTCATCGGCGCCGGCATCGAGCGCGGCCACGCGGTCGCCGACCTGGTCGCGCGCGGAGAGCATCAGCACGCGGGCGCGACCGCCCTTGCGGCGCAGCTCGCGCAATACATCGATGCCGTCGCGGCGCGGCAGCATCCAGTCGAGGACGACGAGGTCGTAGTCGTTGTCGTCGAGGAACGCGGCTGCGCTGATGCCATCCGCCGCGTGATCGCAGCTGTAGCCCTCGCGCGCGAGGCTGGCTTTGAGCGCTTCGGCCAGGGCGGGCGAATCTTCTACCAGCAACAGACGCAAGGCCGCACCTCCGGGAATCATGTTGCGCAGAATCAGCGCCGGACAAGGCGGTCACGGCGATCGTGCGCATCAGCATGCGGCGGCAACCTGTTCACAAGCTTAAGGCAACGCTGAACACGCTGTCATTCCGGCGAGGGCCGGGGTGCTGTTCAACAGCCGCATGGGTGGTGATCCGGTTCTTGTTCATGTCCTCGTATATCAGAGGCAGAACTGGATCCCGGCGTTCGCCGGGATGACGGGCAGATTTCGCCGGGATGACGTAGAGCGCTGGCTCCCACCGTTGCGCCGGGGATGCTGCAGCGGGCCGTTGCATGCGGCGCTTTGTCGCCCGGCCAAAACGCCGCGAGTTGCCTGCTCGTCCTGCACGGGCGCCATTGCCCCCATTCGGGGCGCCGACCTGAGCGCGCAAAATCAACAACTTGCGCGTGCCATGGGTAACCGGAGCATGGGCGGGCCTCGTCGCGAGGAGGCGGTTTCCCGCCAATTCGCGTGCCGCGGAGGCTCGCGGGCGGGGGGGCTGCCGCTTGCATTTGGCCGACCGCGGCATAACATAGTGAGGACTTACTATCTTATGGTGCCATCGTGACCCAGCGCGCCCGAAACCTGCCAGCCGACGAACGCCGTGCCGTCACGGTGGAAGCCGTGGTCGAACTGGCCGGCAAACAAAACCCCAGCGAAATCACCACCCTGGCGATCGCCAGGCACATGAACCTGACCGAGGGTGCGCTGTTCCGGCATTTCCCGACCAAGCAGGCGATCTGGCAGTCGGTCATGGAATGGGTGGCCGAAAGCCTGCTCGCGCGCGTCGATCGCGCGGCCCGCGACGTCGATTCACCGCTGGCGGCCCTGCGTGCCATGTTCATGAGTCATGTCGACTTCGTGGCCGAACATCCGGGCGTGCCGCGCATGCTGTTCGGCGAGCTGCAGAAGGCCGGATCCACCGTGCCCAAGCGCATCGTGCAAACCCTGATCAAGCATTATGCGCAGCGCCTGCACCGCAGCATCGAGGCGGGCAAGTCCTGCGGCGAACTGCGTGCCGACCTCGATACCGAAGCCGCCGCGAATCTTTTCATCGGCACCATCCAGGGGCTGGTCATGCAGTCGCTGCTGGAAGGCGACATGGATCGCATGCGCGCCGATGCACCCAAGGTCTTCGCCATCTATTGCCGCGGCATCGGGGCAGCATCATGAAGCTGCCGCATGTGCGCCGCCGCACCCTCGCCCTGATCGCCGCGATCATTCCGTTGCTGGCCCTGTTTGCCTATGTCGTGCTGCGTTCCGGTCCGCTGGCGCCCGTTTCGGTGGTCGCCACGACGGTCGCCACGCAATCGATCTCGCCTGCCCTGTTCGGCGTCGGCACGGTCGAGGCGCGTTACGTGTACAAGATCGGCCCGACTTTCGCAGGCCGGCTGCAACGGCTCGATGTCGAAGTCGGCGACCGTGTCATTGGCGGGCAGGTGCTCGGCGAAATGGATCCGGTCGACCTCGATGACCGCGTGCGCATGCAGGAGGCCGTGATCAAGCGCGCCGAGGCGGCGGTGCGCGAGGCCACGGCGCGCCAGACCTACGCGCGCGGCCAGGAAGGCCGCTACGAGAAACTGCTGGTGACGCACGCCGTCAGTGTCGAGGCGGTCGCCGGCCGCCAGCAGGAGCGGCAGATCGCCGATGCCGCGGTCAGTGCGGCCCGCGAAGAACTCAGCCGCGCCCGCGCGGACAAGGAAGCGGCGCTCGCGCAACGCGCCAACCTGCGCCTGGTCGCGTCGGTCGACGGCCTGGTCGCCGCGCGCGACATCGAACCCGGCACCACCGTGGTCGCCGGCCAGGCCGTGATCGAGATCATCGACACGAACAGTTTGTGGATCAACGCGCGCTTCGACCAGATCAGCGCCGCAGGCCTGGCACCGGGCCTGGCGGCGCGCATCACGCTGCGTTCGCGCCGCGACGTCAACCTTGCCGGCAAAGTCGTCCGCGTCGAACCGCTGGCCGATGCGGTGACCGAGGAGACCCTCGCCAAGATCGCGTTCGACACGCCCGCCGAATCGCTGCCGCCGATCGGCGAACTGGCCGAAGTCACCCTCGCCCTGCCGCCCCTGCCAGCCACGGCCGTGATCCCGAACGCCGCGATACGGCGCGTCGACGGCCGCATCGGCGTCTGGGTGATCAACGCCAACGCGCTCGAGTTCCGGCCCACCCGGCTTGGCGCGGGCGACCTCGATGGCAACGTCCAGGTCCGCGAAGGCCTGCAGGCCGGCGAGCGCATCGTCCTGTTCAGCGAGAAGGCGCTGGGCGCGCGCAGCCGCATCCATGTCGTCGATCGTCTCGCCGGAGCCGCGCAGTGATCAGCCTGGCCGGACGCGACATCCTGCATGCCTGGGGCAAGTTCCTGTTCACCGGCATCGGCCTCGGCCTGCTCATCGGCGTGACCCTGACCATGGCCGGCGTCTATCGCGGCATGGTCGACGACGGCAAGGCGCTGCTCGACAACAGCGGCGCGGACCTGTGGATCGTGCAGAAGGACACGCTCGGGCCCTACGCCGAATCATCCAGCGTCAACGACGACCTCTACCGCGGGATCCTCGTCATGCCAGGCGTCGCGCTGGCCGCGAACGTGACCTACCTGACCATGCAGATCCGCAAGGGCGAGGCCGATGTGCGGGCCATGGTGGTCGGCATCTCGCCGGGCGCCGGCGGCACGCCCGGATGGCCGCCGCACCTGGTCGGCGGACGACAGATCACGCGCAGCCACTACGAGGCCATCGCCGACGTCGCCACCGGTTTCCATATCGGCGAGCGCATCCGCATCCGCCGCAACGAGTACACGGTGGTCGGGCTGACCCGGCGCATGGTCTCCTCGAGCGGCGACCCGATGGTGTTCATCCCGCTCAAGGACGCCCAGGAAGCGCAGTTCCTCAAGGACAACGACGCCATCCTGCAATCGCGTCGCCGCAACGCGGAGAACCCGGCCTTCAATCGACCCGGCGTGCCCGGCCTGCTCGATTCGGTGATCGCTTCGCAAAGCAGCAATCCGTTCGTGAATGCCGTCCTGGTGACCCTCAAGCCCGGTCACCCGGCCGGGGAAGTCGCGGCCTGGATCCGCCGCTGGAAGCGCGTCACCGCCTACACACGCCCGCAAATGGAGGGCAT
>DAIMYT010000069.1:14501-17666 GCA_036734345.1 Dokdonella sp. | reverse complement strand
CGGGCCTTTCCATCAATTCGCTGGCCGAGGCCCTGCCGAAGAAGATGCGCCCGCGATTCTCCGGAATCCATTTCTTCAACCCGCCGCGCTACATGCACCTGGTCGAACTGATTCCCGACCGCGAGACCGATCCGGGACTCCTCGCCGGCCTCGAATCCTTTCTGACCACGACGCTCGGCAAGGGCGTGGTCCATGCCAAGGACACGCCGAATTTCATCGGCAACCGCATCGGCGTGTTCTCGATCCTGGCGACGATGCACCACACCGAACAGTTCAAGCTTGGCTTCGATGCCGTCGACGCCATCACCGGCCCGACCATCGGCCGGCCGAAGAGTGCCACCTACCGGACCTCGGACGTGGTCGGCCTCGACACGATGGCGCATGTCATCAAGACCATGGATGACACCCTGCCGAAGGATCCGTGGCACAAGTACTTCAAGGCACCCGCATGGCTGGGCGCCCTCATCGAAAAGGGTGCGCTCGGGCAGAAGACGGGCGCCGGCTTCTTTCGCAAGGTCGGCAAGGAAATCCAGGTACTCGACCTGGCGACCCGGGACTATCGCCCTGCCGCGCAAGGGCCCAGCGACGAAGTCGGCAAGATCCTCGCCATGCGCAATCCCGGCGAGAAGTTCGCCGCCCTGCGTGCTTCCACGGACAACCAGGCGCAGTTCCTCTGGGCGATGTTCCGCGACCTGTTCCATTACACCGCCTTCCACCTCGCCGACATCGCCGAAACGGCGCGCCACGTCGATTTCGCGATCCGCTGGGGCTACGGCTGGAAGCTCGGCCCGTTCGAAACCTGGCAGGCCGCCGGCTGGAAGCAGGTCGCGCAGTGGATCGCCGAGGACATTTCGGCCGGCAAGGCGATGAGCGATGCGCCCCTGCCTGCCTGGGTCACCGACGGCCGCGACGGCGTGCATGGACCGGACGGCTCGTATTCGCCGGTCGCCGGCAAGAACATTGCGCGCTCCACGGCCGCCGTCTACCAGCGCCAGATCTACCCCGATCCGCTGCTCGGCGAGAAATTCGACAACGGCACGACAGTCTGGGAAAACGACGGCGTGCGCCTGTGGCATCTCGGCGACGACATCGGCATCGTCTCCTTCAAGACCAAGATGAACACGGTCAACGACGCGGTCCTCGACGGCCTGCAGCACTGCGTCGGCGAAGCCGAGAAGCAGTTCAGGGCCCTGGTCATCTGGCAGAACGGCGAACCGTTCTCGGCCGGCGCGGACCTCAAGGGCGCGCTGGGCCTGGTCAAGGAAGGCAAGATCGACGCCTTCGAGGCGATGGTCAGCAACTTCCAGGCCACCAGCATGCGCATCAAGTACTCGCTGGTGCCCGTGGTTTCGGCCGTGCGCGGCATGGCCTTCGGCGGCGGTTGCGAATTCCAGATGCATTCGGCGCGCACCGTGGCCGCGCTGGAAAGCTATATCGGACTCGTCGAAGCCGGCGTCGGCCTGCTCCCGGCGGGCGGTGGCCTCAAGGAGCTGGCCCTGCGCGCGTCGAGGAACAGCGTCGACGGCGATCCGTTCAACGGCATCAAGAAGGCCTTCGAAGCGGCCGCCATGGCCAAGGTGTCGGCCAGCGCGCTGGAAGCGAAACAACTCGGCCTGCTGCGCCCGGACGACGTCATCGTCTTCAACAGTTTCGAGCTGCTTTACGTGGCCAGGCGGGTCGCCGCCGCGCTGGCCGAATCGGGCTGGCGCCCGCCGCTGCCCGCACGCGACATCGTCGTTGCCGGTGACGTCGGTACCGCATCGCTCAAGATGATGCTGGTCAACATGCTCGAAGGACGCTTCATCTCCCCGCACGACTACGAAATCGGCAGCCGCATCGCCGATACGCTATGCGGCGGCGTGATCGAGCGCGGCTCGCAGGTCGACGAAGCCTGGCTGCTCGACCTCGAGCGCAGGCATTTCGTCGAGCTCGCGCAAATGGCCAAGACCCAAGAGCGCATCGCGCATACGTTGACGACGGGAAAGCCGCTTAGAAACTGAGAATGGGGAAACGGGAATGGAGAATGGTCAAGGCGATTCCTCGCAAAGACGGCTCTCCATTCCAGATTTCGTTTCACTGATCGCGCTGTTTCGATTCCCGACTCCCCATTCCCCATTCCCGCTTTCGGAGAAAGCCAAATGACCAAACAAATGCAAGACGCCTACATCGTCTCGGCCGTGCGCACACCGGTTGGCAAGGCGCCGCGCGGCGTTTTCCGCAACACCCGTCCCGATGACCTGCTCGCCCATGTGATCCGTGCCGCGGTCGCCGGCGCGCCGGGCATCGACCCCTCGCGCATCGACGACGCGGTGATCGGCTGCGCGATGCCCGAGGCCGAGCAGGGCATGAATGTCGCGCGCATCGGCGTCTTGCTGGCCGGCCTGCCGAACTCGGTACCCGCGCAGACGATCAACCGCTTCTGTTCTTCCGGCGTGCAGGCCATCGCCCTCGCCGCCGACCGCATCCGTACCGGCGATGCCGACCTGATGCTGGCCGGCGGTACCGAGAGCATGAGCATGGTGCCGATGATGGGCCACAAGATCGCGATGAATCCGGCGGCCTTCCAGGACGAGAATGTCGCCATCGCCTACGGCATGGGCATCACCGCCGAAAACGTCGCCAGCGAGTGGAAGGTCAGTCGCGAGGACCAGGACGCCTTTGCCCTCGCCTCGCACCAGAAGGCCCTGGCCGCGATCGCCGCAGGCGAGTTCAAGGACGAAATCGTGCCGTTCCGGCTCGACGACCACTACCCGGACCTGGTCGGTCGCGCGATCCAGACCGACAGCCGCCTGATCGACACCGACGAA
This sequence comes from Dokdonella sp., assembly GCA_036734345.1. Taxonomy (GTDB): domain Bacteria; phylum Pseudomonadota; class Gammaproteobacteria; order Xanthomonadales; family Rhodanobacteraceae; genus Dokdonella. The sequence goes on along the minus strand of DAIMYT010000069.1, from coordinate 14,859 downwards.
GGCCCGCGACCCGACACCAGCGCCGCTGGCCTGGCCAAGCTGCGCACCGTGTTCAAGGCCGGCGGCAGCGTCACCGCGGGCAATTCCTCGCAGATGTCCGATGGTGCCGGCGCACTGATGCTGGCCAGCGAGAAGGCCATCAAGGAATACAACCTGACCCCGATCGCCCGCTTCGTCTCCTTTGCCGTGGCCGGCGTGCGCCCCGAGGTCATGGGCATCGGTCCGATCGCGGCGATTCCGAAGGCGCTCAAGCTGGCCGGCCTGGGCAAGGAGCAGATGGACTGGATCGAACTCAACGAAGCCTTCGCCGCGCAGGCCCTGGCGGTGATCCGCGATGTCGGCCTGGACGCCAGCAAGG
>DAIMYT010000069.1:4818-14491 GCA_036734345.1 Dokdonella sp. | reverse complement strand
CGCGCTCGGCCACCCGCTCGGCGCGACCGGCGCCGTGCGTGCGGCGACCCTGATCCATGGCCTGCGCCGGCGCCAGCAGAAATACGGCATGGTCACGATGTGCATCGGCACCGGCATGGGCGCGGCGGGCATCTTCGAAGCGCTCTGAACCCTGTCCGCGAAGGCCGCTGCCGCCTTGGGCAGCGGCGGTCGCCTGCGCCGTGGCTGCACAGGACAACCGCAGGTGCCCGCGGATCAGGCCAGGCGCGTGCCGTTCGGCACCGGCCGCTCGATCGTGGTGATGACGACACCTTCGGCGGTCGGGAAGCCGGTCAGCAGGAACTGCGAACGGAACGGACCGATCTGCTTCTCGGGAAAATTGATCACGCCGACGATCTGCCGGCCGACCAGGTCCGCCGGCTGGTAGAGCGCCACGATCTGGGCACTGCTCTTGCGTTCGCCATAGGGCCCGAAATCGACCCAGACCTTGTAGGCCGGCTTGCGTGCTTGCGGAAATACTTCGACGCGGGTGACCGTGCCGGCGACCATGCAGACACGCTCGAAATCGCTCCAGCTGATGGTTTCCCCGGTCATCGCGTTTCTCCCTGATCAGCGGCCCTGCCCGCCGGACGCCTCGAGGCCGACCTGCACCCAACCGAGGTTGATGCCGATCCGCGTCGCCTGCGGATCCGCCCAGGCATAGACCACGCTGCGCCCGCTGGCATCGTCGATGATCGAGAGCTTGAGCACGGGCACGTTGCCGTCGCGATAGGTCATGCGCGAAAGCTCCAGCGAATATCCCGATGGATTGCCGTCGCGCCATGCGGGCGGCGCACGGCCGCCTTCGTTGTCTACGCGGATATCGCGGTTCATGTGCCAGTCGCCGCTCTCGACCTTCGCGTTCGGCCCGGCGCCGTTGATCGCGGCCCAGCCGGTGAACCAGCGCAGGCGGCGGGCTTCTATCCTGGCATCCGGTCCGCGCGCCTGGTCGGTGTAGAGTCGCACGCGCAGCCATTCGCCGTCGTGTTCGATTTCCAGCGGCAGCATGGCGGCACTGGCGCCGATGCCGGGCACCAGGGTTGCGCAGGTGGCGACATCGGCCTTGACGTCGAGCCCTGCCGGGGTGGCGACGCCCTGCAGTGCGCAGGCATCGAGCGCGACCCATTGCGCGAGGTCGAAATCCGCGCCTGTTCCCGGTGTTGCCACGATGGCGCGGAATGGCGTGAGAACCACATTGCCGTTGATCGCCTTGACCGAGCGCATGACCCAGGTCGCCGAAACAGCGGGCTGGCCGGACAGGCTTACCGTCCACGTGTACCAGCCCGCCTTCTGCAGCGGCGTGATGACGATGCGCGCGCGGGGCACGGCTGCCTTCTCGGCCAGCGCCACCTGTTCGTGGTTGTCGTACTCGCCATCGAACCACTGGCGCGGGCTCGCGGCCGCGGCCGATGGCGCGTCGATGCGCGTAGCCAGGCTCTGGCAGGCGCCAAGCAGCAGCGGGAGAAGAATCAGCAGCAGGTGGTGCAGGATTGGCTTGTTCATGGGTAGAGGATAGACCGGCGCAGGGATTTGGCGATATACGGCGATGCCGGAAGGGCCCGAACCGCTATGCTCGCCGGCAGGAACGAGGGAGTACCGACTTGAGCGAGGATATCGTTCGCGCAGACCGGCGCCTGCGCCGCCAGACCATTGCCGTGCTCGGCATCGCGACCGTTGTCGCCCTGCTCTGCATCCACTACTTCCAGCGCTGGCTGCTCGGTATCGCTGAACTGTCCGAACCCCAGGTGCTGATCATGCGCATGCGCAGCCTGCTCGGCGTGGCCCTGACAGGCAGCGCGATCTGCCTTGCACTGCTCGGCGGCTACTCGGCACGCAAGGGGCAGCGTGCATTGAAGTTCCAGCAGTGGCCCCTGCCCGGGGCGCGCGTGCTGCGCGACACGCCGCTTCGCCGCGGTCCCGCCGCGCAGCGCATCGGGCGCCTGTTGCAGGTTTCGGCCATAGTCCTGCTCGTGCTCGCCGTTGCGACCGGCGCGGTCAGTTGGCGGTTGCTGATGTTGAGCTGAGCGCCGACCGCTCAGTCGATCGCGCGAACGCGGAAATTGCGTCCCTTGATCTTGCCTGCACGCAACCGCCTGAGCGCCTCGGCTGACTGGTCGCGACGGATCGCCACGTAGGAACGCGTGGCGAAGATGCCGATTTTTCCGACCGCGGCGGCGGCGATTCCGGCATCGCCGGTGAGGGCGCCAAGCACATCGCCGGGACGCAGCTTGTCCTGGCGGCCGGCATCGATGCACAGGGTGCTCATGCTCGCGGTCAGCGGTGCCTTCGAGTCTCCTGCGGCAGGCAGTTGCGACCATCGGACAGGCTTGCCGGTGCGCACTTCGATCGGCGCAATGCGCGGCATTTCAGCGGCGGCCACGAGGCTCCAGGCCATGCCCTTGCGCCCCGCCCGGCCGGTGCGGCCGATCCGATGGACGTGGACATCCGGATCCGTGGAGACCTCCCAGTTGACCACCGCGGGCAAATCCTCGATATCGAGTCCACGCGCGGCGACATCGGTCGCGACGAGGATCGCGCAGCTGCGATTGGCGAAGCGCATCAGCACCTCGTCGCGTTCGCGCTGTTCGAGGTCGCCATGCAGGGCGAGCGCGGAAAATCCGCGCTGGGCCAGCCCGTCGGCCAGCTCCACCGTATCGCGACGCATGTTGCAGAAAACCAGGGTCGATTCGGGCCGGTGCGCGGTCAACAGGCGCACCAGGGCGTCGAACCGGCGCGAGGCATCGATTTCGAAGAACTGCTGCTCGATCTCGGGCATGTCGGCTGCCGCATCGGCAACCACCTCGACCGGATTGCGCTGCATGGATCGACTGACCTTGCGGATTTCATCGGGAATCGTCGCCGAGAAAAGCAGGGTCTGGCGCGATCCCGGCGTCTTCTTCACCAGCGCGGTGATGTCGTCCTGGAACCCCATGTCGAGCATGCGGTCCACCTCGTCCAGCACGAGCACGCGCACCTGATCCAGCGCGAGCGCGCCCTGGCTGATCAACTCCTGGATCCGCCCCGGCGTGCCGACGACGACATGCGGGGCATGCGCCAGTGATGCCAGCTGCGGACGCAACGGTATGCCGCCGCACAGGGTCAGCAGCTTCACATTGGGCACGCCACTCGCCAGCCGGCGGATTTCCTTGCTGACCTGGTCGGCCAGTTCGCGCGTCGGGCACAGGACAAGCGCCTGCACGGCAATCTGGCCAGGATCGATGCGCGCAAGCAGGCCCAGGCCGAAGGCGGCGGTCTTTCCGCTGCCGGTCGGTGCCTGGGCGATGACGTCGAGGTTGCCGAGGATGTGCGGCAGGCTTTGTGCCTGCACGGGCGTCATTTCGGTGTAGCCGAGCGGATCGAGCGCGCCGAGCAGCTGCGGATCAAGCGGGAGCGAGGTGAATGGATTCATGCGTCATGATCGCACGCCGGAGCACCCCCTTGCCCCGGCGCGCTTCGCCTCCACTGTCTGGCCCAGCCTGGACCGACGGCGCAAACCCGTCGCCCGGCGATCCCCCTTGCGAACTCCCTGGAGATTTCCATGAGCATTACGATGTATCAGGCTTCGGTACCGGTCCTTGCCCGAACCCTCGGCAACCTTGCGGCGATCCTGAAGAAGGCGGCCGCCCACGCCGAACAGCACAGGATCGATCCTGCCGTCCTGCTGTCCACGCGCCTGTTTCCGGACATGTTCCCGCTGACACGCCAGGTGCAGATCGCCACCGACATGGCGCGCGGCGCCGCCGCTCGCCTCGCCGGGGTCGAGCGTCCGGTCCATGAGGACACCGAGACCACCTTCGACGAACTGCAGGCACGCATCGGCAAGACCATTGCGTTCATCGAGTCGCTCAAGCCGGCACAGATCGACGGCAGCGAAGAAAGGACGATCACGCTCAACCTGCGCGGCAACGAGGTCCGGTTCGCCGGACAGCCCTACCTGCTGCACTACGCCCTGCCGAATGTCTACTTCCATGTCACCACGGCCTACGCGATCCTGCGCCACTGCGGCGTTCCGCTCGGCAAGCCGGACTTCATCGGCGGCGTGCCCGCCTGAACAGCGCCAGCATTCTTTTGGTTGACGGAAAGCGACGCTGCCGACCGGATTCGTCAAGCAGGCCCGGCCGAAGTCATCGGCCTGCGAGCAGCAGCGGCCACAGGCTGAGCGCGATGCACAGGGCAATGCCGAACAGGATCAGGAGCAGGCGCAACGGCTGCCTGCGCACCTGCGACCAGAACGTGGGCGCGGTGCCTTCGCGCCGCGCGTTTTCGTACTCCGAACGGGCACTGGCCTTGCGTTGCGCCTGGTATTCGGCCATCAGGGTCCGGGCCAGGGCCACCTGGCCCTGGTCGGACACCCAGATGGCTCCCGCGGAAATTCCCCAGCGGTTCGGCTGCGTTTCATAGAACGCGATCGCGTTGCGCTCGAGCATGGCCCGCACGTCCTGGGCTTCGTCTTCGGGTACATGGCGCAGGTTGAGCAGCAGATGGGACATGGTCAGGCCGGTCATGGACGTGTCAGGGGCGGGGCGGGACAGGCGCACGTGCCCCGGCGTCAGCGAGAAAACGATCGCGCGCAGACGGCGCTCGGCGAAGCCCGGGGCGGCCATGCCCAACGCAGGTTTGCTACGGGCGCCGGTCCGATGAACCCCGCGTGGATAGGGCTGCCCGAGCCTTTGCGCCTTGCCGGCATAATAGCGCGATGCCTCCCACCACTCCCCAGGCGATTTGCGAAGCGGCCCTGGCCAGCACGCTGCAGTTGCCGCCGGGCCCATGGCCGACCGTGCTCGACTGCCTGTGTGCGCATTTCCCCGGCGTGCCGCGGGAACAGTGGATCGATCGCTTCGCGCGCCAGCGGGTCCTGGACGGCAATGGCGTCCCGCTGCAGATTGGCCATGCCCACCGCACCGGCATGACGGTCCGCTACTTTCGCGAAGTACCCGACGAACCGCACATCCCGTTCGAGGCAGGCATCGTGCACGTCGACGGGAGTCTCGTCGTCGCCGACAAGCCGCACTTCCTCGCCGTCTTGCCGACCGGGCGATACGTCGAGGAGACCCTGTTGCGCCGCCTGATTCGGATGCTCGGCAATGCCGACCTGGTGCCACTGCACAGGATCGATCGCGGCACTGCCGGCCTCGTCCTGTTTTCGGCGGACCCGCGCACGCGCTCGGCCTATCAGGCGCTGTTTCGCACGCGCCGGATCGAAAAACGCTACGAAGCGATCGCGCCGGCATTGCCGGGCCTTGCGTTCCCACTGGTCCGGCGATCGCGGATCGTCGCCGGCGAACCGTTCTATCGCATGCGCGAAGCCGAAGGCCCGGCCAACAGCGAATCGCGCATCGACGTGCTCGAACGCGAGGGCGCCTGCTGGCGCTATGCCCTGAGCCCGCTGACCGGACGCAAGCACCAGTTGCGCGTGCACATGGCCGCGCTCGGCGCCGGCATCGCCAACGATGCCCTGTACCCGGATTTCGCCGAACCCGCGCCGGACGATTTCGGGCGGCCGCTCAAGCTGCTGGCCCGATCGCTGCGCTTCATCGACCCACTCAGTGGGCATGATCGCCGGTTCGAAAGCCGTCTCACGTTGTAGAATGCGCGCCTTTGCGCGGTCCGCCGATCGGCCGCGAACCAGGAGGAATCATGCAACCCGAAAACGTCAAGGCGCTCATCACCGGTGGCGTGTCCGGCCTGGGTCTCGGTGTCGCCGAACACTTCGTCGCCCATGGCGGCAAGGTCGCCCTGTTCGACGTCAATGCCGACAAGGGTGCGCAGGCGGTGGCCGCGCTCGGCAAGGACAAGGCCGTTTTCCTGCGCACCGACGTGACTGACGAGGAAGGCGTGCGCGCCAACGTGGCCAGCGCCGCCGAATTCATGGGCGGGCTCAATGTCGCGGTCAACTGCGCAGGCATCCTCGGCGCCGGGCGCATGCTCGGCCGCGACGGCGCGATGCCGCTGAAGAATTTCGCCGGCACCGTCATGGTCAACCTGGTCGGCTCGTTCAACGTGGCCAAGGCCGCGGCCGAACGCATGCAGGACAACGAGCCCGGCGAAGACGGCGAGCGCGGCGTCATCATCAATACCGCTTCGGTCGCCGCATTCGACGGCCAGATCGGCCAGGCCGCCTATTCGGCATCCAAGGGTGGCGTCGTCGGCATGACCCTGCCGATGGCACGCGAGCTGGCGCGTTTCGGCATCCGCGTCATGACCATCGCCCCCGGCATCTTCTGGACGCCGATGGTCGACGGCATGCCGGCCGCGATCCAGGAATCGCTCAGCGCCTCGATCCCGTTTCCCTCGCGGCTCGGCACCTCGACCGAGTTCGCCGCGCTGGTCGCCCACATCCTCGGCAACCGCTACCTCAACGGCGAGACCATCCGCCTCGATGGCGCGGTGCGGCTGGCGCCGAAATAGCGGGGAAACGGGAATGGGGAGTCGGAACGGCAGATCCTGCTTGTCCGAAGTTCCCGGCAAATTTCCAGTTCCCGTGTCATCTGCTTTTACCATTCCCCATTCCCCATTCCCCATTCCCCATTCTCCATTCCCGACTCTGCAAACCATGAAAGCATCCGAAGTCAAGCGCGGCAACGTCGTCGAACACGAAGGCAAGGTCTACCAGGTCCGCGATATCGAGCGCAGCTCGGCACAGGGCCGCAGCGGCAACGTGACCTTCCGTTTCATCATGTACAGCGTTCCGGGCGGCGTAAAGGCTGACCTCTCGCTGCGCTCCGAAGACGAGATAAGGGAAACCGAAGTCACCCGCCGCGCGGTCAGTTTTTCCTACAAGGACGGCGAGGCCTTCGTGTTCATGGACAGCGAGGACTACACGCAATACACGCTGGATGCCGACGTCGTCGGCGATGCCGCCGGCTACATCGTCGATGGCATCGAGGGCTGCTACGTGCAGATCATCGATGATGCGCCGGTCGCCGTGCAGCTGCCGCCGTCGGTCATCCTCGAAGTCGTCGACACCGCGCCGGAAATGAAGGGCGCCACCGCGACCAAGCGCCCGAAACCGGCCCGGCTCTCCACCGGCATCGAGATCCAGGTACCCGAATACGTGCGCACCGGCGAGAAGATCCACGTCAGCACGGTGACCGGGGAGTTTGGCGGGAGGGCCTGATTGATGGGGCGGGAATGGGGAATGGGGAATGGTGGTGTGGACTTCTCAGGGATCCGGGTTTGATGTGAGCGTTCGCGCTGTCGAGAGGCGCTGTTCCCATTCCCTATTCCCCATTCCCCATTCCCCATTCCCCATTCCCCATTCTCCATTCTCCATTCCCTATTCCCGGCGCTGGCGCTGGCGCTGGCGCTCCAGCCAGCGCAAAGCCATCCGCCGCAGCGACTCGTCCATCGCGGCGTCGCCGGCCACAGCGCAGATGTCGCGCCAGGCGAGGTCGTGTGATTCCGCGCTGACGACAAACTGTTCGCTGCCCGTTGCGCGCACGACGAAGCGCACGTCGTAGTGCCAGTGGCCGGGAACATCGGCACGTTCGGGTATCCAGTGCCGATCCAGATCGAAGATCTCCGTCTCGACGACCAGACCGGCCAGGCCCGATTCCTCTTCGGCCTCGCGCAAGGCCACCCGGCTCAGATCGGCATCGCCATCGGCATGCCCGCCGAGCTGCAGCCAGCGATCGAGCTTGCGGTGATGGGTGAGCAGGACGCGCTGGCCGTCGGCGCTGACCAGCCAGGCCGAGCCGGTGAAATGCCGTTCGAGGTTGCTGCGCAGGTAGCACGCCGGCACGTCGAGTAGCGCGCGAAACAGGTCGATGGTCGACGCCTGGCCGGCAACCCTTGAGGCATAGGTTTCAAGTTTTTCGCGCAACATCGACGGCGGCATCCTGGGCAGCCGGCAGGATAGCGGATCCGGTGAAACCTGCGAATCAAGCTGCACTGCACAAGTTTTGCGTGTGGCGTGCAACTGCCTATTCCGCGCTTGTGCTCGGGTTCGCCGTTTGGCATCGTACGGGGCCGCTGTCGCTGGCAGGCGGCATCCACAGAAGCCGGCCTGAAGGCCGTTCCGTCACACCTCCGGGGAGAACACGATGTCCATGGGCTTTTTCGTCACGAAGCCGGTAGAACCTGCGCCGCATGTCGATGCCGGCGAGCCGGTCGAAGGCTCGCTCGAGGGCGAGGCCACCCTCAAGCGCACCCTGACCGCGACCCAACTGGTCCTGCTCGGCGTCGGCGCCGTGATCGGCGCGGGCATCTTCGTGTTGACGGGACACGCGGCCGCCGCGCATGCCGGACCGGCCATCGTCCTCAGCTTCGTCTTCGCCGGCATCGCCTGTGCGTTTGCCGGCCTCTGCTACGCCGAGTTCGCGGCCCTGCTGCCGGTCTCGGGCAGCGCCTACTCCTATTCCTACGCCACGCTCGGTGAAGTCGTCGCCTGGTTCATCGGCTGGAATCTCGTGCTCGAGTACCTGTTTGCCGCCTCCACGGTCGCGGTGGGCTGGTCAAGCTACTTCAACAGTTTCCTCGATACGTTCGGCCTTGCTCTGCCAGCTGCGCTCTCGCAGGCACCGCTCAACGTCGTCGACGGCTCGCTGGTCTATACAGGCGGCCTGTTCAACCTGCCCGCAGTCGCCATTGTCGCGGCAGTCGCCACGGTCGGCTATTACGGCATCAAGCAATCCGCCATCGCCAATGCGATCATCGTCACGATCAAGGTCGTCGTGATCCTGATGTTTGTCGCTTTCAGCCTGCAATACGTCAATTCGGACAACTGGCATCCGTTCATCCCGGAAAACCAGGGTCCTGGCAGGTACGGCTTTGACGGCATCGTGCGTGGTGCAGCAGTGGTGTTCTTCGCCTACATCGGCTTCGACGCCGTTTCAACCGCAGCCGGTGAAGCGAAGAATCCGCAGCGCGACATGCCGATCGGCATCCTCGGCTCGCTGGCCATCTGCACGGTCGTCTACATCGTTGTCTCGGCCGTGCTGACCGGCATGATGCCGTACACGATGCTCGGCACGCCGAAGCCGGTGGCAACCGCGCTGGAAGCCTATCCGTCGCTTTCCTGGCTCAAGATCGTCGTCGAACTTGGCGCCATCGCCGGCCTGAGTTCGGTCATCCTCGTCATGCTGATGGGCCAGCCGCGCATCTTCTTCTCGATGGCGAACGACGGGCTGATCCCGAAGATGTTCGCCAAGGTCCATCCGAAGCACCATACCCCTCATGTCGGCACCATCTTCGTCGGCGTGGTCGCCGCGGCGCTCGCCGGCTTCCTGCCGATCAGCTTCCTCGGCGACCTCGTTTCAATGGGCACCCTGCTCGCCTTTGCAACGGTCTCCGCCGGCGTGCTGGTCCTGCGCAAGACCCAGCCCGATCTTCCGCGCCCGTTCCGCGTTCCGCTCGCCATCGTGATCTGTCCGCTCGGCGTGATCACCTGCCTTTACCTGTTCTGGCAACCGTTCGCGGAAAACTGGCCGGTCATGACTGGCTGGACCATTATCGGATTCCTCATCTACGGCGTTTACGGCTACCGGCACAGCCACCTGCGCCAGCGAAACTGATCCAGCCACCAGGGCCGGCGCCCAGGCGCCGGCCCTGTTCGCTCACGCCGGGCGCGCGCTCGCGCCGGCTACCGGCCCGACTCCGGAACGCAAGGGAATTCACGCATGGCCAACCAACTTCTGGCGACCAAACATCCTCTGGC
>DAIMYT010000069.1:0-4808 GCA_036734345.1 Dokdonella sp. | reverse complement strand
GCCTCGAACGCACGCTCGGGCCATGGGGCCTGACCGCGCTGGGCATCGGTGCCGTGATCGGCGGCGGCATCTTCGTCATCACCGGCGTCGCCGCGGCCGAACACGCCGGGCCGGCCATCGTGCTGTCGTTCGTCTTCGCCGCGATCTGCTGTACCTTCTGCGCGCTGTGTTATGCCGAATTCGCGGCCATGGTGCCGGTCTCGGGCAGCGCCTACTCCTACACCTATGCCACCCTCGGCGAACTGGCGGCCTGGTTCATCGGCTGGATGCTCGTGCTCGAGTACGGCGTCTCGGCTTCGGCCGTGGCGGTCAGCTGGACTGGCTACTTCCTCAGCCTGCTCGACCAGTTCAACATCCATTTGCCGGCAGCCCTGGTCAATGCGCCGCTCGACGACAAGCTCAATGCCACCGGGGCCATCGCGAACGTTCCGGCCGCCATCCTCGTCCTCCTGCTGACCTGGCTGTGCTACATCGGCATCCGCAAGTCGGCCGGCGCGAACATGGCCATGGTCATCCTCAAGGTCGGCCTGATCGTGCTCGTCATCGGCGCCGGCATCAGCTATATCGACACGGCGAACTGGCATCCGTTCATCCCGGAAAACGTCGCCCCCGGCAAGTACGGCTGGGAGGGCGTGCTGCGCGGCGCATCGATGGTGTTCTTTGCCTATATCGGCTTCGAAGCCACTTCGGTGGCGGCGCAGGAGTCACTCAACCCGAGCCGGGACATGCCGATCGGCATGCTCGCCTCGCTGGCGATCTGCACGGTGCTCTACATCGGCATGGCCCTGGTCATGACCGGATTGACGCCGTACACGCTGCTCGGCACCGCCGAGCCCGTCGTCACCGCCGTGGCCAGCCACCCTGGACTGGGCTGGCTGCGCTGGATCGTCGAGGCTGGCGCACTGATCGGCCTCGCCTCCGTGGTGCTGGTCATGATCATTGGCCAGCCACGCATCTTCATGATCATGGGACGCGACGGACTGCTGCCGCCGATTTTCACGCGCATCCATCCAAAATACCGCACGCCGCACATCAATACCGTGATCACCGGCGTCGGCATTGCGATCCTGGCGGCCATTTTTCCGCTCGATGTGCTCGGCGACCTGACTTCGATGGGTACCCTGATCGCGTTTGGCGCGGTCTGCGCCGGCGTGCTGATCCTGCGCAGGACCCAACCCGACCTGCCGCGACCGTTCCGCATCCCGTTCGCACCGTTGATCTGCCTGGCCGGCGTCGGCAGCTGCCTGATCCTGCTCTCGACCATGAGCGCGCACAACTGGATGCTGATGGTCGCATGGACCATGGTCGGATTTGCCATCTACTTCCTCTACGGTTTCCGCCACAGCAAGCTGGCGCGTGAATCGCGGGAAAATCAGGCACGCTGAGTCGACGCATTCCCGCCAACCGGACAGGCTCCGCCTGCCCCCGCGAATTGGCGCGAGGGCGCTTGGAACGGAGTCAATCGGGCGCGCCGTCCCCGGATTCGGGGCCTTCACCGGCCTGGTCTGTGGCTTCCTCCGCGCCCGCCGCTTCGACCAGCTGTGACGGCAGCGACTTCTTCGCCGGCGCACCCATGTCGGCGAGGCTCTTGACCTGCAGGATCACGCTGCCCTTGCCGCCTTCGGTCAGGCGGCGAACGACGCTGGCATGCGCTTCACTGGCCTTGTGGAGTTGCGTGCCCAGGCTTTCCAGTTCACCGACCAGGGTGACGAAATTGTCGTGCAGGTTGGCCGCGCGGCGCGCGATTTCGATGGCATTGCTGTTGCGGCTCTCGATGCGCCACAGATAGGCGACGGTGCGCAGCGTTGCCAGCAGGGTGCTCGGGCTGACCAGCGAGATCTTGCGCTCGAGCGCATAACCATAGAGTCCGGCATCGGCCCGCACCGCCTCGATAAAGGCCGCTTCGACGGGCACGAAGAGCAGGACGAAATCGAGCGTGCGCATGCCCGGGATGTCGCTGTAGTTCCTGCCGGCGAGGCCGTCGATATGGCGGCGCAGCGACAGCAGATGCTCGCGCAGGGCGGCCTGCCTTTCCGCTTCCGAGTCGACCGCCACCGAACGCTCCCAGGCGACCAGCGACACCTTGGCATCGATGACGACGTCCTTGCTTTCCGGCAGGTGGACGATCACGTCGGGCCTCTGGCGTGCGCCGTCGGCGCCCTGGAAACTCTCCTGCGTATCGTATTCTCGTCCCGCCTGAAGGCCCGAGGCCTCGAGCACGCGCTCGAGCACCATTTCGCCCCATGCGCCCTGGGCGCGTGTATCGCCCTTCAGCGCCCGGGTCAGGTTGACCGCATCCTGGCTGATCTGCTGGTTGAGGTCCTTCAGCGAGCGTATTTCCTGCACGAGCATGCCGCGCTCGCGTTGCTCGCTGGCGTGGGTCTGGGTGACCGTCTCGCGGAATTCCTTGAGCTGGACCTTGAGAGGATCGAGCAGGCTGCCGAGATGTTCCGCGCTCTGCTCCTTGAAGCGCTCCGCCCTGGCTTCGAGGATCTGGTTGGCCAGGTTCTGGAACGATTCGCGCAGGCGCTGCTCGGCCTGGTCGAGCAGGGCCAGCTTTTCCCTGGCGGATTCCGTCTGTTCCCTGGCGCTTGCGGCCAGCGCCGCGTGCTGGCCGGTCAGCGTGAGCAGTTCGCGGCTCGCGGTGTCGTGGCGGCCTTGCAACTGGGCCAACTGACGCGACAGTTGTTCGACGTCCGCCTTGCGTTCGGCCGCCTGGGCGCCAATTTCGAGCAGTCGCTGCTCTACCAGCGTCCGTTCCTGCACGCTGCGCTCAAGTTGCCTGCGCAGGTCGTCGAACTGCCGTTGCAAGGAATCGCGCTGTTCGCGCAAGGTGGATACCTCGGGCTCGCGGCTGCGCGCGCCCTCTTCCGCCGCAACGCGCGACCAGCGCCGGCCGAGCAGGCCGAATACCAGCGCACCAGCCAGCAGACCCGCGATGAGGGCCGCTGCGATCAACAATCCATATTCTTCAGGCACAGTGGGTTCGCCGCCGTTTGTCTTGCGCAGATCATCGCAGACCGGCGCCGGGTTGCGCGAGCCGGTGCGGTGTTCGCGCACCAGCGGCTCGCTGCACATCGCTTCACCTGCGCTGCTCGGCGCGAGTTTCGTAGAGGCGCTTGTCGGCCTTGCCCAACGTGCTGTCGAGGCTCTCGCCGTGCTTTCGCACTGCATGCCCGAGCGTGAACTCGATTGGCGCATCCGACCGCGCCGCGTCGAGCGCGTCGACGATGCGCGTCGTTTCGGCTTCGTCCGCGTTCTTGAGCAGGATCAGGAATTCGTCACCTCCCGAACGGATCACGACATCGCCCGTGCGCACATGCTGCCAGAGGAACTGGGCGATCCCGACCAGGACGTCATCGCCGCGCTGGTGGCCGAAAGTGTCGTTGACCAGCTTGAACCGATCAAGGTCGATGGCGATGCAGCCCCATACCTCCTTTTCCTCCATCCCGGCTTCCAGTTCGTCCAGGTAGCGCCGGTTGAAGCAGCCGGTCAACGGATCGCGGATGCTCTGTTCGCGCAATTGCCTCTCGTGGACCAGGCGCTCGGTGACATCCTGCGAGTGGCAAAGCACGTAGTGCTCGTCATCCTCATCGTCGAGCACGTTGTGGTACTGCCAGGTATGCAAGGTGCCGTCGTGGCCGGTCAGCTGGATGATTCCCGAATCGGTCCTGTTCGCGACGATTCTCTGCAGGTAGGCTGAAAACCGGTCGCGCAGCGGCGCCGGCACCAGCTCGACGAAATTTCGTCCGAGCAGCTCACCAACCGGATAACCCAGGGTGCTGGCGACGGCCGGGTTCACCGACATCAGGTTGCCCTGCAGGTCGTGGGTGCAGATCAGGCCCAGGCTATGCTGGAACAACTTCCTGAAACGACGTTCGCTCACTTCGAGCGCATGCACCGCGCGCCGGCGCAGCGTCGTGTCCTGAAGCGCGCCGACCAGCCAGCGGGGCCGCCCGTCTTCGTACTCGACGGTACCGAGGGCGCGTACCCAGATATGCCGGCCCTTGGCAGTGATGAAGGGCAGTTCAAGGTCCCAGCCGCTGCCGTCCGAGACTGCCTTCTTGATGGCGCGATCGATCGCATCGCGCGCCTCCGGCGCGAAGAAATTGATCGCTTCCTGCAAGGTCGGGCGGTAACCCACGGGAACGTCATGGATGCGACAGGTCTGGTCGGTCCAGGTTATTTCCGAAGTATCCAGGTCGATCTCCCAGGCGCCCACGCCAGCGAGGCGCCCGGAGCGATCCAGCAAGGCCTCGCTCGCCGCGAGCCGGCGCTCCGATTCCTTGCGCTCGGTGACGTCGACCACGATGCCGCAAACCAGTTGCGCCGATCCGTCCCCGACCTGCGCGATGAGACTTCCGCGGCAGCGTGTCCAGATGCGGCGTCCGTCCCGGTGCCGCATGCGCACGTCGCAATCCAGGCTGGGCTGTTCGCCGGACAGATGCGCGTTGATCTGGCTGCTCAGGCGTTCCCAGCTTTCCGGCTCGGCATGCTGGCGCCATGTCTCGAGGGTCGCGGCACCGAGCTCGTCCAGCGAATAGCCGATGATTGCCGCCCAGCGCTCGTTGAGGCGAAGTTCGCCGCTCTGGACGTTCCATTCCCAGGTTCCCGCGTCGGTCGCCTCGATGATGTTGGACAGGCGCAGGCGATCTTCCGCGAGCAGGCGTTCCGCTCGATTCTTCCCCTCCAGCGCGGCCGAGCGTTCACGGGCCAGCAGGCGCTGCTCGAGGGCGTCGGACGCCGCACGGGCTAGTTCAACCAGCACCGCCCGCTGCTTGTCGCTGATCGATCGCGGCTCGCGGTCG
>DAIMYT010000068.1:12545-17711 GCA_036734345.1 Dokdonella sp. | reverse complement strand
GCAAGGCCAGGGTGACGCGCGAAGTCGACGCCGGCCTCGAAACCATCGAAGTCGACCTGCCCGCCGTGATCACCACCGACCTGCGCCTCAACGAGCCGCGCTTCATCAAGCTGCCCGACATCATGAAGGCCAAGTCCAAGCCGCTGGAGACAATGGCCTTCGCCGATCTCGGCGTCGAATCGGGCGATCACCTGAAGACGACGAAGCACGAGCCGCCGGCCAAGCGCAGCAAGGGCGTGATGGTCAAGGACGTGGCCGAACTGGTCGCCGCGCTCAAGGCCAAGGGCCTCGTCTGAAGCAACGCCCCCAACGCATTCAGCAAGGAACAACGATGTCGAAGATCCTGATCATCGCCGAACACCTGGACGGCAAGCTCAATTCCAGTACCGCACGCTGCGTCAGCGCGGCGCAAGCGATCAAACCCGAAGCCATCGACGTGCTCGTCCTCGCCGCCGATGCCGCCGCGGTAGCTGCCGATGCCGCGACGATCGAAGGCGTCACCCGGGTGCTCACGCTGAGCCGCGCGGAGAACGCGCACGCGCTTGCCGCGATCCTGGCACCACAGGTCGCGGCGGTGGCGGGCAACGGCTACAGCCACGTGTTTGCGCCCTCGACGACCTTCGGCAAGGACCTGATGCCGCGCGTCGCCGCCCTGCTCGGCGTCGCCCAGGTTTCCGACGTCATGACGGCCGAATCCGCGCACACGTTCAAGCGTCCGATCTATGCGGGCAACGCGATCGTCACCGTCGAGGCACCGGCATCCGCGATCGTCGCGGCCACCGTGCGCACGGCGTCGTGGCCAGCGGCCGCGAACGGCTCGGCAAGCGCGCCGGTTGAAGCAGCGAGTGCGGACGTGGCCTTGCCCACGCACACGCGTTTCGTCGAACTGGCCCAGGGCAAGAGCGATCGCCCCGACCTGCAGGGTGCGAGCAAGGTCATCTCCGGTGGCCGCGCGCTCGGATCCGCGGAGAATTTCGAGATCATCTACAAGCTGGCCGACAAGATCGGTGCGGCAGTCGGCGCTTCGCGCGCCGCAGTCGACGCCGGCTACGTGCCGAGCGACCTGCAGGTCGGCCAGACCGGCAAGATCATCGCCCCCGAACTGTATGTCGCGATCGGCATCTCCGGCGCGATCCAGCACCTGACCGGCATCAAGGACGCCGGCACCATCGTCGCCATCAACAAGGATGCCGAAGCACCGATCTTCGAAGTGGCCGATTTCGGCCTGGTCGGCGACCTGTTCAAGGTCGTTCCGGAACTCGAAGCCGCGCTGTAGTCCCGGCTTGCCACGGGTGCGCATGGCGCACCCGTCGGCTTCGATCAGAATCCCTTTTTCCGCTCGATCGCCGCCCTGTCGCAGGATCCCGCTTCGGGCACCTCGTCAGCGTCTTCGGCTTCGTCGAAATCCTCGTCGTCATCCGGGCAGTTGCCTTCCTCGGTGCACGGATCGTAGCCCGGTGTTTCGCGCACGAGTTCCGGATGCGCGGCGATGAATGCATCGCCCGCGGCCTCTGCGGCGGCGATGCGCGCGACGCTGCGCGGATGGCTGGACAGATAGGCCGGGCCATCGTCTTCTTCGCCAGTCTCGCCGTAGTGGTCGTCGAGCTTGCGCATCGCCGCGGCGAACCAGGCCGGCGAGGTCGCATGGGCGGCCAGCGTGCTGAAGGCGAAGGCGTCCGCCTCTTCCTCGAAGCCACGCGAATAGTGGCTTTGCAGGAGGAAGGCCGGCACGGCGATCACGATTCCGCTGGCCGAGCTGACATCGCCGGTGAACAGTGCGGCGATGACCAGCACGAACGAGCTGCGCAGGGTCTGGCGCAACGCGTGGCGGTGCTGCTGGTGGCCCAGTTCATGGGCGATGACGGCATCGAATTCGCGGTCGTCGTCGAGCAGTTCGACCAGCTGGTCGGTGACGACCACGGTGCCGCCCGGCACGGCCAGGGCATTCGGTCCGACCCCGGGTGCGTCGCGGAACGCGAGCCGGTAGTGGCCGGCATCCGCAAGCCCGGCGACCAGTCCGGCGAAGCGCGTCGACAGTTCATCCTGGCGCACGCGCTCGACTTTGCTCGCGGCAAACCCGAAGAAGCGGTCGAGCTGGCCGAGCACTTCCTCGCCGAGGGCCGTCTCGACCCTTTCCGGCACCTGGGCGGCAATGCGGTCGGACAGCCATGGCACACCCCAGACAAACGTGACGAAACCCATGACGAGGCAGACCACGATCGAAGCGGCGACGGCGTGTGCATGCAGTTCGAGGCGGTCGACCATGCGCTGCAGGCGATCCCCGGACGGGAACCACCGGTCGAGCAGGTCGTGATGGCTGACCAGCAGTCGCGCGCCGTCGGCGAACTCGATGGTGCGGGCGATGCGTGCGAGCGGCGGCGAGATGCGCAGGGCGGATACCTGCTCGATCCGATCGATGCCATCGCCCCCGATATGGATGCGTCCCGCGTTCAGGCGCCTGACCTCGACCTCGTGCGCGCGGCTGCTGCGACCGTCGAAATAATTGGCCCTGAAGCTGCTCACAGGCCGATGTCGATGTCGAACAGACCATCCACCTCCGCGGCCGTGGCGTCGACGTTGCCCGAGCTTTCGGCGCGCATGCCGTTGAAGTCATCGGTCGCGACCAGGCTCAGGCACTCGGCACGGTAACGGGCGAGGCGCACCATCGCCCATGGAATCAGCAGGCCGACGCTGGCCAGGATGGCGACCGTGTTGCTGAAATAGATCCACAGCAGGCGGTGGCCCTTGAGGGTCGAACGGAAGCGTCGTCCGTCGATCTCGACATGGTTGTAGATCAGGTTGGATATCGCCGCCGCGAGGAACGCCAGCACCACGAAATAGCCCGCATACATGAGAATCGGCATGCCGATCATCAGCCAGGCCGGTGGCGCGCCGTTTTTTTCGCCGCCGACGGCGAGCGTTGCAAAGACCACGCCGACCATGAGGAAGCTGACGAAGAACATCCAGGCCGTGATCACGCCCCAGGCGATCAGGTAGGGCGGGTAGAACTGGCCGGGCCTGAGCAGGAAGCGGAACCAGCTACCGCCGAAGCGGTGGCTCTCGACGATGAACTCCTTCTGCTTGCCCTTGACCCACGGGTAGAGCATGCCGAGGGTCAGGATCAGCGGAATGCCGAGCACGAGGAAGCGCAGGTAGGCTTCGCCGTAGTCGGACACGAAGCGGAAATTCAGGCCCCGCCACGACGAATAGCGCGCCCGGAATGCGGCGCCGCGCACGATCAGCCACGGCGTGAGTACGGCGATCAGCAGGGCGAGGCCGAGCTGCAGGCCGATGCTGTACTGGCCGGCGATCACGTAGGCCGCGAACAGGACCACCGCGATGATGCGCCCCTTGAGGATCGGCAACGGCCGGGCCAGGTATTCGAACGGCACGCCGGCGAGACGCGTGTTGCCGTAGAAGTAGCGTTGCGTGCGCACCTTGGCCCAGGCCGAAAAGATGCCGAGGGTCAGGATGCCGAGGGCGAGGTTGACGATCCAGATGCGGAAGTACTCCGCGGCGGAGCCGTCAAACAGGAACGGATACTCGACCGGCGATCGGTCGAACGCGCCGGGACCTGCCGATGGCACCGGCGGCAGCGGCGGATCGGGCAGCGGCGGCGGTGTCGCGATGACGTCCGTGTGCATGAAGATCCCCTGCCTTCCTCCCCTGTCCCGGCGAAGTGTACGCGAAGCGGATCAGCCGCAGCGACGCCGGCCGCAACCGGTCGATCGCGGCCGGCGACGCGGCTCAGGCCCTGCCGAGGATCAGGTCCGCGGCACGCTCGGCGATCATGATCGTCGGCGCGTTGGTATTGCCGCTGGGCAGGTCCGGCATGACCGAGGCATCGACCACCCTCAGCCCGTTGACGCCATGCACGCGCAGCTCGCTGTCGACGACGGCGTCCTCGTCGCTGCCCATGCGGCAGGTGCCGACCGGGTGGTAGACGGTTTCCGCCTTGCGCCGGACGAACGCCTCGATGGCGCGGTCGTCGCTGGCAGTGGCACCCGGGTATATCTCCTCGCCACGGTAGGCATCGAATGGCGCCTGGGCGAAGATCGAGCGCGAGACGCGAACCGCCTCGATCATCATCTTCAGGTCGTAGCCTTCCGCGTCGCCGAGATAGTTGGCGTGGATCGCAATCGGCGCGCGCGGATCGGCGGACTTCAGGCGCAGCTGCCCGCGCGACTTCGGATGCAGCATGCACGCGTGCACGGTGTAACCGTAGCCGTCGAGGCGATTGCGGCCATGGTCGTCGAGCAGCGCCGGCACGAAGTGGAACTGCATGTCGCAGCGTTCGTCCTCGGCGAAACGCGAGCGCAGGAAACCGCCACACTCGGCGATGTTCGAGGTGCCCACGCCGCTGCGCCTGAACAGGAACTCGAGGGCGACCGCCACGTCGTTGGTCTTGTCGTAGGTGATTGGCTGGGTGCAGCGCGACAGCGTGCAGACGTCGAGATGGTCCTGCAGGTTGGCGCCGACGCCGGGCAGGTCCTGGCGCAGCGCAATGCCGTGCTCGCGCAGGTGCCCGGCCGGGCCGATGCCCGACAGCATCAGCAGTTGCGGTGAATTCAGGGCGCCGCCCGCGAGGATGACCTCGCCGGCCTCGGCGCGCTTGAGCCGGCCGTGATGCCGGTAGTCGACTCCGATCGCACGCGCACCGGCGAACAGCACATGCTGCACCTGGGCATGCGTGCGCACGGTCAGGTTGGGGCGGCCACGCGCTTCGCGCAGGAACGAAGCGGCTGTCGAGCAGCGTGCGCCGTTGCGCTGGGTGACCTGGTAGTAGCCGAATCCCTGCTGCCGTTCGCCGTTGAAGTCGGCATTGGACTCGAATCCCGCAGCGACCGCCGCATCGATGAAAACCTGCGACAGCGGATTGCTGTGGCGAAGGTCGGCGACGCCAAGCGGGCCGTTCGCGCCATGCAGCGGGCCGGAGCCGCGGGTATTGTCTTCGGAGCGCTTGAAGTAGCCGAGCACGTTGTCCCAGCCCCAGCGCGGATCGCCGGTCTTCTCCGCCCAGGAATCGTAGTCGCCGCGGACGCCGCGGATATAGCACATTGCATTGATCGAACTCGAACCGCCAAGCACCTTGCCACGCGGCCACCACAGGTTGCGTCCGTCGAGATTCGGTTCCGCTTCGGTGTTGTAGTTCCAGTTGTGGCGTGG
>DAIMYT010000068.1:0-12535 GCA_036734345.1 Dokdonella sp. | reverse complement strand
CCCGCCGGCATGTGGATGAACGGGTGCCAGTCGCGCCCGCCAGCCTCGAGCAGGAGCACGCGCCGGGCCGGGTCCGCGCTGAGCCTGTCGGCCAGCACGCAGCCGGCCGAGCCGGCACCGACAATCACATAGTCGTAGGTCATGGACATGTCGTTTCGATCGAGGTTGACCCCGACCCTAAACGGCAGGAATAGAGCACATGCTCCAGTACGCGTGGTTCAGCCGAGGATTTCAACTTCATCGCCGAGGGCAATGCGCCCGTTGCCGCGTGGTATGAGGTTTTGTCCGAACGTCACTCCACCCGGCGAGCGCCGGTATCCGGTCAGCGTGCGCAATGGCTCTCCCGCGGGATCGAATTCGCCGCGATGCGGATCCACGGTCGTCAGCACGCAGCGGCTGCACGGCTTGACCACGTCGAAGCGGACCTGGCCGATGCGGATCGAACGCCAGCCGTCCTCTGCATGCGGCAGCGTGTCGGCGACGACCAGGTTCGGCCGGAAACGGCTCATCGTCACCGGCAGCTCGAGCTTTTCATTGAGCGCATCGAGCGCCGCGCGCGAAATCAGCAGCAACGGATAGCCATCGGCAAAACTGACCTCGTCGCCCGCCTGCGAATAGTCGGGATCGACGGGGCGAATCGCCTCGGCGTCCATGTGCACGAAACGCGCGGCGAAGCCGAGGTAGCGGCTGATCCACGCATTGGCCACCTCGTCGGCGAGCATGGCGCGCATCTGGTTGCGCCAGACGCTGACTTCGAGCCTGGGCGAAGCAGGCGCTGGTTCGAGGTGCAAGCGCGGCATGCCGGGCGCATCGAGGACCAATCCATCGCCGCCGGCGTCCGCGCGGATCAGCAGCAGGCGCGGATGCTTGCGCGCGGTGACGAACTTGCCAACCGCATCGACGACCATCCAGCGCCGGTCGCCGGCCAGGCCGCGCGCCTCGACAAGGGCATGCTCGGGTTTCAATGCGGCCGCGGACTTGAGCGGGTAGATGCGGATGCTGGATAGGACGGGCTTCATCGGGCCATTATGCAACTGCCGGGCAGGTGCGTGCATGCTAGGCTCTGGCGCCTCAGGAACGGAAAGCCCGCGTGTCGAAACGCCCCGCCATCCAGTCGCACGAATGGTTCGCCGTGAGCGTTGCATTCGCCTATTTCTTCTGTGTGCTCGCGGCCTATTATGTGATCCGCCCGGTGCGCGACCAGCTGTCGGCGGCGGTCGGCTTGACCGCCCTGCCGATCTTCTACGCAGCGACGTTCGTCGTGACCCTGGCCCTGATGCCGCTGTTCGGAGCACTCGTGGCGCGCTTCCAGCGACGCACCTTCGTGCCGGTCGTGTACCTGTTCTTCCTGCTCGGCATGCTTGCCTTCATCCCGCTGTTCCAGATGCAGGACATGATCGGCGCGCGCCTGCTCGGTTCGATCTTCTTCGTCTGGGTCAGCGTGTTCAACCTGTTCGTGGTCGCCGTGTTCTGGAGCTTCATGGCCGACCTGCTCGATTCCGAGCAGGCGCATCGCCTGTTCCCGGTGATCGCGCTCGGCGGCACGCTCGGAGCGATCGCCGGTCCGGCCCTGACGCGTTCCCTCAACGAGGTCGTCGGCGTTTCCGGGCTGCTGGTGATG
Source organism: Dokdonella sp. (assembly GCA_036734345.1). Taxonomy (GTDB): domain Bacteria; phylum Pseudomonadota; class Gammaproteobacteria; order Xanthomonadales; family Rhodanobacteraceae; genus Dokdonella. The sequence goes on along the minus strand of DAIMYT010000068.1, from coordinate 10,914 downwards.
TCCTCCACCCTGCTCGGCCTGGCCATCGCCTGCATCATGGCGCTGTCGCGGTGGTCGCGCCGGCATCCGGTCGTCGGCGACGAACAGCGCGATACGCGCGTGATCGGCGGCAGCTTCATCGCCGGCGCCATCGAGACGGTGAAATCGCCGCTGATGCGGCGGTTGGCCATCCTCATGCTGCTCGGCGACGCGGTCGGCACGGTGATCTATGCCCTGCTCGCCGACTACAGCGGAGCCACCTTTTCCACGCGCGAGGAACGCATCAACTTCGCCGCGAACATCGACCTCTATGCAAACCTGCTGCAAGTCGTCCTGCAACTGGGCCTGACCCGCGCCTTGCTGGTGCGCTACGGTCCGGCGCCGGCGCTGGCCCTCGATGGCGTGCTCAAGGCAATAATGCTGGCCGGCCTCGCGTTGTTTGCCGGGCCCTGGATCGCGGTGGTTGCCGTGGTTACCCGGGCCAGTGCCTACGGCGTCTTCAAGCCGGCTGCGGATTCCCTGTATACGCGCGTCGATGCCGAGACACGCTACAAGACCAAGAACTTCATCGACACTTCGGTATGGCGCTTTGGCGACCTGGCCGTGACCAGCAGCATCAACCTGCTGCGCAGTATCGGCACCACGGTGCCCGGCCTGGCCCTGCTCTCGATGCTCGCGGCCGGCAGCTCGGCGTGGATCGGCTGGCGCGCGGGGCGCATGTTGCCGGAGGATGGGCCGGCCACGCGCCAGCCGGCGGGTAAAGAAGCGCTCGCCAATGCGGCGTCGCGACTGCGCGCGCGCCTGAACCAGTAGCACGGGAGAAGCCATGTCGCTCGAAATCCTCTCCGAACACCACTGCCATGGCGGCGTGCAGGGCTTCTATCGGCACCATTCGATGGAAACCGCAGGACCGATGAAGTTCGGCCTGTTCCGTCCACCGCTGGCGGCGAAACGGAAAGTGCCGGTACTGACCTTCCTCGCCGGCCTGACCTGCAACGAGGAAACCGCCGCGATCAAGGCCGGCGCTCAGCGCTTCGCCGCGCAACACGGCTTGATCCTGGTCACTCCCGACACCAGCCCGCGCGATACCGGCATCGAGGGCGCGACCGGCGACTGGGAGTTCGGCGAAGGCGCCGGCTTCTATCTCGATGCAACGACGGCGAACTTTGCCGGCCGCTTCCGCATGGAGGCCTGGGTGACCCGCGAACTGCCGGAACTGGTTGGTGCAAGCTTCCCGGCCGACATCGGCCGCAGCGGCATCTTCGGCCACTCGATGGGTGGCCACGGCGCACTGACCATTGCGCTGAAACATCCGCAGGCCTATCGCTCGGTCTCCGCCTTCGCCCCGATCGTGGCGCCGAGCCGGGTGCCGTGGGGACAGAAGGCCTTTCCGCGCTTCCTCGGCGACGACGAGGCCGACTGGATGGCGCATGACAGCGTCGCGCTGATCCGCCGCGGCCGGCGCTTCGACGGCACGCTCCTCGTCGACCAGGGCGATGCCGACCCGTTCCTCGACAGCCAGCTCAGGCCGGAACTGCTCAGGCAAGCCTGCGATGAGTCCTCGCAGTCACTGGACCTGCGCCTGCAGCCCGGCTACGACCACAGCTACTGGTTCATCCAGTCGTTCATCGCCGACCATATCGCGCATCACGCGCAGGCACTGAACGCCTGAGCGTCGCGCGCGATGCTCAGCGCGGCGACACCCACATCGTGATGTCGGCGTCGAACACGACCTCGTCGGCCTGGTTGCGCACTTCGATCAGGGCATGCAGGTCCTGCGCGACCGTTGCATCGGCCGGCACCTGCACGCGTGCGGTCGCGCGCAACTCGCCGAGCGCCTTCTTCAGGTAGCGCACGCTCATGCCCTTTGGAATCCAGCGCATCGACGCCGGGATGGTCACCTCGGTGGCCATGCCGCCGGCGAGCTCCGCCGCATTGCACATGGCGATGGCGTGCACGGTGCCGATGTGGTTCTGGATCGCGCGATGCTGGCGCAGGCGCACCACGCAGCGGCCCGGCTCGAGCACCTCGAAGCGCGGCGAGATCGATCCGAAGTAGGGCGCCTTCCAGCAGATGACGCGCGCGAACAACCAGCGGCCCGCAGCCGAGCCGCCGAGCGTCCGGAACATCTGCAATGCCGGCGCGGCCATCGTTTCAGGCAACGCTGCGCAGAGACTTGGGCGCCTTCTTCTTCATCGCCGAGCGCAACTCCTCCGGCGCGAAATCGTCGACCGAGATGAACTCGAAGCTCGCCGTGCGCACGCGTTCAAGCAGCTTGCGCTCGGCGCTGCTGATCACGCCCCTGGCTTCCGCTTCGCTTACCTGCGCCTCGAAGTCGAGTCCGCCGATATCGCCGCTCTTCACCGCCTTGAGGAACTTGCGCTCGATCGGTTCGGCAGCGATCACTTCGGGCAACAGGGCATTCATGCGCCCGATCGGGTTGTTCGCGCTCGGCGTCATGTAGGCGCCCGAAATCAGGCGCGAGCGCGCTTCGTTCGGTGCCATCATCAGCGCCGCGACGCGGTGGCCGAGTCGATCCGAAGGCGGCACTTCACGACGCCCGAACGGAAACACCAGGGCGCGCAGCAGCCAGGCGACCGGACGCACGGGAAAATTGCGGATCACGCCGTCCAGCGCCATCTGCATGCGCCAGACGCATTCGTGGAAGGCCCACGCGAGCAGCGGCCGGTCGGACACGGGACAACCTTCGTCCTCGTAGCGCTTGAGCATGCTCGAGGCGATGTAGAGGTAGGACAGGACGTCGCCAAGTCGTGCCGAGATCTTTTCCTTGAACTTGAGCTTGCCGCCGAGCACGAGCATCGAGGTGTCGGCGACCAGGGCGAGCGCCGCCGAATAGCGATTGAGCTTGCGGTAGAAGCGTCGCGTGTAGGCGTCTCCCGGGACCGAGCCGATTTTCGCGTGGCTCAGGCCGAGCACGAAGCTGCGCACGCCGTTGGAGATGCCGAAGCCGATATGCCTGAACAGCAGGTCGTCGAAGGTGCGCAGGCGATCGCCGTAGTCGGGCAAGGCCGCCGCCTGCATTTCGGCGAGCACGTAGGGATGGCAGCGGATCGCGCCCTGGCCGAAGATCATCAGGCTGCGCGTCATGATGTTGGCGCCTTCGACCGTGATCATGATCGGCACGCCCTGCCAGGATCGCCCGAGGTAGTTGCCCGGGCCGAGGATCACGCCCTTGCCGCCGTGCACGTCCATCGCATCGGTGCAGATCTGGCGGCCCCATTCGGTGGCGTGGTATTTCGCTATGGCCGAGGGCACCGCCGGCTTCTCGCCGCGATCCACCGCCGCGGCCGTGGCGCGCGAAAGCGCGGTCGTCGCGTAGGTCAGTCCGCCGATGCGGGCGAGCGCTTCCTCGACGCCTTCGAAGCGGCCGATGGCCAGGCCGAACTGTTTGCGGATGCGTGCGTACGCACCGGTCGCGGCGACGCCGGCGCAGGCGCCGCCGGTCGCGTTCGACGGCAGCGAGATCGCGCGGCCGACCGACAGGCACTCGACCAGCATGCGCCAGCCTTGCCCGGCCATGTCCGGACCGCCGATCAGTTGCGACAGCGGCACGAAGACATCCTTGCCGCGCACCGGCCCGTTCTGGAACGGCACGTTGAGCGGGAAGTGGCGGCGGCCGATCTCGAGGCCCTCGGTTTCGCGCGGAATCAGCGCGAGGGTGATGCCGAGGTCCTCGTCATCGCCGAGCAGATGGTCGGGATCGAGCATGCGGAAGGCGAGGCCGACAATCGTCGCCACCGGCGCCAGCGTGATGTAGCGCTTGTCGAAGGTCAGGCGCACGCCAAGCACGTTGCCGCCTTCCCATTCGCCCTTGCAGACGATGCCGTAGTCCGGCAGCGAGGTCGCATCGGAACCGGCGTAGGGTCCGGTCAGGGCGAAGCACGGCACTTCCCGTCCATCGGCGAGGCGCGGCAGGTAGTGGTTCTTCTGCTCCTCGGTCCCGTAATGCAGGAGCAGTTCGGCCGGCCCCAGCGAATTGGGCACGGCGACCGTCGAGGAAACCGTCGCCGACATGCTCGCGATCTTCTGCAACACGGCCGAATGGGCCAGCGCGGAGAACTGCAGGCCGCCGTACTGCTTCGGAATGATCATGCCGAAGAACTTGTTGGTCTTGAGGAATTCCCACATGTCCTCGGGCAGGTCGGCCAGTTCGTGGCTGATCTCCCATTCGTTGATCCGCGCGCACAGTTCCTCGACCGGCCCGTCGAGGAAGGCCTGCTCGTCGACGCTGAGTTCGGGCCTGGCCTGGCCAAGCAGTTCGGACCAGTCCGGCTTGCCGCTGAACAGCTGGCCTTCGAACCCGACCGTACCGGCTTCCAGCGCGATCTGCTCGGTTTCAGAGAGGTTCGGCGTGATCTTGCGGTAGATGGCGAGCAGCGGCGCCGACAGCCTGGCGCGACGGAACGCGGGCAGGTTGAGCGGCACGCTGATCGCGGCGAAAACCAGCAGGGGCAGCCCGATCGCCAGCCAGTGCGAACCGGCCAGCAGGCCGGCGCCGACGATGGCGACGATTCCGGCGATCGTCCAGGTGCGCAGGCCGACGCGCAGGTAGGCTGCAGTCAACGATGCCAGCACGCCGGCCAGCAACGGGATCAGGTAAGCGAGCGTGTTCAACATGTCCAAGACTCCTCTTTTCAATAAGGTTCCCGCCTGTCGCCTGAACCGCCCGCTTCAGGGCATGGACCGGCAGGACCTGCTTCGACCATCGACGCCGAAAAAAGCGGCGGCAGTGGCAAGATTCGATTGTGTCCTTCGCTAGGCGAAGGTTGGGATGGATCCCGGACCGGCAAACCATCCGCTGCTTTTCGGCGCTCGTCAATCGGGCGGCAAACCGGCCAGGAACTCCAGTACGAGCCGGCTGAACTGGCTGTTTTCATCACCCGCGACCATGTGCGTGGCGCGCGGCACGCTGACGTGCCTGGCCTGCGGCACCAGTTGCAGGAATTCGGCGATCGTCTTTTCGGAGACGACGTCGCTGGCCGCCCCGCTGATCAGCAGGGTCGGTACGCGGATCCGGGTTGCCGCATCGAGCAGGTCCGCCTGGTGGCGGGCGCCGTCCTCGGCGATCGGCTCGAGCATGCGCGGGTCCCAGTGCCAGCGCAGGCGCCCATCGGCGGAGGCCACCAGCAGCCGGCGCAGGCTTTGCGGCGACTTGCGCTCGGTGCGATGCGGGAGATAGGCGGCAATCGCATCGGCCGCCGCGGCCAGATCGGCAAAGCCCTGCGGATGGGCGCGCATGAATTCGAGGATGCGTTCGACGCCGGCGGGCTCCCAGCGCGGGGTGATGTCGACGAGAACGAGGGCGCGGCAGCAGTTCGCATCGGCGCCGGCCATGGCGATGCCGACCAGGCCGCCCATCGAGGCGCCGATGACCACGGGGGGCCTGCGCCCCTGCGCGGCAACGCGGCGCAGGTCGGCGACCAGCTGGTCGACCGAATAGGCGCCGGATTCGAGCCAGCTGCTGTCGCCGTGGCCGCGCGCGTCGTAGCTGGTGGCGCTCCATCCGGCCGCGGCCGTGGCGGCGGCGCAACTCGACCAGGCATCGCGGGTCTGGCCGAATCCATGCGCGAAGACGGCGCGGTTGGCGGATTCGGCGTCAAAGTGTTCGAGCGCCAGCGAAACGCCGTCGTCGGTAAGCAATCGACCGGGGCGCGACACGGGAGCGGGATTGTCGGCAAGCTGAACCATACGCCCAAGTATGGAGTTGCAGCGGGCGTAAATCAATTGCCTTTTCACCACCCGGCGGGCTTCGGCTTCTCATCCCGTGCCGGCTGCGGCACACTGCGGGGATGGCCCAAGCAGATCAAAAAGCCGAGCCGCGGGGACGCCTGTCCGCCACCGACTGGGAACAGGCGGCGCTCGACGTCCTCGCCGAGGCCGGGGTCGCGGCAGTCGCGGTGGAGTCCCTGGCACGCACCCTGGGCGTCACCAAGGGCAGTTTCTACTGGCATTTTCCGACCCGTGAGGCGCTGCTCAAGGCGGCCATCGACCGCTGGGAACAGCGCGACGAGGACCAGGTCATCGCCCGCGTGGAATGCATCGCCGACCCGCGCGAGCGCCTGCGCGAGCTGTTCCATCGGGTCAGCCGCGAAGTGCAGTCGCACCTGGTCTATGCCTCCCTGCTGCAGGCCTCGGACCATCCGCTCGTGCAACCGGTCATCGAACGCATCTCGAAGCGACGCCTGGCCCTGCTCACCCAGGCCTATGGCGAGGCCGGATTCGACGCCCGCGCCGCGGCCCATCGGGCGCGCCTGGCCTACACGGCCTACAGCGGATTTCTCCAGCTCAATCAAAGCCATGGCATGCCGCGCATGGACCACGAGGAATACGAGGCCTACGTCGATCACGTCATCGCGACGCTGATCCCGGACTGATTCCGATGGCGGCAGGATGCCGCAGCTGACCTTGCCAAGGGCGGTTCCGGCCGCTAACGTCGCCGACCTACCATTCGCAAACGCGGGCTCCGTCTCGCGACCAGGGAAAACATGGCAAGTTCGCTGGAGTCCTTGAACCGATGGGTCGAGGAAGTGGCCCGTCTCACCCAACCCGCCGAGATCCAGTGGTGCAACGGCTCCGACGGCGAAAGCCGCTTGCTCAAGGACCACATGCTCGCCCGCGGCGACCTCCTCGAGCTCAACCAGGAGACGCACCCGGGCTGCACCCTGCACCGTTCGAGCCCGACCGACGTCGCCCGCGTCGAGCACCTGACCTTCATCTGCACGCGCGAGCGCGACGATGCCGGTCCGAACAACCACTGGATGGATCCGGCCGAAGCGCACGCCAAGGTGGATGCCCTGTTCGAGGGTGCCATGCGCGGGCGCACGATGTACGTGGTGCCCTATTGCATGGGGCCGATCGATTCGCCGTTCGCGCGCTGTGGCGTGGAGATCACCGACTCCCCGTACGTGGTCGCCAACATGCGCATCATGACGCGCATGGGCGCGCCGGCACTGACCCGCATCGAGCGTGAGGGCCAGTTCGTCAAGGGACTGCATTCGACCGGCGAACTCGACCCGGACAAGCGTTTCATCATGCATTTCCCGGAAGAGCTCACGATCAAGTCGATCGGCTCGGGTTACGGCGGCAATGCGCTGCTCGGCAAGAAGTGCCACGCGCTGCGCATCGGCTCCTGGCAGGCGCGCAGCGAGGGCTGGCTGGCCGAGCACATGCTGATCGTCGGCATCGAGAACCCGCAGGGAGAGACACACTACATCGCCGCGGCTTTTCCCTCGGCCTGCGGCAAGACCAACCTGGCCATGCTGATTCCGCCCGAGGGCTACCGCAAGGCAGGCTGGAAAGTGTGGACCATTGGCGACGACATCTGCTGGATGACGCCGGGCGAGGACGGCCGCCTGTGGGCGATCAATCCCGAGGCCGGCTTCTTCGGCGTAGCGCCGGGCATCGACCGCACCACCAATCCGAACGCACTGGCCACGATCCAGCACGACACGATCTACACCAACGTCGCCGTCACCGCCGACAACCAGCCGTGGTGGGAAGGCCTGCGCAGCGGCAAGCCGGCGAAGGACTGGCAGGGCCGCGACTACGATCCGGCAAATGGTCCGGCAGCGCACCCGAACGCGCGGTTCACGGTGGCGGCGAAACAGTGCCCGAGCTGGACACCGCAGGCCGAGGCGGCGCAGGGCGTGCCGCTCAGCGCGATCGTCTTCGGCGGACGCCGGCCCTCGCTGGTTCCGCTCGTGTTCGAAGCCAGGGACTGGGCGCATGGCGTGCTCGTCGGCGCTGCGATGGGTTCGGAGACCACCGCGGCCGCGACCGGCGCGGTCGGCGTGCTGCGCCGTGACTCGATGGCGATGAAGCCGTTCTGTGGTTACAACTTCGCCGATTATTTCGGCCACTGGCTGTCCTTCGACAAGCCCGGCGCGAAGCTGCCGAAGATCTTCCACGTCAACTGGTTCCGCAAGGGCGCGGACGGCAAGTTCCTCTGGCCGGGCTTCGGCGAGAACCTGCGCGTGCTGGAATGGATCATCGGGCGCTGCAAGGGCAGCAGTGCCGCCAGCGAAACGCCGATCGGGCTCGTCCCCGATGCCGATGGCATCCGCACCGAGGGCCTCGGCCTCTCGCCCGCTGCGCTGCGCGAACTCCTGCAGATCGACAGCGACGGCTGGCGCACCGAAGTGGACGCCATCGGCAAGTATCTCGACAGCTTCGGTGCGCGGCTTCCGGCGCGCCTGAAGGATGAGCAACGGCGTATCGCCGAGGCCCTTGCGGCCGTGCCCGCCGCGCGCTCGCGCGTCGCCAGCGGCTGAACGACCGCCATACGGCCGGCGCTGCGCTGCACCACGGTCTAAACCCTGCACGGCGCGGCGGCATCCAAGCTGGCACTATGAGCACCGCCTGCCTTGCCATGCCCTTGCCGATGATCGACGCACCACGGACCGAACCCGAGGATGGCGAGCTGGTCCGGCGCGCGTCGGCCGGCGAGGTGCGCGCGTTCGAGCAGCTCTATCGCCGCCATGTCGGTCGCGTGCATGGCGCAGTCTGGCGCCTGTCCGGCATGAATCCGGCGCGTGCCGAGGAGCTGACCCAGGAAGCGTTTGTCCGCGCCTGGCAGAAGCTCGACAGTTTCCGTTTCGAAAGCGCGTTCACCACCTGGTTGCATCGACTCGCGGTCAACGTCGCGCTGATGGACCTGCGTCGCCACGCTCCGGAAGAGTCGGCCGACGACGCCACCCTCGAGGCGGCCAGCGATCCGGTCCGCCCGTTCTGCGCAGGCGAACGCGCCGATCTCGAACGCGCGGTCGCCAACCTGCCGCCGCGAGCCCGCGCCGTGCTCGTGCTGCACGACATCGAAGGCTGGAAGCACGAGGAAATCGGCCGCGAACTGGGCATGGCTGTAGGATCGTCGAAAGCCCAATTGCATCGGGCCCGTGGATTGCTCAAGCGGGCCCTCGGAGAAAACCATGAATGACTTCGAACTCCGCCGCGAATTGCGCGAAATGCGTGTTCCCCGCGAGCCGCAACACGACCTCTGGACGCAGATCTCGCGCCGCCTCGACGCCGGATCGGCGATGCCGAAGCCAGTCGCGCGACGCGCCTGGTGGCCGCTCGCAGCCGCTGCCGGCGTGGCCCTGGCGGTGACCGCCGGCCTGTTCTCGCTGACCCTGCAACGCCAGGGTGAAAGCCGGGAAGCCGAACTCGCCGGCCTTCGCGATGGCCCTTCGGTGAGGGAGCAGATCGAACGCGCCCGCGAACTGGCCAGCACCGGCGATCCGCGCCTGGCGGGCGCCGAAGTGGTCATCGACGCGGCCAGCGATGAACTCGAACAAGCCCTGCAGCAGCATCCCGACGCGGTCTTCCTGGTCGGCCTGATCAATCGTACCCATGCGCAGCGTCGCAAACTCGCCCGCCTCGGACTCAATGCCGGCTAAGGACTCAACATGAGACTGAATACACTCCATTTCCTGCCGGCCATCCTGTTCATGGCCAGCGCAACGGCCTTTGCCGGATCGCCGATCAACGAGAGCCGTGCCGTCGACGCGACGGCGCGTATCGACATCTCCAACGTGCGCGGATCGGTCACCGTCAGTGCCTGGGACCAGGCCAGGGTCGAAGTCACCGGTACCCTCGGCACCGGCAGCAAGGGCCTGAGCATCAGCGGTGGCGGTTCCCGTCTCACCATCAAGGTCGAAGGGGCCGAGCAGTCGGGCTGGTTCAACTGGGGATCGAACTCGCGCATGGAGGACTCGATCCTCGACATCCGCGTGCCGCGCGAGGCCGAACTGAAGGTGGAAACCGTCAGCGCCGAAATCAGCGTGACCGGAACCGCAGGCCGCCTGCTCGACGCCAGCAGCGTCAGCGGCAAGATGCGGCTGGACAGCACGGCGAAGGAAGTCGAGGCCGGCAGCATTTCCGGCACCATCGAACTGAGCGGCGCGGGCGAACGCGTCCATGCCGACACGGTTTCCGGCGACATCGACCTGCGCTCGAACCGCGATCGCATGAAACTCGAGACGGTCTCGGGGAACATCGTGGCGACCACCGACAGCTACCGCGAGTTCTCCGGCAGCTCGGTCTCGGGCGACATCACCCTGCGCGGCAAGCCCGGCACGGATGCGCGCCTCGACGCGGAAACGATGAGCGGCGATGTCGGCGTCGACCTGCCCGGCAACGTGTCCGCCCGCATCAACGCCGAGACGTTCAGCGGCCGCATCCGCAGCGACTTCGGCACGGTCAAGGAACCCGAACACGGCCCGGGCCGCTCGCTCGACGCGACGATTGGCGACGGCAACGTGCGCATCAGCATCGAGACCTTCAGCGGCGACATCACCATCCGCCGCGACTAGGAGCCCGGCGCCGCGGCGCCCTGCCGTTCCGCGCAGGCCTGAAGAGATCGCCCGGCTCGCGTACAATGCGCGCCCCGCATGCAGCCGAACGCGTTGGCTGCGGCAGATTCAGGTCATGGCATGAGCAATCCAGTCAGCGAGATGCGCCGGCGGCGCACGTTCGCGATCATTTCCCATCCCGACGCCGGCAAGACCACGCTGACGGAGAAACTGCTGCTGTTCGGCGGCGCCATCCAGATGGCCGGCTCGGTCAAGTCGCGCAAGGCCGCACGCCACGCCACGTCGGACTGGATGGCGCTGGAACAGGAACGCGGCATTTCGGTGACCAGCTCGGTCATGCAGTTCCCGTACGCCGGGCGCGTGGTCAACCTGCTCGACACGCCGGGCCATGCCGACTTCTCCGAAGACACCTATCGCGTCCTCACTGCCGTCGATTCGGCGCTGATGGTCATCGACTGCGCCAAGGGCGTCGAGGAGCGCACGATCAAGCTCATGGAAGTCTGCCGCCTGCGCGACACGCCGATCATGACCTTCATCAACAAGCTCGACCGCGAGGGCCGCTCACCGGTCGAACTGCTCGACGAGGTGGAGTCGGTGCTCGGCATCG
>DAIMYT010000067.1:0-17715 GCA_036734345.1 Dokdonella sp. | reverse complement strand
GGAAAGGCTCCTGGTCGCCCGCGTGCAGCCGTGGCCAGGCTTTCGCGAGCTTGTCGCCGGCATAGTCAAAGGCCTTGTTCGGGTACGGAAATGCCTTCCAGTTCTTCTTCGCCATCGGTTAATCCTCGGATCGACTGCCTGCATCCTGCACCTGCACCGCGACTGCGGGCAAGCCGGTAAAATTCCACGGCTCCGGGCCAGTTGCATTCGTCGCGCTGGCGAACGTCCTCCAATCCGAGTTGTCCGCACCCGCATGAATCCGCCTGCCAAATCCGTCGACCCAGCGCTGCGTGTCGCCGAGCTGCGTGCGCGCATCGACGATGCCAACTACCGCTACCACGTTCTGGACGACGCGCCGATGGCGGATGCCGACTACGATCGGCTGATGCGCGAGCTCGAAGCACTCGAGGCGGCGCATCCGGAACTCGCATCCGCCGACTCGCCGACGCGGCGTGTCGGCGCGGCTCCGTCGCGGCAGTTTGCGGAGGTTCGCCATGCACTGCGCATGCTGTCGCTCGCCAACGCCTTCGACGAGTCCGAAGTCGGGGATTTCGTGCGCCGCATCGAGGAGCGCCTCGGCATCAGCGACCCGTTGTTCTCGGTGGAGCCGAAATTCGATGGCCTCGCCATCAGCCTGCGCTACGAGCAGGGCAGGTTCGTCCAGGGGGCGACCCGCGGCGACGGAGAAACCGGGGAGGACGTCACCGCCAACCTGCGTACGGTCAAGTCGGTGCCATTGCACTTGCGCGGATCGGGCTGGCCGCAGGTGCTCGAAGTGCGCGGCGAGGTCTACATGCCGCGCGCAGCCTTCGAGACGTACAACGAACATGCGAGGAACCATGGCGGCAAGGTCCTGGCCAATCCGCGCAATGGCGCCGCAGGTTCGCTGCGCCAGCTCGATCCTTCGGTGACCGCTTCGCGGCCGCTGGCCTTCTATGCGTATGCGCCGGGCGCCGTCGAGGATGGCAGTCTGCCGGCCACGCATTCGGCGATGATGGCGCGCTTGCGCGAGTGGGGTTTTCCGGTCAGCCCGCTGATCGAGATGGCGCGCGGCGCCAAAGGCTGCCTTGACTACTACCGCCGGATCGGCGAACAGCGCGACACGCTGCCGTTTGATATCGATGGCGTCGTCTACAAGCTCGACGACCTGGCTGCACAGCGCGAACTCGGCGTCGTCGGGCGCACGCCACGCTGGGCCATCGCGCACAAGTTCCCGGCCCAGGAGCAGACCACCCGCGTGCTCGCCATCGACATCAACATCGGCCGCACCGGTGCGGCCACGCCGATCGCGCGACTCGAACCGGTGCAGGTGGCCGGCGTCGTCGTCACCAACGCAACCCTGCACAACGCCGACCAGATCGAGCGGCTCGACGTGCGCGTCGGAGACAGCGTCATCGTGCGCCGCGCCGGCGACGTGATTCCGGAAGTGGTGCGTGTCATCGGCGAGGAGCGCCCAGCCGGGACGCAACCCTGGAAAATGCCGGGTCATTGCCCGATCTGCGGTTCCGAACTGGTCCGCGAGGAAGGGCAGGTGGTCTGGCGCTGTTCGGGCGAGTTGACCTGCCCGGCACAGCGCAAGGAAGCGATCATCCATTTTGCCTCGCGGCGAGCCATGGATATCGAAGGCCTCGGGTCGCGCATCATCGAGGACCTGTGCGACCTCGGTTTCGTCGCCTCGGTGGCCGATCTTTACAAGCTGGGCCTCGACGATTTCCTCGAAATGAAGCGCCGTGCCGACGAACGCGATGGCACCACGCCGGAAACTGCCAAGGCCGGCAAGGTAGCCAGCAAATGGGCGGAGAACCTGCTTGAGGCGATCGAACACAGCAAGCGCACCACGCTGGACCGATTCCTTTTCTCCCTCGGCATCGAACACGTGGGCGAGAGCACGGCCAAGGCCCTCTCGACCTGGTTCGGCCGACTCGAGCTGATCCGGCACATGCCTTGGCCATTGCTCAAATTCGTGCCCGACATCGGTGGCGAGGTGGCGCGCTCGATCGACCGCTTTTTCGCCCAGGATGGCAACCAGACCGCCGTCGACGAACTGCTCGCGCGGGGCGTGCAACTGTCGGACGAGCACGCTGCCTCTCGGAAGCTGCGGCCCGGCCTTTCTCCCGCGTCGGTGCTGGCGTCTTTCGAGATTCCAAGACTGACCGACAAGCGCGCGGCCCAGCTCGCGTCGGCGTTCGGGGATCCAGCGGTGCTGCTCGAGGTACCCGAGCACCAGCTTGTCACGGCCGGTCTGCCGGCCGACACCGCAGCGGCTTTCGTCGGCTGGCGCGAGGTAAAGGAAAATGCCCGGTTGTTCGTGCGCACGATTTCGACACTGGAGCGGCTGTGCGAGGAAGTCGAGGCGAGCGGCGAACCGATCGAATCGCTGCCTCTGGACGGCCAGACTGTCGTTCTGACCGGTTCGCTGTCGTCGATGACGCGCGACGAGGCCGGTGAGAAGCTCGAAGCACTCGGGGCCAAGGTGGCTGGCAGCGTGTCGAAGAAGACGAGCTTCGTCGTCGCCGGAGAATCGGCCGGCTCCAAGCTCGACAAGGCACAGGCGCTCGGCGTCGAGATCTGGGACGAGCAAAGGCTGCTTGAGTTCCTTGCCGGACATGCGTCGTGAAGCGGCCGGAACTCATGCGGATGCTGGAGTTGCGCGCACGGGTGTATGCGCTGATCCGGCAGTTCTTTGCCACACGCGGGATCCTCGAGGTGGAGACTCCGATGCTTTCGGTGGCGGCAAATACCGAGCCGAACATCGAGAGTTTCAGTACCCGGTTTTCCGGTCCGGCCGAATCCGGGACAGCCGAACGCTGGTTGCGAACCTCGGCCGAGTTTCCACTCAAGCGCCTGCTTGTCGAGGGTGTGGGCGACTGCTATGAACTCGGTCGGGTCTTCCGCAACGGCGAGGCAGGGCGTCGGCACAATCCTGAATTCACCATGCTCGAATGGTACCGGGTCGGCTGGGACCACCGGCAGCTGATTGGCGAGACGATAGACCTGGTGCGGGCGGCGGCGGCCTCGGTCGGCCGCACGCTCGATGCAGTGTCGATGAGCTATGGGGAATGGTTTGAAAAGACCCTGAAGCTTGATCCGTTCACCGCGTCGATCGAAGCGCTGGGCGAGCCCTTGCGTGAATTTCGCATCGATGGCGGGAGCCTGCAGCGCGACGACTGGCTCGACCTGCTGATCACTCATGTCCTGCAGCCGCGGTTGCCGGCAGGGCGGATCACGGTGATCAGCGACTGGCCAGCCAGCCAGTGCGCGCTGGCCAGGATCCGCCCCGGCGATCCGCCCGTTGCGGAGCGCTTCGAGCTCTATCTGGGGCCTTTCGAACTGGCCAACGGCTATCACGAGCTGTGCGATGTCGTGGAACAGCGCATGCGCTTCGAGAATGACAACCGGCGACGGCGGGCGCGCGGCCAGCGCGAATTGCCGATCGACACGGGCCTGCTCGATGCCCTGGGACGCGGACTACCGGATTGTGCAGGCGTTGCGCTCGGCATCGAGCGCCTGCTGATGTGCCTCGCCGGGGAGGACGATATCCGCGACGTCCTTGCATTCGGGTTTGCCGAAGCCTGAGCGGTCCTGTTCGTGAGCGTCTGGCCTCGGGAGAGGGGGCAGGCAAGCCGGCTCTTGCAATAATAGAACGAGCGTGCTATTTTCCCGCCATGTCAGTAACCAATTCCAGCAGCAAGGGCGCCGCCACCCGCGAGATGATCATCGACCGGGCCTATGCGCTGGCCTGCGCCGCAGGTCTGGAAAGCCTCTCGATTGGCGTCCTTGCGCAACACTCCGGCATGTCCAAGAGCGGCGTCTTCGCCCATTTCGGGTCACGAGAGGACCTGCAGGCCGCCGTGCTCGATTCGGCGGCCGAACGTTTTGTCGATCACGTGATGGCCAGCGCCCTCAAGGTTCCGCGTGGCGTGGCGCGATTGCGCAAGATCGTCGAGAACTGGTTCGACTGGGTCAACCACGAGAGCGGGGGCTGCCTGCTGCTGAGTGCCGTCAGCGAGTTCGATGATCGACCGGGGCCCATGCGTGATCGTGTCGTCGAACAACAGAATCGCTGGCGTTCGGAAATCGCAAAGGCGGTACGCATCGCCCGCGAAACCGGCGAACTGAAGGCATCTGTCGATCCAGGGCAGGTTGCCTTCGAAATCTACGCCATCGCCCTGATGGTGCATCACGATGCCGGCCTTTTCGGTTACGAGGACGCCCGTTTGCACGGTCGCCGCGCCATCGAACGCCTGCTGGAATCCTGTCTGGCCTGAATTTGCGTGAGGTATCCCATGTCATCTGCCGCGTCATTGAATAGCACGATCGTTCTAAAAACTGCCCTGGGCGCCGCCTTGCGGACTGCTTTCACGATAGCCAGTCGCCTGCTTCCGGGGGTTGCCGTGCGCAGTGCCGCGCGCCTGATGACAACTCCCGTGCGCGCCCGTCGGGCACGCGCAAGTGCGATGGCGACCACGGCTTCGATGCGTGAGTTCGCCGCCGGCGAGCACACGCTGAAGATCTACACCTGGGGTGATCCCGGCCTGCAGCCCTACGTCTTGATGGTGCACGGCTGGTCGAGCTACGGCCTGCGCTTCGAACCCTGGGTGCAGGGGCTGCGTGAGGCCGGCTACGCCGTAGTCAGTTTCGACCAGCAGGCGCATGGACTCAGCTCGGGAAAGCGCGCAACGGCACCCGACTTTGCCCGCAACCTGTTGGCGGTTGGTACCCATTTCGGATCCGCTGCCGGAATCGTCGCGCATTCACTCGGCGGCGCGGCGACCATTCGTGCGCTGGGCCGCGGCCTCGATGCCCGGCGTGTCGTGATGATCGCTCCAGCGGGCGACATGGTCGCGGTGACCCATCGTTTTGCGCGACTGGTCGGACTCGCCGAACACCTGTGCGGGCGACTGATCCGCTTGTTCGAAACGCGAAGCGCGGTGACGTTTGACGAGCAGCATGCCCATCACAGCGTGCGCCCGATTGCGCGACCGCTGCTGGTCATCCATGACCTCGTCGACAACGAAGTACCGTGGGAGGAGGGTGAGCGCTACGTTCGCCATGCCAGTGATGCGCGACTGCTCAGCACGAGCGGTCTCGGCCATCATCGCATCGTCAATGATGCGAAGGTCATCGACGCCTCGCTGCGGTTCCTGCGCGGCGAAACGATCGGAGACCGTGTGGTCTCTTCGCCCAATCTGCCCTACGGCGTTTTCTGATCGGGCACTCCGTTGCTCCGAAGGATTGATGCAGGGCGGTGGTCAGACGCCTGGCTCGAGGCGAGCGGGACGGATCCAGATCCAGGCAATGGCAGTGGCGACGAGGGCCACTGTGGAGGCGACGAAAAAGGCTGACTCACCTCCGCCGAGGCGCCATACCTGTCCGGACACGAGGGCGCCGGTCACGCCACCGATGCCCGAGGAGAATCCGTAGAAGACGCCCTGGGCATGGCCGTTCATGCGGCCCGGGAAGAACATCACGAGGAACTGCATGCTGGCGGCGAAGAAGGCCGCGAAGCTCAGCGCGTGCAGGGTCTGCGCGAGCGCCATGAAGACCGCGCTGTCGGGCCAGGCCGCCACCATCGCCCAGCGCAGGCTGGCCGCGGCGAGCGAGGCCAGGAGGACGACCGCGGCGCTCCAGCGCCTGAAGATCCAGGCCGAAAACGTGAACACGGCGATTTCCAGTACCACGCCGATCGACCAGTAGGTGCCGAGCGCCGTCGTGCTGTAGCCATGCTCATCGAGGTAGATCGAATAGAACGTGTAGTAGGGGCCGAAGGAAACCTGCATGAGCAGGGCGACAACGAAGAATGCGATGACCTCCGGGCGCTTGAGCCGGATCAGGAAATCCGAGGGTTCGCTGTTCGTCGTGGCCGCAGGCTGGCGCCGGTAGTCGTTGGTGAAAGCCGAAGCGAGCAGGCCCGCGAACAGCGGCAGCATGAGCCAGGGCAGGGCGGTGACCGGCAACTGGTCGAGCACGACGCCGAACACGGCGACCACCAGCACGAAGCCGATCGAACCCCATACCCGGATGCGGCCGTAGCGCTCGCTCCTGCCGACCAGGTGCGAAAGCGTGATCGATTCGAACTGCGGCATCACCGCGTTGTACATGAAGCAGAAAACGCACATCGCGATGAACAAGCCGGTGAAGTCCAGCGGCACGGTGAACACGGCGAAACTGGCCAGGGTCAGCAGGCAGCCGGTGCGCAGCCAGCGGACCGGATGCGCAGAGCGCGAGGCCAGGGTGCTCCAGGTGGTCGGTGCGACGATGCGCGTCGCATACCACAGGCTCATCAGGATGCTGATCGCCGCCACATCCTGCCCACGCTCCTTCAGATAGAGGCTCCAGTACGGATTGAATGCGCCGAGCGCGGCGTAGTAGGCGAAGTAGAAGCTCGACAGGCGCAACATCGGAACGGGCGCATCCACGCCGGAATCCACGGCATCCATCTCAGAATTCCAGGTCGAGGCTGGCGCACAGGTAGTCGACCATCGGGGCGATACGCTTGAAGCGGTCCACCAGCAGCGGCCTGAGTTCCGCCGAGGTGGCGATGCGATCGGCGAAGCGCTCCGAGGCGACGAAGTCCTTGCGTTTGATGTCATCGATCAACTCGTGGTCCGGGTCGAATCCGCGTGGCGGTCGGATCAGGCTGGATCCGCCCATGGCGAAATGCGAGGCAAAGGCCTTCGATCGCGTCGCCTTCATCCACGCGGCCGGGTTGTTGGCGAGGAATGCGCGGATGCGCTTGACCGATTCGGACTGCGGATGCCAGATGCCGCCACCGACGAAGCAGTCGCCCTGCTCGACATGCAGGTAGAAGGAAGGTGCATCAACCTGCCGGGCACGCTCGTGGAACATCCGCGCCCCTGCCCAGGTCTTGTACGGCGTCTTGTCATTGGCAAAGCGCGTATCGCGATGGATGCGGAACAGCGAACCGCCCTGGCTGCGCGGATCGGCGACATAGTGCGGGGATATTCTTGCCAACGGAGCCTGCAGGTCAGCGATCAGCTGCAGGAATGGCTGGCGCAACACCTCCTCGTAGCGTGGCTTGTTCTGCGCGAACCAGGCGCGATTGTTGTTCGCCTTGAGGTCGCGCAGGAAACGGAAGGTGGCGGCGGAGAAATAGACGGCACTCATGGATTTGGACAGGTCCTGCTGGAAGGTGGAACGGGAATACGGGTTGGCACTGCGCTTGGCGCAGGCAAGGGGCGGCAGCCTGGAAGCGTACCTTGCCGCATCATGCAAGGTCTCGCTGCAGGGTCCGTCCCCAGTCCTCGAGCGCATCGAGCAGGGCGATATGGCTGGCCGGAACCTCCGTGCGCTTTTGCGAAATCATGGCGAAGTATTGCTCGAGGGTCAGTGTGGTGAGTGCCGTTTCGCTGGTCAGGCGGCGCCTGCGGAATTCCTGCCAGCGCGCAGATTCCGCGGCATCCAGTGACAGCGGCCAGTTGCGCGCCCGATAGCGGAACAGCAGTTCGGCGTAGCGCGGATCCTTGAAGGCGAAATCGGCTTCGGCCAGCATCTGGCTCGACGACTGGCGCACGTCGCGAAGCAGGCGTTTGTCGGCATCGGGCAGGAATCCGGCATACAGTGCAAGCTCCGGATCGCCTGGCGCCTCGTGCGCGGCCTGCGCTGCAAAGACCGCCTGTACCTTGCCGGCCAGGTCCGGATCCCGGTTGAGCAGCTCAAGGTGGCGCAATGCGCGTTCGCTGTCGAGATTGATGCGTGCGGCATCGACATCCCTGAGCACGCTCATCGGTGCCAGCGCGGGCGAGCGGTTGGCATGCACGAGCTTGAGCGGGATGCGCTCGACGTCGTCGGGCAGGTCGGCACGCGAGACGAACACGCGATCGGCGATTTCGTCGGGCCCGAGGTCAAGCAGGGCCGCTGGATCGGCATCGAGGTCATAGACGATGACCGCATTGGGCTGCTACGGATGGACGGCCAATGGCGCGGCGATGGCCAGGGAGCCGCGGGTGGCGGGGTAACGTGAGGAAACGGGGGCGACCGGAATGCGGTGGGCCACGTCGAGCAGTTCGAAGGCACGCTGCTTGCGCCGCAGGTCGAAATGGAACTGGAACAATCGCGGCTGCCGGGCACGGATCAGGCGAGCCAGCCCCAGCGTCGCCTCCACGTCGGACAAGGCATCATGCGCACGGGCCTGGGCCAGCCGGTTGGCCGTGGCCAGCTCCTCGAGGCGAAAACTCGGCACGCCATCCTCGCGCATCGGCCATTCGATGCCCAGCGGTCGCAGGGCGTAGCACATGCGCGCCAGGTCGATCAGGTCCCAACGCGAATTGCCGCCCTTCCACTCGCGCTCGTAGGGATCGTGGAAGTTGCGGTAGAGCAGGTGACGGGTGAACTCGTCGTCGAAGCGCAGCGAGTTGTAGCCGACGCCGCAAGTGCCAGGCGCCGCCAGTTCCTCCTGCACGACGGCGGCGAACTCGGGCTCGATCCTGCCTTCACGCTCGGCCTGCTGGGGCGTGATCCCGGTGATCAGGCAGGCTTCCGGATGCGGCAGGCTGTCGCTGGCCGGCCTGCAATAGAGCATCACCGGGTCGCCGACCGGCTCCAGTTGGAGGTTCGTGCGCAGGCCGGCAAACTGCGACGGCCGGTCGCGCTTCGGGTCGGCCCCGGTCGTTTCGTAGTCGTGCCAGAAGAACGTCGTTGCAGCCATCGGTGCGGGACAGGCGGGCGAAGTCTGCATGCTAACCCTTCGCCGGCACGGGCCGCATGAGGAAGCCGATACTTGGCCTTGCCGCGCATCGCGGCAATAATCGGAGGACTGACGGGTAATGGAGAACGCCATGGCGCCGACGAAGTCGTCGACCGCGCACGAGGACAACCTGATCTGGATCGATCTGGAGATGACCGGATTGGACACCGACAACGATTCCATCCTCGAAATCGCCACGGTGGTGACGGACAAGGACCTCAATGTCCTCGCCGAAGGGCCCGAATTCGCCATCCGCCACGATGAACAACGCCTGCTCGCCATGGATGACTGGAACCGCAACCAGCACCGCAAATCCGGACTCTGGCAGCGCGTCCTCGATTCCGAAATCGACATGGCGCTGGCCGAAGCGCGGACCGTGGAATTCCTCGTGCAATGGGTGCCTGCGGGGAAGTCGCCGATGTGCGGCAACTCGATCTGCCAGGACCGCCGCTTCATGCACCGGTTGATGCCGCGGCTCGAGCAGTTCTTCCACTACCGCAACCTCGATGTGTCGACGCTGAAGGAACTGGCGCGGCGCTGGGCCCCCGACGTCTGCAAGGGCTTCAACAAGGATTCCGCGCACACGGCGCTCAGCGACGTTCGCGATTCGATAGCCGAATTGGCCTACTACCGGCCATTTCTCGGTCGTCTTGCCGAGGCGGCACGGGAGTTGTAAGCATTCATCTCTCCTTCTTTCGCCGGGATGACGAAAATGGAGCTCAAGTCGATTGCCGTGCCCTTTGCTTCTTGCGACGCAGGGAGGGAGTAGGGACTGGGTCCGCTTTGCATGCGATCATGCGCGGCTGATCGTCTGTGAATGAATTTCCGTGACCACCAGAAACCCAAAACCTGCCGCTTCCGCCGAAGCTTCCCATTTGCCTGACCGCCTGCGCGCGGCGACGGCCGCTTTGCTTGAAGTCGCCGATGACTGGAGCCTGCTTGAGCAGTTGCCAGCTGATGACCGCAAGTTGCTCCACCAGGCCGTGGCGCGCGTCTACCACCCGGATCCGGTATCGCGCAGGCAGCGCATGAAGGCTGCCGGGCGGGAGCGGGCGAATCGCCAGATCAGCGAAGACGACGCCTTGCTCAATGCCACGGGCATTCGCAAGCTGCGCGCCAGGCCGGTGTTCACGACGCCGAACGTCTTTGCGCCGGAGGGCCACGAGGCCGTCGACACGGACAGCGAGGATGTCGCGCGGCGCCAGTCCCGCGAACTCCAGCACTGCTATGTATGCAAGCGGAAGTATTCGCTGATCCATCACTTCTACGATCAGCTCTGCCCGGAATGCGCTGCATTCAATTTTGCCAAGCGCGGCGAACTCGCCGATCTGCGCGGCCGCGTCGCCCTGCTGACCGGCGGGCGCGTAAAGATCGGCTATCAGGCCGGCCTGAAGCTGCTGCGCGCCGGTGCCGGACTGATCGTGACGACGCGCTTCCCGCGTGATTCCGCGGCGCGCTACGCGCAGGAGCCGGATTTCGCCGACTGGGGACATCGACTCGAGATCTTCGGCCTCGATCTGCGCCACACGCCGAGCGTGGAGGCATTCTGCAGCGAGCTGCTGAAGTCCCGGTCGCGCCTGGACTTCATCATCAACAATGCCTGCCAGACGGTGCGCCGGCCGCCCGAGTTCTATGCCCACATGATGGAGGGAGAGACCGCATCGGTCGAAGATCTGCCCGATGCGGTGCGCAGGCTCGTAGGGAGCTATGAAGGATTGCGCGGCGCCGCGCTGGTCGGGGAGGGCGCCGGCACTGGATTGCAGCGTAGCGGCCAACCGGCCCTCGAAGGCAACCCCGGCCTGGGTCGCGCCGCCGAGCTTTCGCAACTGAAGCTGCTGCCCGAGGAGCTTCTGGCCCAGCAACACCTGTTCCCGCAAGGGCACCTCGACCAGGATTTGCAGCAGGTCGACCTGCGCGGCCGGAATTCGTGGCGCCTGCTGATGGCCGAGGTGCCCTCGGTGGAACTTCTGGAGGTGCAGCTGGTGAATGCGATCGCGCCGTTCATCATCAATGCGCGGCTGAAGCCGCTGATGCTGCAAACGCCCGGACGCGACAAGCACATCGTCAATGTCTCGGCGGTCGAAGGCCAGTTCTACCGCAACTTCAAGACCACCAAACACCCGCACACCAACATGGCCAAGGCTGCGCTCAACATGATGACGCGCACGGCGGCCACGGATTACCACAACGACGGCATCCACATGAACAGCGTCGACACCGGCTGGGTGACCGACGAGGATCCGGTCGAAATCGCCGCGCGCAAGGTCGTGGAGGAACGCTTCCATCCGCCACTGGACATCGTCGACGGCGCCGCCCGGATCGTCGATCCGATCATCAGCGGGCTCAACACCGGCGAGCACGTGTGGGGCCAGTTCCTCAAGGACTATCGACCCACCGACTGGTGAGTCCCTGGCGCCGGGCTATCGATGCACGATCCCTCCCTGCGACAGGTGCCCGCGAATCTCCTCCGGTTGCCGGACCTCCGGCACGCGTCAGAAACTGGTGTTGAGCCGCGTCCAGAACGTGCGACCGGGTTCATCGATGCGAACCGGATCGGCCGGATAACCGAAGGCCGCATTGCCGCCGAGGTTCAGGTGCTCGGCGAACCTGCGATCGAACAGGTTGTCCACTCCTGCCGTCAGCTGCGTCGTTGCGTTCAATCGATAGCCACCGTTGACGGCCAGGGTGGCGAAACCGCTGCTCGGCCCGAGATCTCGGCCGACCACATTGCCTTCGTTGATGGATACCTGGTTTTGCCTGGCCACCACGCGCCACATGCCGCCGAACGACCATGTGCGGTCGTCATAGGCGAGGCCGAGTCGACCTTCGAGCGGAGGCATCTGGGGCAGGGGCTTCGAATCGGTCCGATTGCTGCCGCGGGCGTGGGCGGCCGATGCATCAAGAGTCCAGAGGTCGGCGAAGCGCCACTGCATGCCGGTTTCGCCACCCCATGTGCGCGCGTCGACATTCAGTGCCTGCGAGATCGGCGCGCCCATGCTGTTCGTGCCGTAACGGAACAGGATGAAGTCGTCGACCCTGCCGGCATACAGTGAAACCCAACTGCGGATGCTCGTGCCGTTGAATTGCGCACCGACATCCAGCTGCGTCGTGCGTTCCGGACGAACGGAGGAAAATGCGTTGACCGTGCCGGCGGTCGCAGTCGAAGCAGAGAACAGCTCCCAGTAGTCCGGGAAGCGCTCGACATGGCCGATGCCGGCGTAGAGCCTGGTCGGCGATCCTGCGAGATCGTGCTCATAGCGCAGGAAGCCCGAACCCAGTGTGTCGCGCCGCGTTTCGCCGCTGCTGGGATTGGGCATCGGCATCATGCCGCCGGTGGTCAGGCGCTTGTCCGTGACGGTGGCGTGGTCGGCACGTGCACCGGCGATCAGGCGCTGCCGGCTGGCGAATGCCCAGTCGAATTCGGCGAACGCCCCCGACGTCGAGAATCGTGCATCCGCAACCCGTGGCAGGGACAAATAAACATCGCGACCCATGCTGTAGCGACTGCGATGGCTGTTGGCCTGCTGGTCGAGGCCGGTGACCAGGCTCATCGACCCGTTCCAGCGCCAGGTGGTGGCAATCCGTCCGCCCGTCGTGCGGCGATCGACATTCGACGCCATCGGCATCGGCATCGAACTGGAAGGATTCGGGTCGCGCAGGGTGTAGTTGTCCATGACGTGATCGGCGTAGTTGGTGTACGCACTGGCTTCGATGGTGTCGAGGACCCCGCCGATACGGGCCTTCTCGAATCGCAGCATGCCGCTCTCGCGCCTGAATTGTGATCCGTCCATGCTGCGTCCGGCATAGCGGGCCTCGCCATCACCACCGCCGATGGTCGCCACCAGTCGCGTATCGGCATCGGGCGTCCAGCCAGTCTCGACATCCGCGCTCCATTTCATCCATTTCGAGGGGACGCGCTGGCCTGAGCCGCTCTCGTAGTCATCCTGGGATGAGCGGTTGCCGGTAAGACGGACATAGCCTGTCGGAGTGCCGGTCGCCACGTCGAGGACCTGGTCATTGCGGTTCCAGGAGCCGAGCAGCAGGCCGGCGTAACCGCGCCAGCCGGTCTCGTCGAACCGTTCGGTGTGGCGCTCGAAACGGACCGTGCCGGCCGACGATCCCGGTCCCCAGATCACCGTTTGCGGCCCCTTGACCACGCTCAGGGTGTCGTAGGTCTCCGGGGCGACATAGGAAAGCGGATTGTCCATGCGCACCGGACAGGCACCGAGCAGTTCGCTGTCGTTGGTCAGCAGCTTCAGTCGCGAGCCGAACATGCCGCGCAGGACCGGGTCACCGTTGGTCCCGCCATTGCGGATGCTGGCAAAGCCCGGGATGGTCCTGAGGTAGTCGGCGCCATCGCTGGCCGGAACAGGCTGGCGCGGAATCTTCGGATCGATCTCGAAGGTCAGCGGCGAAGCCTGCGGCGTCGAAGTGACGACCACCGGATCGAAAATGACATCGGCCACCAGACCACCCGGGTCTGCGGGGGTGGTCGCTGCTGGCAGCCAGGGGCTCGCCAGGATGGCGGCCAGGGTTGCGAAATGGGCGATGCGCTTGGTCAAGGAAGCTCTCCACGAGGAAAGCGCCCAATGGACCATGAAGCGCTGTCATATGGATGTGACCGTCGGTCGCAGCGGAATGGTCGGGCGCAGGTTGAGCGGGTCAGGGCGCAGCAGCCTCGGGATACAAGCTGCGCAGCTGAACTGGCGGGAGAACCGCTTCGCCAGTGTTTTCGACCGCATCGTGCGGTCGATCCGGCGATATTCGCGGGCGGTGCGCCTGCTTCACCCTGTCGGGGTACACTTCAAGGGAGGGTGGCGCTTCCAGCCCTTACACAAAGGGGAGAAAACATGATCTCGAAAGGGACCAATGTTCCCTCGCTCGAATCGGATGGCAACTGGACGCGCCTGCGTGACGCGCTGGTTGCGCTGGCCAGTACACCGTTCAACGATCCGGATGTCGTTCGCGAGCATCTGTTGAGCACGGACGCCGAAGCGCTGGGCGTCGAGCGAGTCAGCCTGTGGCTGTTTGATCCCGGCAAGACCGGGATCGTCTGTGTTTCGCTCTTTGAACGAGGAAAGGGCGTTACCAGTCCCGGCACGCGCATACCTGCCCACGCAGCCTCGACCTACTTCCAGAGTCTGCAGGGCTTGCTGACCCTGACAGTTTCCGACGCACAGGAGGATCCGCGCAGCAGGCAGCTCAAGGAGGACTACCTGAAACCGCTGGGTATCGGAGCCATTCTCGATGTTCCCCTGCGCCAGTTCGGCGAACTGATCGGCGTCCTTTGCCACGAGCACCTTGGCGAGACACGCGATTGGCTCGATACCGAGCGGATTTTCGCCGCCGCCATGGGTGCCTTGTGCTCGCAGGTCCTGGAATTCGAGAAACTGAGCAGGGTAGAGCGTGAACGCGAGCACGCGCTGTTGCATGACCAGTTGACCGGATTACCCAATCGCGCACTGTTTCTGGAGCGGGTGGAGTCGGCCAGGCTGGATTCCGACGCCGCCTTGCTGGTCATGGATATTCACGGACTTGGCGAATTGTGCAAGGCTCTGGGTCCGACCTTCGGCGACCAGGTACTGCGCGAGACCGCCACACGCATCGATCCGAATCGGAAATGGGAATTCGCGGGCCGCATCGGCAACGATGAATTCGCCTTGCTCCTGATGGGCGAACAGCGCGTCGGCGGCGCGATGCAGCGCGCGACCGACCTGCGCACCGCCATGCAAGCCGGCATGACTATCGATGGACAAGAAGTCCATGTCCGTTTCGGTATTGGCCTGGTGCCATCAATCTGTCACTACACATCCGCTTCGGATGCGCTGAGGGATGCCGAAATCGCGCAGAACTCGGCTGCGGTCGCTGGCCGTGATTGCATTCGGGTCTTCCAGTTCGGCATGGAGGAACCCATTCGTCGCAGGCTGGATCTCGAAGCGGATATCCGGCGCGCGATCGATGCATCGGAGTTCGTGCTTTTCCTGCAACCGATCTTCTCGCGGGACGGACAACTGCGCGGGGCGGAGGCGTTGATTCGCTGGCAACACCCCAAGCGGGGCCTGCTGCTGCCGGCTGATTTCCTTGAAGTCGCCGAGAGTACCGGCCTTCTGGCACGCGTCCAGTGGCCGTTGCTTCCGGTCTTGTTCAAACAGGTAGCCGACTGGAGGTCGAGCGGAAGTCCGGATTTTGTCATTGCCGTGAACACATCGTCGGTCCAATTGGCCATTCCGGAATTCCCCGGTGACTTCGTCGCGGCGGTATTGCAGGCCGGCTTGCCCCCCGAAGCCGTCGCGGTTGAAATCACGGAAAACTCCCTGCTGGTCGGGCAGGGCAATGTTCTTTCGGCAATCAGTCAGCTCGCGGCCGCGGGCATCTTGATTTCGCTGGATGATTTCGGGACCGGCTATGCATCGATCACCCACCTCGCCCAGCTCCCGCTGTCTATCGTGAAGATCGATCGGTCGTTCGTGGGCAGGGCCATGGAAGATCCTCGCTACGCGGCGATCGTTGAAACGCTCATCCGGCTGGCCCACAACCTTTCGCTCAAGGTTGTGGTCGAGGGTATCGAAACACCGATCCAGATGGAGTGGTTGAGCAACGGCCAGGGCGATCTGTTGCAGGGCTTTCACCTGGGCAGGCCGGCGTCAGTCGCCGAATTCGGGGCGCGCTGGCTGGACCTGGCGGGACACCAGCGTCCGGCGCTGGATCACCGCACGGGCGGAGCGGTTCCGAAGAATCGCTGAACGGTGGGGTCCGTGTGTCGATATCGGGACGTGCGCGGGATGGGGTCTGCCCAAACTCGTTACAGAGCCGGCTTGTTCAAGAGCCGATCTCTCGTATTTGACATAATATGCATTGTGCATCAAAACGGTGCGGATGGAGCCGGTCAATCGAGCTCGTCGGCGGGTTTGCTGTTTGCCGTCGAAAAGTATGCGGTGCAAACGCGCAAATGATGCCCCATGGGCCCCCACAACGATGCGGCAAGAATAACAGGCGCCTAAATCTCTGTAGCATCGGAATCATTCTCCGCACGGAAACATGAGTCACCGGCGTCAAAGTCCTCCTGGACACCGCAGATAAAGTTGCGCACTAACCGCACTTGTCCTGTGCAATCGGCGCAAACAATCTTGTGCAATGATGGTCCCGGCGCAGACAAGTCTGTTCACCGTCAAGACTGGTTCACCAGCGCTTACACCAGCGCTGGCAACCGCTTCTGAAGCCGTCATAGTGGCGTTCTGTATCTTCCTGGCTTACTTCTTCGTCTTCTGAGTCAGCACGCTGCCAGCCAGGGATTTGGTCGACTTACTGCTGCGGCCATCGTTCAGGGCCTTCGAGGCTGTATGCGCGGTGGTCGCCGATGACTGCTTGTTGGTATGCGCTTGGGACAGCGCGCTGCCAGCCAGCGACTTGGCGGTCTTGCTCGCACTCGAATCACGCAGCACCGCCGAGGCGGTTTTGGTGACCTTCGGGCCGGACGATTCTCTCTTTGCCATGACTAAGTTTTCCGTCAGTGGAAAGTGCGGAAACCGACTCTGCCCCCACTGAAAGCTCGGGCCGGCGGGTGTGTCAGGCGGCCTTGCGCGGCACCTGCTGCAGTTCGGCCACGTCAAGTGTGAAATCCAGCGCAATCTGGATCGGTTCGGCTGGGTTGCGCTTGTCGTTATAGACATCCACATCGGTCTTCAGCTGCACGCAGTCATCTACGATCTGGTTGCGGCGCTGGCCGAAGGACTTCTGAAAGTGGGTGTGGGGCGCGTTGGGGTCGTCCATGTCTGCCCACAACGAGATCGAGCGCGTACCGCGCTTTTCCATGGCCGCATGTTTGGCGCGGTAGCGGCGGCCGTGGCGATCGATGCGGTATTCCTCGCGGAACACCTGCGCGATGTCACTGGCGATTGCGTCGATGACAGTGGTCAGGTTCGGCTTGTGCAACCCGTTGCGGTAGGCCCACTCGGCGACTGCGTGAGGATCGAGCAGCGCATCCGAACCGACCTCGGCCTTGTAGCGCTCAACGTATTCTTTGACGGCATTGGAATAACCCGACATCTCGATCTACTCCTGTCAAACCGTGTGGACCACGCCCCACCCGTCAGTGAAGGCGGATGAGGTGATGAATTGCCGCACCTTGACCTGGTGCTTTCGAAACAGGTCGTAGCGCCCCAGGCGGCGCTGCAACTGACCCACGACGATGCCTGGATGCACGTTCAATCGCTGTGCAAACAACAAAACGCGTTCCTCCTTGAAGAAGGGCTGCACGCGAAGCATGAAATTGGAAAGCTCTTCGGCGGACACGCAAAATTCGGCTGCGGCACTGTTGGCGACGGCCTCTTCGTCGCTGATCTGGCCGCCGGCCGCGGCCTCTAGATCCTGGTCGAGGATGTAGCCACGGTCCTGGCCATGGCGCTGCAGGACATGCTCGAGCTCGTGGCGCAGCACGAACCAGAAGTTGTCGATGCGATCCAGGCGCAGCGACAACGCCACGACCGGCTGGCTGTTGGTCAGCCAAAAGCAAGCGCCGTCGATCTTTGCACCGGGGATGGGCTCCACCACAACGAAACGAACGCCGCACTCGGCCAGCAGGCGTGCTACGTGACGGGTTTCCTCGGGCGCGGACTGTAGCGCGGACAGGCGCGGCAGCGCTTGACGCAGCGCGCCCTCCGAATACGCGATGTTTACTTGCTCGGCCGCCAGGCGACGCGCACGGCACAGCCACGCCAGCTGCAACATCGTCGGCAGATCGTGCGGCGTGGTCTTCTTGGCGGCATGGCAGAACGGAATCTCGGCGTCGAGGTTGTCCTGGCCAAAAAAGGCAAGGAACTGCTGTTCGAGCACGTCAATGCTCTTGCTGGCCTCGATCCAGCCGCGCTTGATCATCTCGCGCACCGGGAAGCGTTCGTATAGCCTGGCGCGGCGGGCGATCAGGCCATCGGTGGAGCGCACCTTGGACAGCTGGTATTGGCTCTCGAGGTTCATCCAGAGCTCCGGACCCGTACCTAAGGAGTCCCCCA
>DAIMYT010000066.1:3893-18618 GCA_036734345.1 Dokdonella sp. | reverse complement strand
GCAGACCGTGATGAACTGTTCGTCGCGTTGCGGCTTGCGGAAGGCATCGAGCTTTACGACCAGGCCGAGCAGGGTTTCCAGGCGCAACTCGAAGGCGCGATGGGCGAGCAGGTGCAGGCGGCAGCACAGCACGGCGAGTTCGGCGTGCTCGTTTGGCACGCGCAGCCGTTCGGCGAGCGCACGCAACGGCGCGACGCCACGCTCCTCGTGCATGACGTGCCTGGGCAGTTCGTGCGCGGGCGTCAGCGCCTTGCCGAGATCATGGGTCATCGCACAGAAACCGATCAGGTCGTCGCCGGGGGCGAGGCGCGCGGCCATGTCGAGGACCATTTCATTGTGCACGCCGGTATCGATCTCGGGGTGGTACTCGGCGCGCTGCGGCACGCCATAGAGGGCATCGATCTCGGGAAACAGCACGCGCAGCGCACCGCAGGCGCGCAGGGCGCCGATGAAGGCCGACGGCGTCGCTTCGCCCAGCGCCTTGCGTGTTTCCGCCCAGACCCGCTCGGGCACGAGATGATCGACTTCGCCGGCTTCGACCATGCCACGCATCAGCGTCATCGTTTCTTCGGCGATGGCAAAGCCATGCGCGGCGAAGCGGGCCAGGAAGCGGGCGACGCGCAGCACGCGCACCGGATCCTCGGCGAAGGCCGGCGAGACATGGCGCAACTGGCGCGCCTCGAGATCGCGCTTGCCGCCGTAGGGATCGACCAGCCGGCCCTCGGCATCCTCGGCCATGGCATTGATGGTCAGGTCGCGGCGGGCGAGATCGTCTTCCAGGGTGACCGAGGGATCGGCATTGAAGGCGAAGCCGTGGTAGCCGGGCGCGGTCTTGCGCTCGGTGCGCGCGAGCGCGTATTCCTCGTTGCTTTGCGGATGCAGGAAGACCGGGAAGTCCTTGCCGACCGGGCGAAAGCCTTCGCGCAGCATGTCCTCGGGCGTCGCGCCGACGACGACGTGGTCGACGTCGCTCGATGGCCTGCCCAGCAACCTGTCGCGGACCGCGCCGCCAACCCGATAGATCTTCATCGGCCGATTGTGCCAGAGCGCGCCTGTTGCGTTGCGTCCGGATCAGGCCTGCCGGTGCTGCTCGCGGAAACGATCCAGGCGTCGCTGCTGCGGATTCTCGCCGAGCATCGCCGGCACGATCAGTTCCATCGGCGTCGAGACGATGCCAAGCTCGCCGAGGCCGTCCTTCTCGCCGACCGAATCGATCAGCAGCGAACGGAAGTTGTCGCGCGAGATCGGCTTGCCCGGCAGCCATTCGCCGACGCGGGCCTGCAGGTAACCGAGCGCATCAGGCAGGCCGATGATCCAGCGCCGCTTGCCGATCAGCGCTGCGGTCCACTGCACGATCTCGCGCAGCGTGATGACGCGCGGGCCGAACAGTTCATAGGTGCGCCCGATCGAGTGCGGGTGGGCCAGCGCTCGCGCGAAGGCTTCCGCCACGTCGCCGACGAACACGGGCGCGAAACGGGCTTCGGCGCGCGCCAGCGGCAGCACCGGCGTGAGTCGCAACAGCGAGGCAAAGCGGAAGAACAGGCCATCGCCCCGGCCGAAGATCACCGATGGCCGGAAGATCGTCCAGGCCAGGCCCGAGTCGCGCACCCGCGTCTCCGCATCGAAACGCGTGCGCAGGTAGTGGCTGGCGCCATCTCCGGCGCGCAGCGCGCTCATCTGCAACAGACGCGGAACCCCGGCGGCCTTGCAGGCCGCGATCACCGTCTCGGTCAGCTCGACATGCGCCCTCTGGAAGCCGCGCCCGTCCGAACCGCGCTCATTGAGGATGCCGACCAGGTTGATCACGGCATCGGCTCCGGCAAACTTGTGCGTCAACGCTGCGCGGTCGTGCACGTCTGCGTTCTCGACGCGCACGCGTGGCAGCACGCCCAGTTCGCGATTCAGTTCGCGGTTGCGCGAAAGCACGCTGATGCGATGCCCGTCGGCATGCAGGCGCGGCACCATGTGGCTGCCGACGTAGCCGGTACCCCCAAGGATGACGATGTTGAGCGGCTTCATCTGCAATTCTCCCGACACATTCCTGACACCCAGTTCCCTCCTCATGCCGACAGAAAGGATGTGCCGACGAACAGTCTCCTCGACGTGCGCTCACCGGTCGGCACCGACCCCGTGACTATACGCTGCCGGTACAGGGCATCGTCGATCGGGTGCATTGCAGCTCGCAGCGAAAGCCGGCGAGCGCGCGTGTGTGCCGAGGCCCGATCGATTCATGCGAAGGCCCGATCATTTCGCGGTGAACTGCAGCGTCAAACCACCGGTTGCGGGCGAAAGGAGTGGTGCGGGCACTGCACACGCGCTGGCAAAAGGGGCGCGGCAGCGCCCTCGCGGCACCGCCGGCCCGGGGTGATCAAGTGTCGTTCCATGACTTCCACAAGGCCGGTGCTTCGGCGAAGCGCTCAACCTTGCGGATGCAAGGCTCGCGAAGACGGTTTCAGCGCGTGGCAGGTTCGAATCCGTTGGCAAAGATGGCGTCGGAGAGTCCAGTCAGACGGTATGTGGATACGGCGACATCGCTGCCTGCGGCGACCCGCACGGAGCCATCGACATCGGCGTAGACAGGCAACTGGTTGTACTGCCCCGCGTTCAGGCCAAGCGGTTCGGAGCTTGCGCTTATCGTGCCGCTGACGCCGTCGAATGCATGCAGCTTTCCATCGTAGGTAACCACGAGATCGTGGATCGAGGCGCCGGGCGGTTGCACGACGGCCTGGATGGCCGACTGGTTGGGAAGACTGAACTCGCGCAGCAGGCCGCGCGTCTCGGCGTCGAAGAATGAAATCGCGTAAGGGCCGAACAAGGCCAGTTCCGCACCGGCAACGCCGTGGGGCAGGTAGCTGGCGCCGGTCATGCCGTTCGAATACGGCAGGCTCCAGCTGAGCAGGTGGGTCTGCGCATCGTAGGCGCGCAGGGCATTGGTCAGGACGGCGACCAGTTGGCGGTTGCCGCCGGTCGTCACCTGCAGCGCTCCCTGGCAGTCGCCTGACATGGCGACGGACGACCAGATCTGGGACTGGTCGGTGGTGCTGAACAATCGCAGGCGCGATTCGGAGGTGCAGGCAAGCACCGCATCGGCCAGGGCATTGCCATCCAGGTCGACCGCCGCGATGGCGTCGATCGCGACGTTGTCGGGGAGCGGGCTGTTGGAACTGTTGATGTGCCAGAGCACGCTGCCATCGCTTGATCGCAATGCGACCAGGTCGTTGTAGACAGGATAGCTGCCCTGTCCGAATGCGATGATCACCGGTTGCGGCTGACCCGGAAGGCTGGCGACCTGAATACCCCTGACGTTGTTGAGGTTCAGCAACGGATCATTGGCGGCAGTGCGCCAGCGCACGGCGCCACTGTCGGAATCCATGCGCGTGATGATGCCGTCAAGGCCGCTTCCGCTGGCGGATCCGAATACCAGGTCGACTGCGCCGGCATCGGCAACGAAGCCGGCGGCCAGGTAGGGACCGGGCGACATGGCCAGAATGCCGAACTCCTCTGTTCCGCTGCTGGCATTCATGACGCGGAAGCTGTTTTCCCCGGACTGGTAGTAGTTGGGGTTCCTGCCGATGGCGATCTCGATGGCGGAATCGCCATCGAAGTCACCGGCTGCCAGTTGCGTGGCGCGATCCTCGTCAAATGACGAGCGGACTGCCTGCGTCTGCACATCGTAGACGCGGATGGCGCTCGGAAAGGCATTGGAGTTGCAGATCAGCTCGTCGATCTGATCGCCATCGATGTCCGCCACCGCCGAGGATTGCGCATAGATGTTGTCGAGATCCCACAACGGCGACCACGGTTGCGCCTGGAACATGACGAGACGGGTGCCGAGCGATGCGAAGCGTGGCGAGCTGCCGCCAAACCGGCCGTGCTCGACAAATGGTCCGATGCCGTCCTTGTAAAGCCATTCCACCGCATGGGTGGCGCCATCGATGACCGTGCCCGGTATTCCGCTGACCACGATCTCCAGCGCGGGATCCGCATCGAGCTGCGCGATGTGCAGCCTCGGGTAGTAGCTGTAGGTGGTGCCTACCTCCCAAAGCTTGCTGCCGGTGGTCAGCGAATAGGCCTGGATCGCCTGGCTTGAATAGTTGCTTGCAAGAATCAGCTCGGGAACGCCATTGTTGTCGACGTCGGCAACCTGGGCATCGGTGATCTCGGCGTAGCTGTCGAGAACGAACTGGCGCTCAAGGGCGAGCGGCCATCCGCCGTAAATGCTGACCAGATTGCCGCGTACGTAGAGCAGGTGCGCGCCGCTCGCGTCGGTCCATGTGGTCAGGCTTGGCGAGTAATAGAAATAGGTGCTGGCGTCCGGCACGATCGCCTGCTTGATCTTCCAGCCCACGCCGGCCTGCACGCCGACGATCTGGATCGAGTCGCTGTAGGCAAAGTTGCCAAGTACGACGATGTCCGGCAGGCCGTCGCCATCGAAGTCGACGGTTGGCATGTCGGTGGTCTGCGTGCTGCTGAAATAGCCGGGGACGATGCTGCTGATCTTCTCCAGGCTCGCGGCTGATGACTGCGACGCGAATCCGCCCGCACCCATGCAGAGGACAAGGGCTGCTGCCAGCCAGCCGGCAGGATTCCGTTTGCTGCGCACGAGCACGCGCCCGCTTGCCGAGCATTTCCGCATCATTCCGTCGATCTCCCCAGGGTCATGGATGGCCGGCAGGCCATTTCGCCATTATATGGAGAACGGCAGAAATGGCATATCGGTTCCAGGGGCGCTGGCCGTAACGCCATGGTTCAGGTTTGCAACGGGTCGCCGGGCGAAGGATTCGCCGCTGCCTTTGCGGACGCCGCCGCCAGCCTGCACATGCAACGCCGCACAGTCCCCGCCCGCGGCGCCTCGCGTCAGTGCCCGCCTTGCCGCACGGCCACGGAGGCCGCAGGCGCGGGGCACACCACCGCCTTGCGCTGCGCATGGTCGGTCGGTGGCTTGTAGGGCTGGCCGAACTTGGGCAGGCGCGCGGCCAGCGGTACGACCTTGTCGTTCAGGCGCCAGTCGTAGATGACGCTGAAGGCGAGCACGCGGGCGACGTATTCGCGGGTTTCCCTGTACGGAATCGTCTCGATGAAGAAGTCCGGTTCAAGGCTGCCGCGCGCGTCGAGCCAGCGGCCGACTGGTGCGCCGCCGGCGTTGTAGGCGGCGCTGGCCAGCCATGGGCTGCCCGAGTACTTGTCCGCCATCTGGCCGAGGAACATCGTGCCGAGCTGGATGTTGAGCGCAGGGTCGAACAGGTCGCTCGGCTTCGAATAGGCCAGTTTGGCCCGGCGCGCGACTTTCTGCGCAACGCCCGGCAACAGCTGCATCAGCCCGTACGCATCAGCATGCATCCATGCGCTCTCCGCGCGGATGATCGCGTAGGACCAGGCCGGGTCGACGCCGACTTCGCGGGCGACGCGCACGACGCGATTCTTCTGCGCCAGCGGAAAGCGCTGCTCGTAGTCGCTCAGCGTGTCAGGCGAAGAAGACAGCTGGAAGATGGCGCGATCGAACCATTCGTGGCGATAGGCGAAATCGGCCGCCAGCCGGCGCTGCCCGGGGTCGAGCTTCTGCAGCGCGAAATTCCACTCGCGACGTGCCTTGGTGAGGTCGCCGAGGGCGTGGAACTCCAGCGCGCGGGCCAGGTCCGGCTGCCGGGCGATCGCGTCCTCGGCCGCCGCGTCGCCGTCGATCGAGGTCGGGCAGATCGCGTAGGGCTCGCTGATCCAGTCGGCCGCGAGGAAGCCGTGGAAGTTCGCTTCGCGGGCGACACTGGCGAAGACCGGCGCGGCTTCGTCCTTGCGATCGAGCTTGCTGAGGACGCGCGCGCGCAAATAGCGCCAGCGCGCGTCGGCCTTCTGTTCCCCGCTCATGCCATCGAGCGCGGCCAGGGTTTCATTCCAGTCCTGCATGGCGAGGGCGACACGCACGCGCCATTCACGCGAGGCGTCATCTTCCGCGTCGGCCGGCAAGGCCTTGAGCCGCGCCAGGGCGTCGTCCTCGAAGCTGGTCGCGCGATAGACGGCGATTGCATTGAGCACGCGGTTCTTCTGCGCCGGATCCCACTGGAACTTGTCGGCCAGATCGGCCCAGAGGGTCTCGGCCGCGCTGCTGTTGCGGCGCGCATAGCGCAGCATCCCGTAGGAAACGGCATCGCGCGTGCGCGGCGTGTCGGTCCAGGAAGCCGCCTTGGCCAACACGCCGGCCGGGTCGCGCACGCTGTCGGCGATACGGTTGGCGGCGGCCTTGTCGGCGCCATCGAGCAGGTTGGCGATGGCCGAAACCGTGCCCGGATTCGCCGCTTCGGCTGCGGCTTCGATGCGCTTCCACACCTGCGCATCGGTAAGGCTGCCGTTCTGTCGCGCCCAGACGAACAGCGGATCGCAGAGGTCCGGAGTCGGCCGCGGCTGCATCCACAGCGCGGCAATGTCCTTTTCGTAGTCGGGTTTTTCGCCGGCGGCGATGCGCGCGCGCTGCCAGGCGCAGCGCAGGTCGCTGGACGGGCTGTCCTTCCATAGCGCGCGGAACGATTTCCAGTCGCTGTTCTTTGCGGAGTCGCGCAGGCTGGCATCGCGCAGGTCGCTGGCGACCAGCGTATCGGGCCAGCGTTTGACGAAGGCTTCCACCTCGGCCGCTGACGGCTGCTTGCTGTTGCGCTTGAGCAGGGCCAGTTCGATGTAGGGCAACAACGGATAGTCGGCGAGGTCGGCCACGTAGCGCTTCCAGCCATCGGCCGGGCCGCGCTCGATGGCATTCATCGCGTTGCGGTAGTGCTGGCGTTGTGCGCCGGGATCGGGCCGGGTACTGGCGGCCGTGGCGCCGAAACTGAGGAGCAGGGTGCTGCACAGGGCGACACGCAGGGACACGGTGACACGAATTCTGTTGGGCATGAGGCCAGTGTAACGCGACCCCCGCGATGTTCCGAACGAGGCGCCCAGAAAGCCGGCGCGAGCCTCGCCGAAGCCGTACCCGTTCAGCGCGGGCGGTGGCCGGGGCGTCGGGCGTGACGTCCAAGTCATTGATTTGATTGGTTGTCCGATCTTGCTTCGAAAATTATTGCGGTGATATGACACACCGCTATGGCGCTTTCTGAACGTTTGATTTACATTTTTTTTATTTCCAGGCGCCAAACCCGATCGGCGCCCCTTCCACCGCTCGCCCATCCACCCACCATGGAGAACCGTCAATGAAGCCTCGAATTCGCAGTATCAGTCTGGCCGTGCAAGCCGCGCTCGCTGCAGGATTGATCAGTGTTCCCGTTGCCGCTGCCTTCGCCCAGTCCACCGAGCGTGGCGATGACGCACAGCGCCTCGAGGCGATCCAGGTCACCGGTTCGCGCATCAAGAAGGCCGAGATCGAAGGCCAGACGCCGGTCCAGGTGATCAGCGCGGCCGACATCCAGGCCACCGGCCTCGGCTCCATCGGCGACGTGATCCAGCGCCTCTCGGTCAGCGGTTCCTCGCTCAATACCAAGTTCAACTCGGCCGGCAACTTCGGCTTCAGCCCGGACGGTTCGGGCGTCGGCTCCGGTTCGACCACGGTTTCCCTGCGCAACCTCGGTGCCAAGCGCACCCTGATCCTCGTCGACGGCCTGCGCTGGGTCGGCGAGTCCTCGGCCTCAGGCGTATCCGCCGCCGTCGACCTCAACACGATTCCCTCCAGCGCGGTCGACCGCATCGAGATCCTCACCGACGGCGCCTCCGCGCTGTACGGTTCGGACGCTATCGCCGGCGTGATCAACATCATCACCAAGAAGAAGCAGGAAGGCGGCAGCGCGCGCCTCTACTACGGCGACTACTCCACCGGCGACGGCCAGACCCAGCAGGCCAACATCTCGCTCGGCGGCAGCGGCGATCGCCACGACTTCTTCTTTGACCTCAGCCACTACGACCAGCACCGGATCAGCTCGAACGATTGGGAGCAGTCGCGCTATCCGACGCCCGGCATCGGCGGTGCGGTCAACCCCGGCACCTGGAGCTCGGCCACGCCGAACGGTCGCCAGGTGTTCGCGCCGGCCGATCCGACCCAGACCTTCGGCGGCCTCTGCCCGATCGACGGCGGCGCCTCGTTCTGCAACCTTTCAGGCGACGGCGCCGGCGGTTTCCGCCCGTGGACCAACGCCGAGCGCTTCAACTATTCGCCGTTCAACCTGTTGCTGACGCCGTCGCGGCGCACCTCGTTCTTCGGCCAGGGCACCTACCGCATCACCGACCATGTGAACTGGAACCTCAAGGGCACCTACACCAAGCGCCAGTCGGTCAACCAGGCGGCACCCGAGCCGATCTTCCTCGGTTCCGAAGCGGGCAGTGGCGGGCTGGCCGATTTCATCGGCATCGACGCGAGCAACCCGTACAACCCGTTCGGCACGATCAGCCCGGAAGGCTCGTTCATCACGCGTCGCCCGCTCGAAGGCGGCCCGCGCATCTTTACCCAGGACGTCGACACGAGCTACTTCACGACCGGCCTGAATGGCGATTTCAGCATGGGCGATCGCCAGTACTTCTGGGACGTCAATTACGTGACGGCTGAAAACCGGGCCACGCAGAACGTGCGCGGCACCTACAACATCGCCCACATCCAGCGCGCGCTCGGCCCGGTGGCCGATTGCACGGCGCCATGCGTGCCGCTCAACATCTTCGGCGGCCCGGGCACGATCACCCAGGACATGCTCGACTACATCCTGTTCAACGAAGTCGACCGCAGCGAACAGAAGCTGACTACCTGGACGGCCAACATCTCCGGCGACCTGTTCGAGATGCCGGCCGGTCCGCTGGCCTTCGCCAGCGGCTACGAACACCGCAAGCAGAGCGGCTCCTACACGCCCGACGCGATCGTCACCGCCGGCGAGTCCAATGGCGTGCCGTCCGGCCCGACCAGTGGCGAGTACTCGGTCAACGAGTTCTACCTCGAGCTCAATGCACCGCTGCTGGCCGACATGGCCTTCGCCAAGCACCTCGATCTGAGTGTCGCCTCGCGCTATTCGGATTACTCGAACTTCGGCAGCACGACCAATAGCAAGATCGGCCTGCGCTGGCAGCTGAGCGACGACCTGACCCTTCGCGGCACCTGGGCCGAAGGCTTCCGCGCGCCGTCGATCGGCGAACTGTTCGGCACCTTCGCGCGCTTTGATGCGCAGATCCAGGATCCCTGCAACGGTGCAACCGGCCAGATTGGCGCCAACTGCGAGGCCCTTGGCGTACCCAACCCGGCCACCTTCGAACAGGCCAATGCGCAGATCTCGGTGGTCACCGGCGGCAACGCGAACCTGAAGCCCGAAACCTCCAAGAGCCTGACCCTCGGTGCCATCTACAGCCCGAGCTGGGGCGAGAACACGAGCTGGTCGCAGAAGCTCGATTTCGAGGTGACCTACTACAACATCAAGATCAAGGATGCGATCCAGGCCTCCGATGCGCAGACCCAGCTGACCCGCTGCGTGAACACGCTTGATCCGGTGTTCTGCGGCGGCATCAGCCGTTCCTCGGGCGGCAACATCAACGGCTTCGACAACACCCTGTTCAACCTCGGCAAGATCAACACCAAGGGCGTCGACGTCGGCATCAACTGGCTCGGCAACGAAACCGGCATCGGTACCTTCGGGGCCAGCCTGTCGGCGACGCGCGTGTCGAGCTACGAAGCGATCGCCACTGACTCGGGCCTCTCCGAGCCGCGCGTGGTCGGCGTCGAGGTCAACGACAGTGCGATTCCGGACTGGCGTGCCACGGCGCGCCTGAACTGGTCGATCAAGGACGTCAACGTCAGCTGGACGGCCCGCTACACCTCGGACCTGACCGAGGCTTGCACCCAGGTTGGCAACTTCGACAACTGCAGCAATGCAGCGGCGGGCACCAACCACCTCGGCTCGACCACCTTCCATGACTTGCGCGCAAGCTGGAAGCTGCCGACCGAACTGGACCTGACCATCGCCGGCGGCATCAACAACATCACCGACAAGGAACCGCCGATCTGCCAGAGCTGCTCGCTCAACGGCTACGATGCGTCGACCTATGACCTGCCGGGCCGCTTCAGCTACGTCGAAGCCAGCATCAAGTTCTGATCGAACGATCCATAGAGATTTCAGGGGCCGCCATGTGCGGCCCCTTTTTTTGGTGCGCCCGGCAGGGCACACCTGCTTGGAGGTGAAAGTCCTCTATCCACCCGGCAAGGGGAAGGATTAGCGGAAGGCAAGGGCGTTTCGGATGACCGGACGTCTGGAGGAAGCCGGAAGCAGAACGCTAGCCTGACGAACAGGAAGCGGATATGAGGCGGCACGTTGGGGTGAGACAGCCAAAAAGGTCAAAGCCCGGTACTTGCACAGACGACGTGGCGCAGATCCGACAGGGATAAGCGGGAAGGCAGATGCGTCATACCCGGGGAGATCTCGCTTTGTGGGTGAAGGCCCAACGGTGTGAACCGGAGCGAGAAGTCAGCAGAGGCCATAGTAGGTGCACGAGGACCGAAGGGCCGAACATGAGAGACCGCGATCAGGACGGCTGAACCTCGATGATTGATGACAAAGCAGAAGCCCGGGAAACCGGGGCCAAGGGCCAGGAGGCGGGACAGTATCCCGTGGGTAGGCCGCGTGGTGCTGAGTCGATCACGGCGGCAGCCGGGCAAACGAAAGCGGAGGTGTCACGGCTGATGGAAGCCGTGACCGAGCGTAGCAACCTGTGGTCGGCGTATCAGATAGTGGTCCGTAACGGTGGCGCACCGGGGGTCGATGGCCTGACGGTGGGATCGTTCAAGGACTGGTTGAAGATGCACTGGACCAGCGTAAAGACAGCTTTGTTGACAGGTCAGTATCTGCCATCGGCGGTGCGTTCGGTGGACATCCCCAAACCTTCGGGCGGGGTGCGGACACTGGGCATACCGACGGTGCTGGATCGGCTGATCCAGCAAGCGCTGTTGCAAGCCCTGCAACCGATCGTCGAACCGACGTTCTCTGCATCAAGCTACGGCTTGCGGCCGGGGCGCAGTGCCCACCAAGCCTTGCGGGCGGCCAAGCACTACGTGCAAGAAGGCCGCGCGTGGGTGGTGGATATGGACTTGGAGAGAAATTCTTTGACCGGGTCAACCACGACGTTCTGATATCGCGGGTCGCCCGGCACGTCGACGACGCGAGAGTGCTCAAGCTGATCCGCCGCTATCTGGAAGCGGGCCTGATGCGTGACGGGGTGTCAACGGCACGGGACAAGGGCACGCCGCAAGGCGGGCCGTTATCACCGTTGCTGTCGAACATCCTGCTTGACGATTGGGATCGCGAACTGGAGAAACGCGGACACGCGTTCTGTAGCTATGCGGACGACTGCAACATTTACCTTCGCAGTGCAGCGGCAGGCGAGCGCGTGATGGCTGCCATGCAGGCATTCCTGGAAGACCGCTTGACGCTGCAGATCAATGCAGCGAAAAGCGCATGCGCGCGGCCTTGGAAACGCACGTTTCTGGGCTACACCCTGACCAACGTCAGCGGTCGCATCAGGCTCAGGGTCGCGCCGCAAAGCGTGCTCCGCCTGACTGGCCGAGTGCGAGAGTTGTTGCGTCAGGGGCGCGGACGCAGTCTGACCCATACCATCGAGACGCTTGATCCGGTGCTTCGTGGATGGCTCGGCTACAGCTCAGCGAAAGCAAGACGGTGTGGAAGGACCTCGACAGATGGTCGCGGCGTCGGCTGCGTTGCCTGCTATGGCGACAGGCCAAGACGCGTCAGCGATGCACCGCGATGCTGCACACGCGCGGGCTTGGCATTCAGGCCACAACGGTCAAGGCCCGTGGTGGAACAGCGGTGCCAGCCACACGAGTCAGGCGCACCCAAACGCTTTCTTCTCTTGGCTTCGACTGGTCTCGCTGCTCAACACCAGCCGGTGTCTTCAGTGTCGCTCATGAACCGCCGTATGCGGAACCGCACGTACGGTGGTGTGGGAGGGGGCCGGAGTATTCCGGCTCCCTACCCGATCATCTGCGGCACGATCCCCGCCCCGTTAGAGCCGACAAGTAGGCATGCCGATCCAAGAACACAAGTTTCGATCGAGAATGCAAACTATCCGGGCCGGCGAATGGGCAACCCGCTTTCTCACGCTCTTCCGGCTTTCTGGATGTCGAGACTGCGGAAGAGGGATCCTGACTTCAACGCGCCATTGCCTCAATTCGTTGCCATCGTTCGTTACTGATCATGCCGCGTTTCGAAGCCAGCTTTAGCGCGACTCTAGCTGCATCCCGCGCCTCCGAGTCGCGGCCTGCGTCGCTTAGGATTTCTGCGCGCAGCACCTGAAACGAAAACGGGTACTCGGTATTGTCGGGTTCAAGGCGCAATGCCAGGGCATCGGCTTCGTCGAGCATCGCGAGCGCTTCGTCATTGCGATGAAGCTTGTTCAGTGCCATTGCACGGGTTCTGCGCATGACAGCCGCGCTCAGACTCTCGCTGCGACCTGCTGCCTTGGAGATCGCCAGGGCCTGATCGATGTTCGCCAGCGCTGCTTCGGGCTTGCCGCTTTCAACGAGGACAGAAGCGCGACCCGCAAGGCTGCCGGCAAAGGACGGGTGTTGTTCACCGAGCAGGGTGCGACGCAGTTCGAGGCCATGCAAATTGGCGGCTTCAGCTTCCTCGAGTTGCCCCGTGCGCAAATAGGCAACACTTAGATTCTGCCAGTAAACAGCACAATACGGATTCGTCTCCAGCTTGGCCTCGGTACAGATGCCGGTTGCCTGCAGAAAATGCTCGACCGCCTTGGCGGGTTGCTGGCGGCCCAGCTCCAGCGAGCCCAGTCCATCCTGCATGCCAGCATTTTGCGGGTGCAGCGGGCCGAACAGGCTGGCATACATCGCTGCAGCCTCCTGCATCACTTTTTCCGCCTCATCATCCTTGTCGGCGTTTCTCAGCAAAGTGCCGAGACCGTACAAAGCATCGGCAATGCCCTCGTGGGGCGGTTCGTAGATCTGTCGCAACAAGTTCAGTGCCTCGCGCTGCAACGTTTCGGAAGTGCGTGTATCACCCAGTTGGTACTTTGCGACGGCGAGGCTCTGGATTGAATTGGCAAGGCGGTGATCCACTGGAATGGCGCTGGCTCGCCACTCGGCCAAGACTGGTTCCAGCACGTCGTCAGCTTCCTGAAAGTAGCCAGCCACGGCCAGATAATCGCCGAAGTTGGCAGCAGCGATCAGGCCTTTTTCGGATTCGCGTCCGAACACTGCATGTGCGAGATTGAAGGACTCCCTGGCCAGCGCGAGGGATTCATCCGCGTGGCCGGCTTGCAGACGCGTCGCGCTATACGCATCCAGGCCCTCTATCGCGACCTCATCGGAGACCTCCCGAATTGCCACGATGCGGTCGCCGAGCAGGTGGTCGGCATCGTCGGACTTGCCCAGGTGGATCAGTGCATTCGCACGCTGGATATCGAAGGCGAGCATTTCACGCGAGCCGCCGGCACCGGCTGCGAGCAGGACGGCCGCACCTCGTTCGGCCAACTCGATTGCTTGCTCGTAGTCGTTGCTGCTTGAGCTGATCGTGCTCAGGGTGCCCAGCAATTCGGCGCGCAGGGCAGGACTCAGGCGCTGGTCGATGTCCAACTTTTTCGCGGCGGCGCGCACAAGCATGTCCGGTGTCGGCCGGGCGTCACGCGGCAACTCTTCCTTGGCTGACTCGAACACACCGAGCAGGAAATCGCGCGTGGCCTCGGCGCGTTGCGCTTGTTCGCGGGCGATCCTGGCCTGCCAAAGCGCAAAGCTGGCGCTGGCCAGGATCCCAAGCAGCACGGAAAATGTGGTCAACACGCCGCCACGGTGGCGACGCATGAACTTGCGAGCCGTGTACCAGCGCGAGGGAGGATGCGCTTGCACTGGGCGAGCCGTGAGATAGCGCTGAAGATCCTCACCCAGCTCGGCGGCATCGCGGTAGCGCCGCTCCGATTCGATCGCGCAGGCCTTGGCGATGATCCAGCGCAGCTCCAGCGGCAGTTGCAGCGGCCATCGCGAGACATCCGCGGGCGATACGGGTGGTGGCAAGCGGGTCAGCAGCACATGAAGCAGCACGCCGATAGCGTGCACGTCAGTGGACAAGGTGATTGCCCCACCCAGCGCTTGTTCCGGCGCGCCGTAGCCGGGCGTCATCAAAGGCCCGGCCGTCTGCAACGCGGATTCCTCCTCATCGAGCAGACGCGCAATGCCGAAGTCGAGCACCTTGATCGCACCAGCGGGCGTTACCAGGACGTTCGAAGGTTTGAGATCCCGATGCACGATCAGCGCGCGGTGGGCGGCAGAAACAATCTCGCAAAGTTGTCCAATGAGCTCGACGCAACCGCGCGGGTCCAGGGCCTTGTCCTCGCACCAGCGGTCGATCGGCACGCCTTCCACATATTCCATGACCAGGTAGGGCACGCCATCGCCGCTGATGCCGCCGTCAATCAGCCTGGCCACACCGGGGTCTTCGAAGCGGGCGAGAATCTCGCGCTCGCGGCGGAAGCGGCGATGCTCATTGCTGTCGTGGATGCCGCGACGCAACAACTTCACGGCGGCAGTCTGGGCGAAGTCGCCATCCACGCGCTCAGC
Source organism: Dokdonella sp. (assembly GCA_036734345.1). Classification (GTDB taxonomy): domain Bacteria; phylum Pseudomonadota; class Gammaproteobacteria; order Xanthomonadales; family Rhodanobacteraceae; genus Dokdonella. The sequence continues at coordinate 4,091 of DAIMYT010000066.1, read as the reverse complement.
CAGAAACACCGTGCCCTGACCGCCCTGCCCAAGCAGGCGCCGCAACTGGAATGCACCGAATCTGCGTCCGATCAGGGCTTGCGGAGTAAATCCCTCGATCGCAGCGGCTCCAAACTTATCGATGTGGGCGGCCACATCCTGGCCGAGAAAGCCCGTCGCGCCGCGATCGGCGGCCAGCATCAGTTCCAGTTCGATGCG
>DAIMYT010000066.1:0-3883 GCA_036734345.1 Dokdonella sp. | reverse complement strand
GCGCAGGTCGGTCTCGACCACGTTTTCATCGATCCAGTTCTCGCGCTCTACTTCCGGCAAATCGACACATTGCTCGAACAGGGCGCGCAATCGGGCGTAGGTATCATTCATGTCTGAGCCTGACGTGCAAAGGCGGTCCGGGGCGACATATTCCAAGCGCAACGTGGCGTTCGCTCAATCTTGCAGTTCGCGTTGCAGCCAGGCGCGGGCCGCGCGCCAGTCGCGGTTGATCGTGCGTTCCGAAATGCCGAGCAGTTCGGCGATCCGGGCCAGCTCGAGGCCGGCAAAGTAGTGCAGTTCGACCACTTCGGCGGCGCGTGCATCGACCTCGGCGAGCTTGCCCAGGGCCGCATCGAGCTCCAGCGCCTGCGAGGCATCCAGATGCACCGCATCCATCGCCGGCGAATCCAGGTCGGTGTGATGCTGCCCGCCGCCATGCTTGATGCGCAAGCAGCGTCGCGCATGATCGATCAGCAGGTTGCGCATCGATCGCGCGGCGTAGGCAAAGAAGTCGCGGGGCGCCAGTTCGTTCGCGCTGTCGGCGAAGACATCCAGATACACCTCGTGAACCAGGGCCGTGGTACTCAGCGTTTGTCCAGCCGAGAAGCGGCGGCGTTCCCTGTGGGCGATCGATCGCAGTCGCTCATAAACCTGTTCAAACGGCAGATTGCCGCCGCTCGTCGTTTTGTTCGATTCGGATGGCTGCATCACGGTACCTCACGGTCAGTGACATTCTACGATTGATTCGATCGGCAGTGCGCTCGCCTCCCGGTCACCAAGCCTCGCAGGCGTCGAGCTGGCCGGATGCTGCTTCGGCATGGCCACGAAATGCCCGGCGGGAATGGGTCTCGGGCCGTACCCAGGGCCGATCTGGAATCCTGCCTGCCTCGCGCATGTCGCTCGCGCTCGCGGTTTGGCGTCTCTTCAGGAATCACTCAATCCCGGAGCCTGCCATGTTGCGTCCTTTTGTCCTCGCGATTGCCCTCCTTTGGCTCGGCAGCCCGTTCGCACAAGCGGCCACCTACTGCGTCGGTGGACCTGGTGGGGGCGTCACGCATGGCAGTATCCAGGCGGCGCTGAACACGGCGGCTGCCAATCCTGGCATCGATACGATCATGGTCATCCGCCGGGATGGTATCCAGGCGCAAGGCATCCTTATCGAGAACCAGGACGTCATCCTCTCGGGCGCGCACGTCAACTGCGATCCGAACGAGGCCTTGTTCGACCCGACCGTGCTCGATGGCAGCGGTGGCGCCCAGACCTCCGCCCTGATTGTTCGCAATACCGCCAGCGCTTCATTGATGCATGTGGAGATCTCGGGATTCAACATTATTGGCGGCGATGCCATTGGCAGGTACGGTGGGGGCCTGCGTGTCGATGGCCATGTCGAGCTTGCCCTCAACAATCTGAAGATTTCGCAGAGTCAGGCATCCAGAGGCAGCGGAATTGCGTTCTTCGGCAGTGACGATGCGCGATTGCAACTTGGTGATCGGGTCGAAATCTCGAGCAACAGCGCCTCGGCTACCGGCGGTGGATTGGCGATCTTCGGTGGAACCGTGCTTGTCGATGGCGTGGAAACCTCGATTCATGGCAATACGGCGCTGGGCGATGGTGGCGGCATCTTTCTGAGCGGAGCGGGTTCCGCCAATCTGGCACGTCTTGTTTTGCGGCGCGGGCGCATGGCCGACACCTCGATTGGCTCCCTACACGACGTGGTGGCGGGAAACATTTCGCAGCAAGGCGATGGTGGCGGTATCGCGGCGGGCGCCTGGAGCGATGTGCAAGGCTATTCCGTCGACGAATATTTTCCAGTCTGGATCAGCCAGAACTCGGCCTTGTATGGAGGCGGCATCGCCGTGCTCGCCGAAACCGCGCGCGTGCGCTTGTGGAATCCGGTGATCCAGAGCAATCGCGCCTATGCAGGAGGCGCCGCGGTGCTGGTCACCAATGGCGGGCAGTTCGCGATGCTCGATCGCAACGATCCTGACCGGCCTGCGGATGCATTGCTCTGCTCAGGCGATGGCTATCTCGGCTACTTTTGCATGATTGCCAACAACATCGCGCGCAGCACCTCCGGTGATGACCGGTCAGGCGCCGCAGTCATGCTCGAGCACTCGGTGGCGGTTGCTTCGCCCTCGCGGGTTGTCCTGGCCGGTGCGCGCCTGCTCGACAACCGTGGATCGAGTATCTTTGCGGATACCTGTCTCAGTATCGAGTGCGACAGTGACAGCCAGTTGATCATCCGCAACAGTCTGGTCGCCTATCATCCCGAGGCGCCGGTGCTGGCTCAGTTGAACATTGGCTCGACGCTTGAAATCCTCTCTTCGACGATAACCTGGACCGGCACAAGCCCGGATCCCCATTCGATCCTGCAGGTGAATGGAGCTGTCACGATACGACGCAGCATCGTCTGGGAGCCCGGCCGTGATCTGATCGGCGGATTGGTTCCGTTCGGCGTGGTTGCCGATGAGGTCCTGGTCGCGGATGCCAGTGAACTGGGTGGTCAGGCGAACATTCTTGTCGGTGACCCACTCTTTGTCGCTGCCGGCGGCGGTGATTTCCATCTCGCCGCGAACTCGCCGGCGGTGGATGTCGCCACCGCGCATCCCGGCTTGCAATGGGATGCGGACGGGTATCCGCGACAGGTTGATCTGCCGGATCGACCGAACGGATTGGGGGCAGCCGACCTTGGCGCTTTCGAGCGGCAGTTGAGCGACTCCATATTTTCCGATGGGTTCGACTAGCCGCTGGGCTCGTTTCTTGGATTCGTGTGGTTCGGTGAGTCCGTCCGGCGATGATTTTTGGAGAACGAGATGTCAAGAACGAGAACTTGCTGTGCCGTCCTGGTGATCACGCTGTGCCTGCCCGGCGTGCATGTTGACGCGGCTGTGTTCCGGGTGGGCAGCGATGCTGCCTGCACGCATGCCGATATCCAGTCTGCGATCGACGCCGCCGCCGCAAACGGCGCTGATACGCTGGATAGCATTCGAATTGCCCGCAATAGAAGCTATCTTGCCCAGGCGCTGGTCATCGAGAGTCAGTCGGTGATCTTGTACGGTGGCTATGCGGACTGCAGCGCCAATACGCGAGGCCTGCCGCTGACTGTTGTCGATGGTGACGGCAATGGCGGCCATCCAATCCTGAGGATCAGCAGTCCCGGCAGCATCCGGCGACTTGTCCAGATCGCCGGCCTTGAGTTGCGTGGCGGCAATGCACAGACCGGTGACGGTGGTGCGCTCCTGCTCACTGGCAACGCCCAGGTCGATTTGAGCGGCATTTCGCTGCACGACAACAAGGCCGGGCGTGGCGGGGCGATATATGCGCGCGGCAACACCCTGACGGAGATGCTCAATCTCAGCCTGGGCAGTGATTCCACTACCGGCGAACCCTTTCGCGCGGAAGGCAATCTTGCCGATCTCGGTGGAGCGGTCTTCGTCGATGCAAACGCGAAACTCAGTGCCGGCGATGCGCGCATTGCGCAGAACCATTCCATATCGGGTGGTGGTATCTATTTCGGATCGGGTGGCGATGGATTCTTTGCGCTCGACGCAGGCATGGTGGTGCCACTCGACCGCGGTGTGCAGTCCAATAGGGCTGAGCTCGACGGCGGCGGCATCTACATTGCCAGCGGCCTCCTGCATTACGTCGAACGCTACAGTCCAATGAGCGGCTACCGAATTTCCGGCAATGAAGCCGGGCGCGATGGCGGCGGAGTCTTTGTGACCGGTGCGGGGAGTTTCCTCTTCGCTGTCGGCTTGCGACTTGATGACAACCGCGCCGGTGCGATGCAGGCCGGGCGCGGTGGTGGCGGCTATGCCGACAATGGCGGCGGCATTCTCGTGCGCGGCGACAGCGTTGGCGGTTCGGTCAATTATTGCCCCGC
>DAIMYT010000065.1:14728-18815 GCA_036734345.1 Dokdonella sp. | reverse complement strand
AACAGATGTCTCCCGGGCCTTGGCACGACGGGTCGACAGTCCAGCCTGGGCGCCTGCGGCGCCGACGCGGTTCTCGAAGCAACTCCGCAGGGGCCCGGAAACAGGACCGGCTCGCCATCAGGTGTCACGACGATGCCGGACATTGCAGGCGGCTCGAACCGAAAACCGAGCCGCCCGGCGTTGTTCGCCTCTCCGCCTTACTTTTTCAGAGCCTTGCCCAGCTTGGCCTTGGCATCGCCATAGGCAGCCTGCGCCTTGCCTACTGCGTTTTCTCCCTTGCCCTTCGACTCCAGTTTGCTGTCACCGGTGATCCGGCCAGCGACTTCCTTGACCGTTCCTTTCACTTCCTTGATGCGACCGTCTTTCTGATTCTTGTTCATGCCTGGCTCCAGCGGGTGATGTGGCGGATACGCGGCCGAATCGTGGGTCACGGGTAGCGCGCCGAATCAGGTTGCCACTCTGCCCCACCCCGGTCTGTGCGTGAACGAACATGGCCGTGTCTGGCCAATGGGTCCGTTCAGCTGGAGCGTGCCGCGGCCCAGGGTGGCCCCGCCGATGCCCGTCCGCGATCCGCGCGATCCGGGACACCCACAATTCGGCCGGGTATCGCCTTTGGCCGGAGTCTGGCGTCTGGTTGGGAAACCCACTTTCTGGAGCCGAAAATTTGCCGAATCACGGGTGACCCGGATCACTTGCGTGAAGTCGATGCTAGTGTGGTGTCCCGCAAATAACGCGAAGAAATTCCGGATGGATTTCATGGCGAGACAAGGCGCGAGGAGGAGTCATAGTGGGCGCTATGGCGACGACGAGCAACGCAGTATCGCCGTGAAAGACGCCGGAATTATTTGATGGTATTTGTGGGACACCACACTAGGGAGGCTCTGAACAAGTGGCGCAATCGTCATGGCGTTCAGAAGGCTCGCCAAAGGTGCTGCGTGGCGAAGTGAAGGCTGGTTGCCTTGACGAGCCGCGCGGTGCCTTTGGCGGGCCTTCTAGACGCCACCCTTGTTCCATTGAATCAATCGCTTGGGCGACGCCTGCCTGCGCGCAGCTCTTTGTTGCGCCGCCTTGAAACGACTGCAGGGATGCAGGAGGTAGAACAACGCAGGAGCAGTTGCCGAGACGGCCAGTCTGTCTGCGTCGGCGCACCGCGATCTGCACGCAGGCAGGCGTCGTGACGATTGTGCCACTTGTTCAGGGCCTCTCTAGCCGGCTGGACCGGCGCCGATTGCTTGAACGGGGTCAGGGCATTTTCACGTTCAGCATGACGTCCATCGCGATCGAATCGTCGCCGTCTTTCGCGTTGGGCGTCGTAGCCAGGTGGCCGTGGAACTCGCTGTTCGCCACGGATACATCCGTGAGCTTGCAGCTACTGGCGTCGAGGTAATCACCGTGCTTTTTCTTCGCGCTGTGATGAACGACGTTGCAGCCAACCGGGTTGCTCCAGTCTTCGCCTTCGTACTTGAGCAGCATTACGCTTACCGCATCGCCGAAGGCCTCAGGGTTTGCGAGCATGGCCATGTTCGGATCAACACCAGCAGGCGGAGCCTTTTCACTGAGCACCAGCACCATTCTCGGCGTGGTGCCGCTTGGCGGCATCCCGACAAGCACGGCGGACGACAGGCTGGCATCCTTGTCGTTTACCCTGAATGTACCCAGCGAGGATGCCGAAGCGCTGCAGGCGGCGGCGAAAAGCGCAAATGTCGTCGCCAACGCACGCGGGGCGATTGCGGAGAATAGGTCTTGCATGGTCGTGCTCCTGTCGGGTGGGTGGCCTTGTCAACAAGGCGATGAAAATCGCGAAAAACAGGTCCGCGAGGGGATACACCGTATCCGGGCCGAATTTCGGAGCGTTGCTGCAGGCATCGTGAAGACGACGACCACGGCATCTCGGCTGCGGCGCGACATGCAGTCGCGCCGGCCGATACGATGGCGGCGATCGCGAGGGATGGGCAGCAGCACGGCAAAAGTAGGCTCCGAGGATTCGCGCCGGATTCAGCGTCGAAACATCAAATGCCGTGAAGGGGTAAAACCGAACACCGTGCGGCGACGAGCGCAATCCAGCGCCACGCATCCCAGAACAAGCACCGCCTGACTGCCAGGATTTGGGGGTCTCCCGGATCGGCCGGATCGGGATCGGAGATTCCCGCTTCCACCCGGATGTCCCGCTTTTTAGGGAGGGTCTGATCAAGTAGCAAAGTCGTCACGACGCCTGCCTGCGCGCAGCTCTTTGTTGCGCCGACTTGAAACGACTGCAGGGATGCAGGAGGTAGAGCAACGCAGGAGCAGTTGCCGAGACGGCCGGTCTGTCTGCGTCGACGCGCCGTGATCTGCACACAGGCAGGCGTCGTGACGACTTTGCTACTTGATCAGACCCTCCATGGCCGACAAGGACTGCGCGCCCTATACAATCGACAGGTGATCGCAAAGGCTATCGCTTCATCGACACGTCAGGGGGAAGACGGTGACGGACGACATGAGTTTCAGCCAAAGCATTGCCGTGGTGATTGGCATCAATCGCTACCAGGCGGATGTGCCGATACTGCGCTCTGCCGTCAACGATGCCAGCCGCATTGCCGACACGCTGCAGAAGCAGCATGGCTACCGGAGCATTCTCCTGCTCGACGAGCAGGCCACGCTGACGGCTTTGCTTGACCTTGTCGAACGCCAGTTGCCCGAAAGCGTCGGCGCCAACGATCGCGTGCTGTTCTACTTCGCCGGCCACGGCGTCGCGGTGAGTGGCGACGACGGCCCACAGGGATATCTGCTGCCGCAAGATGCGCGCCGCGGGAATGTGGCCAGCTATCTGGAAATGACCCGGTTGAACGAGGGGTTGATGTCGCTGCCCTGCCGGCACATGCTGGTCATTCTCGACAGCTGCTTTTCCGGCGCCTTTCGCTGGTCGGCGCGCCGGGACGCGTCATTCGAACTGCCCACGGTCTACCAGGAACGTTTCGACCGCTTCCTGCGGGACCCGGCCTGGCAGCTGATCACCTCGGCAGCCTACGATCAGACCGCCGCCGATCAATGGAGCGGCGGCGACTTCGGCAATCGTGGCGAAGATGGCGTGCACTCGCCCTTCGCCGAAGCGCTACTGGACGGCCTGGTCGGTGCAGCGGACCTGGTCCCCAAAGACGGCGACGGTGTAATCACTGCCACCGAACTCTACATGTACCTGGAGGATCGGCTACAGCCCAAGAGCATCCAGTACGGCACGCGACAGACACCGGGCCTTTGGCCATTGCGCAAGCACGACAAGGGCGAGTTCATCTTTCTGGTGCCAGGGGTTGAGCGTCGCCTGCCGTCGGCGCCCGTCCTCACCGGCGACACCAACCCGTACCGCGGCCTGGCCGCATTCGAAACGCGCCACGCGGACGTGTTCTTCGGCCGCGATCCCGCCATCAATGCACTGGTGGCGAAAATCTGCAGCCAGTCGTTGACCGTGGTGCTGGGCGCATCCGGCACCGGCAAGTCCAGCCTGGTGAAGGCCGGCGTGGTTCCACGCATGGCAAACGAGCACAAGTGGCGGATCCTTCCGCTCATGCGCCCGGGCAGCAATCCCTTGCGTGCACTGCAAACGGCGCTCGGCAACGAGTCCGTCGGCGCCCAGCCAGCGTCCTTTGAATCGGCATTGGCGCGCTTGTTGGCCGCAACCGAAGCACCGCTTCTGCTCATCATCGATCAATTCGAAGAGTTGCTGACGATGACCCGCTCGGCAGATCAGCGCGCAGCCTGTCTCGATCAACTTGCAGCGTTGCTGGAACAGGCCGATGGCCGACTGCACCTCGTGCTGACGCTGCGATCGGACTTTGAAGCACTGTTTGACCATTCGCCGCTGGCACCGATCTGGCAAGCGGGGCGCTTCGTGGTTCCGCCGATGTCGCGAACCGACCTGCGTGCCGCGATCGAAGGGCCTGCCCTCGAACGCGTGCTCTACTTCGAGCCTTCGTCGCTGGTTGACCAGTTGGTCGATGAAGTGGCTGCCATGCCCGGCGGACTTCCCCTGCTCTCCTTCACTCTCGCCGAGATGTATCTTCGCTATATCGCACGCGCATCGGATGATCGTTGCCTGACGCAAGCCGACTAC
>DAIMYT010000065.1:1585-14718 GCA_036734345.1 Dokdonella sp. | reverse complement strand
GACTACGAAGCGCTGGGGGGTGTCGTTGGCGCGCTGCGCTCACGCGCCGATGCCGAGCTGGCCGAGCTCGACACCGCACAGCAGGCGACCCTGCGCCGGCTGATGTTGCGAATGCTGCGGGTTCAACACGGCGCGCTGGTGCGCCAACGGGTCAGCGCATCGCAACTGCTGAACAAGGACGTCCAGGAAAGCGAGCGATTGCAGCAAGTACTGACGCGACTCGTCGGGGCAAGGCTGGTAGTCCGCGGCGTCGATGACCAGGGGCAGGCGTTTGTCGAGCCGGCGCACGATGCGTTGGTCAGCTCCTGGGGACAACTGCTCCAATGGACACACGAGGCGCAGGACCACGAGCCGGATTTGCCGTTCCTGCACGCCCTGCAGCGCAACGCCGAGGAGTGGTCCAATGCCGGCCCGACCGATCGCCCCGGCCTGCTCTGGCGCGACAAGTTGCGCAGCCGGCGACTGTGGTCGCTTCGCCGGAAGGAGCCGTTTCAACTCAGCCAGGTCGAGGATCGTTTCTGTCGGGCCAGCATCGCCCGCTGGCGGTTCCTGCGCAACACGGCGATCGGGCTGGTTGCCGCGATTGCCCTGTTCGGGCTGCTGGCTGGAGCGCTCGGACTGATCGCCTCGGAGCGCCGTGACCAGGCCGACCAGCGGCGCATCGAGGCCGAGCGACAGACGCGCCTGGCGCAGGCCAACGCACTCACTGCCGCCGCCCGCGGTGCGATCGACGGTGAAGGCGACGCGACGCTCGGCTTCAAACTCGCTGCCGCGGCTCTGACGCTGGAACCCGGCCATGAACCTGCCCTCTGGTTGATGCGAAAGGCACTGTACGGCAGCGGCTTCATCGCCGATCGCGGCTCGATCATCTCGACGCCATTCACGCGAAAACTGGGAGAGGATGTCGGCGAGGTTGTCTGGTCACCCGATGGCCGTCACATTGCCACCTGGCACTACGACGGGGAGGATTCCGGCCTTGGCACGGTGACGGTTTTCTCAAACGATGGCGAACAGCGCAGCCAAACTCTCGTCCAGCGGTATACCGGAGCCCAGTTCGATAGCACGGGCCGCTATCTGATATGGCCTGAGGAAGGTGATGAAGAGCCACAGGGTCAGGTCGCGCTGGATCTCGATGGCCACCGGGTTTCGGCGGCCACACTGGCGACGCTGAAACCATGTACATCTGACAATCGGGAATTGGCGTTCGAAGGCTATGACGGGACGCCTTTTTATCGCGTCAGCAGCGCTGACGGGCGTGTCCGCGCCGGCATTCTGACGGTCGATAAGGCGAACCCTGCGAAGAATGAGTTGGAGTTCGGCATCGAGGTTGACGGCGTTCGTTCTTCGACCTTCGGTGGTTGCAACGTCTGCCCTGTAGTCGCGATCCGGTCGGACGGCTCGTTGATTGCCACGGCGGATTGGAAGGGCGAGGTTTTGCTCTGGAAAGCCAGCAAGGTCAGGCAGCATGCCCAACCTGTCGCCGTGCTCAGGCGCGCAGGTGGCGGCGAAACAAGGGTCCCGGATCTGAAATTCTCGCCGGATGGATCCCGCTTGCTGGCGCGCGATTGGCGCGGCGATGCCTGGTTTTGGGAGATCGGGTGGATCACCTTCGGCCACGCCGAGCAACCTGACAAGGGCCAGGCCTTGAGCTCCCCCAAGGAGGCTGGATTCGCCATTGACTTGAATACCGAGGGGTTGAGCGCGGACAGCCCCAATGCCACATTGACAGTGACCAACAAGGCCAATGGCCGCCAGTGGAGCAGGGTTTTCGCCAGCAGCGAAGTCCGGGCTGGACTGAAGAACGGGATCATCACGGTCCTCGATGACTTTGGCGTCTTTCTCCTCGACGTCGGCGGAACGCAATCGATCAAGCTGCCCATCAATGAGGTCAATGCAGAAGGCTATTTCGACGTTCTGGATCCACAGCACCCTATAAGCCCGTTGTTCAACGTCGAGCACGACGGCCTGTCGCTCAACGTGCCGCTGTCTGTCGAGGCAATGATCGACGAGGCAAGAGAGAAGAACTTCCTTGAAACAAGCCTCGACGAGCAAGCGCGCTGGAGCGTCATCGATGCGATCGCAGCACAGTCGAGGGACGAGGCGGCAACGCAGCTTGATTCCACATGGGCAGTGTTGAAGCGCAGGCTCGGAATTGACTCCGACTCCGGGCCGGACACTGGCACGCCCGTGCTGGATCCTGCAGGGAGCAAACCGGCATCAACCCTTGATCTACCGCCACCATGGCAGGCCTTGCTTGAACAGACGCCACAGCCTGCGCCGCCGATCAATCCCGAAGACACCTTCCAGCCCATTCGCAATATTGCTGCCGATTTGCGCGACGCGGGGCTGTTGAGTGCGCTGCAAGCGATGTCGCCCCCGGCGATCTATCTCAGTGGCCCCCATGATGCCAAGCAGTGGAATGCCCACAGCGAACAGTTTGCCCACTACAACCCGGCTTTCATCCAGTGGCTCTCCGATTCCCTGTTGCCGGCATCGCGGGATACGCCGCTGAGGATCGCAACACAGCCCGCCTACGATCGCCATGTCCGCCGTTTCGCAAGGATGCAGGCTGTCACCTGGCGCGCCTTGAACGACAGACCGGCACTTCGCGATGAAATCCTCGCGCGCTATGCCGGGTTGCAGTCCGGACGCGGCGAGTATCTGCTCAAGGCCTTGCAACCACTGGCCGATGCTTTGGATCCGGTCGATGAAGGCGAGCCTGCAGACGTCACCCAGGCCGCGGGCTTCTGGATCAGGCGAATGCTGGACGGCACCGCACCGCTGTTCGATCGCGCCCTGCGCCATGCACTCGACTGCTATGACCCGGACTTTGCAGCAGCCCTGCATCTGGACCAGGCAGCGGCCTCGAAGGTTGATCAATGACCACGCGGTTTACTCCTGCGCCGTATGGCCTGCTGAACCTTTGACAAGACCACTACTCGGGTTGCTTGAACTGGACAATATTGCCCTCCGGGTCCCAACCGTCCAGGACCACATGGCCGTCAAAGCGCCAGGCTCCAGACTCGGGCTTGAGGTAGCCACCCGTAGCCTGCGCCGCGGCGCGAACCTGGGCCAGGCTGGTGACGACGAAAGTCGGCTTGAACGGCGTTTCTTCCCTGGGTTCCGGCGGATTCGCGATGGTAATCGCCGTGGCGTACTGCGCGGGAATTGCGTGGACCACTACCTCGCAGGTCTTGTCCCGGAGAAGATCGTGCGTCAGATCCGACTCGATGACATCGAGGCCCAGCGCCTGCTGGTAAAAGGCAGAGACACGCTTCTTGTCTTTCGCGAAAACAACGAGGCCTTGCCGAGGCATGGTGTGTTCCCTGAACTGGATTGCAGTGACCAGCCGGGACCAACCCGCTGGCTTGGTTCGGCCCGCCGGATGTTCGGGACGGGAGGCGTCCTTCGGCACGTTACTTCGGCGGGATGGTCAGGCAGGAATGTTGCCATGATTCTCCGCTTCCGGCGGATTGGTGGTCCCTGGCTGTATGCCGAATATCCTGCCGAACGTGCCGCCGGCCCACATGAAGCCCATGAACGCGACGAGTTCGACCAGTTCGCTTTCACTGAAGTGCTCGCGCAGGGTTTCCAGCATCTGCCGCCGCGGTCCTGGTCACGCAGGCAAGTAGCCGGAACTCCCGCGGCGCCCCGATAACGAGCAGCGCCGAGTCGGCATCCATTGATTCTGCGCCACCGGGTGTGATTGACTGGCCCGTTCAGGGCACATGCCCACAGGCTTTTTAAAGCGGGGTTTTATGGCGACCGGGGTCTGGATCAGCTTGGGTCTTTATTTCGCGTTGATGATTGCGATCGGTTTCTACGCCTACCGCAATTCAACGGCGTCTGCCGAGGAATACATGCTCGGGGGACGCAAGCTCTCACCGGCTGTTGCGGCGCTGTCGGCCGGTGCATCGGACATGAGCGGCTGGCTGCTGCTGGGTTTGCCGGGAGCGCTGTTCATCTCCGGCCTGACCTCGGCCTGGATCGGCATCGGCCTGACCGTGGGTGCACTGGTGAACTGGATCGTGGTCGCACCGCGCCTGCGCGAGCAGACCGAGCGCTACGACAACAGCCTGACTATCCCGGAATTCCTCGCCAACCGGTTCCCGAGCCGGGCCATGGCCCTGCGCGTGGTCTCGGCCGTGATCATCGTGGTGTTCTTTTCCGTCTACACCGCCTCGTGCCTGGTGGCGGGCGGCAAGCTCGCCGAAAGTGCCTTCAGCAGCGTGCTCCAGTTCAGCCCGATGAGTACCTACGCGACCGGCGTGACGCTGACGCTCGGCGTGGTGCTCGTGTACACGGTCATCGGCGGCTTTCTTGCGGTCAGCCTCACGGATTTCTGCCAGGGCGTGATCATGATGCTGGCCCTGATCATCATGCCCCTGGTCGTGCTTTACGGAGCGGGTGGCGGCGGCGTGTCACAGGCCTCGGAAACACTGGCGACCCTGGGTCCGACCTACCTGTCATGGTTTTCCGGATTGACGGTCATCGGCTTCCTGTCGGCCATCGCGTGGGGCCTGGGCTACTTCGGACAGCCGCACATCATCGTGCGCTTCATGGCCATTCGCTCGCTCGGGGAAGTTCCCCGGGCCCGCAACATCGGCATGTCGTGGATGGTCATCTCCCTGGCCGGCGCGGTCAGTCTCGGTGTGTTCGGACGTGCCTATGCGGTGCGCAACGGGATCGAGGTCGCCGACGCCGAGACGATTTTCATCGTGCTGGCCGACATGCTGTTCCACCCGCTGGTGACCGGCTTCCTGTTTGCCGCGCTGCTGGCGGCGGTCATGAGCACCATTTCGAGCCAGTTGCTGGTCGCCTCTTCGTCGTTGACGGAGGATTTCTACCGGCTGTTCCTGCGCAAGCAGGCCGGCGAAAAGGAGGCCGTGCTGGTCGGTCGCGTGAGCGTGCTTGTGGTCGGCATCGTCGCCGCCGTCATCGCATGGGATCCCGCGTCAAAGATACTGGGCCTGGTCAGCCACGCCTGGGCGGGTTTCGGCGCCGCTTTCGGTCCGCTGATCGTACTGGCCCTGACCTGGCGGCGAATGACGGGTACAGGCGCAGTCGCCGGCCTGGTGGTGGGCGCACTGACCGTGATGGCCTGGATCGCGCTGGGCTGGGACGCAAGCTTCATGGGCGGACCCGGCGTCTACGAAATCATTCCGGGCTTCGCGGCCGCATGGGCCGCCATCTATTTCGTCAGCCTGGCTACCGCGGGCCAGAGCGAATACCGGGCGGTACCGGCACGGTAGACGGGCAAGATGCCCTGGCGCAGCCAGCCGTCAAGGCTGGCTCGCCATCCGTTCCAGCGTCTCGATGTTTTTCAGGAACATCTCGCGGGACTCGGGGTTGAGCTGGGGATGTGAGAGCAGCGCGTTGTACGAGCGGATGCTTTCCTGGTACATGCCCAGTTGCGAAAAGAATGCCGCCTGGCTCTGGGCGATGAAATAGGATTCTGTCTCCCGCTCCAAATCGACTGCGCGCGCGTAGTTTTCCAGTGCCTTCTCCGGTTCGCCCATTTGCCCGTTCACGATGGCGATGTTCATGCACATCATCGCCCGATCGAACACCGGCAGGTCGCTGCGCACGAGTTCTTCCAGAATCCCGATCGCCTCGTCGCGGTCGCCGGCCTCGACCAGTGCGGAGGCCCTGCCGGCCAGGGCTGCGCAGAGTTGCTTGTCCATCTGGCCATCGCCCCCTGTTCGCCTGCGCAATGGATGGCGCCATTGTCAGGCGCTACATCCATTGAAACGGAGAGCGTCTGGGCGGGGGGACACACCCCTTGGTTCCAGGATGATCCGACGGGTAGCCGCGCGGATCCGGGACGCAGCCTTCCTTGCAGCCAGCCATGAACGGAATACCCGGACGGAGGACTGGAGAACGGTGACATTGAACGCTCCCATTCAGGCCACGCCCCCATTTCGAATCCCGGCCAGCGGCCCCTTCCAGGTTGATCCAGGTCAATGCTGCGGGCATGCGGCCTCCCGATACTGGACATGACACGGATTCTGGCTGGATCTCTCGCGGATTCTGCACATTGATTCGGCGCTTTGCCTCCTCTCCAAATCCAGGGATTTTCCGATGCTTTTTCCAACTCGTCCGACCTGCCGTGCGGTGCTCGGTGCGGCCTTCTTCGTGACCAATGTGTCCGCGCAACAACTGTCATGGGAAACCACCGCGAACAACGGCACCATCGCTCCTGGCGGGGATCCTGCTGCAACTTTTCGCAGCTACAACCAGCCCGCCCTCAACAATGCCGGCGTCATCGTATTCCGGGCTCGCAGCAGCACGGGCAGCGGTGCGCAGATCGATGGCATCTATCTGCGCGACCTGAGCGGACCCAATCCGGTCGTCAAATTGCTGGCGCGCGATGACGTCGTTCCGGATCCGAACAATACCCTCTACATGGGAGCGCCGGCGTCGTTCACGGAATTCCCTTCCACGCCCCGGATCGATCAGGATTCCGGGCTGGTCGCCACGCGCGGCCAGCACCTGCCTGTCTGGACCTACATGCTCGGCGAGACCGAGACACGGATAGGCACGGCCGGAATCTACGCGTTTCCCCAAGGGGTTCCAGTTACCGGAGCAAGCCTGCTGGGAAGCGCTCTCGAAGCCGATCAGGTGACCTTGAGCTTTCCTTGGTTCGCGGTTCCGGGAGCGATCCTCGGCACGCGCTTCGACCAGTTTCCCGGATCGCCTTCCGCCACGAATGGCCGATACATCGTCTTCAAGGGCAACTACACGGATCCAGTCGATGGCCTGGGCAGAACAGGCATCTATTTCCGCGACGTACTCCCTTCGATGCCGACGCCCTATACCGGGCTGATCGCGGACTCGAACATGCTCATACCGAACCAGCCACCGGGTGGCGAGGTGAAATTCGGCTCGACCGCTCCCCCCAGCACGGCTGGGCGCTACGTCTACTTCACCGGCCTCGACAACGAGGATGCACCCACTCTGGGCGGGATCTACCGCGCACAGATTCCGGCATCGCCCGCTCGATCATCGCCGTTCACTCCACCGCTTTCGGTCATGGTCGGCATCGGAGACCCTGTTCCAGGCGAACCACCGGGCGCAGTCTTCAATGGGCTTGGCGAGGGACTATCGGTCAGCAGCGACGGCAATCTGGTGACCTTCTGGGCGCGCTGGGGAAGCGATACGTTCGCCAAAACGCTGTATTGCCCGACGGATGGCAATGTCGATCTCATTGCCTTCTGCAACGAGACGTATCCGGACGGATTGACGGTGGATTTTCCGGTCAACCAGGGCATTTTCGTCCACAATGCCAGCACCGGCTTGACCTATCCGGTTGCGCGCACATTGCACGACGGGGTCGAGGATCTCCTGTATTGGGTTTTCTCCGGTCGCCCGCCGGGCGTCGGTGGCCCCGAGGACACAGACATCGAGCCGGCGCGCTGGCGCTCATCGGCATTTGCCGCACTGTCCTTTGGCGTCGATGAGCCGGCACAAGTGGTGTTCAAGGCACGACGCAATGCTCTGGATGGACTCTACCTGCGCGAAGGCACGGTCTTCCAGCTGCCACTGAAGGTGATCGCCGAAATCGGCGTGACGCCGGGAACGTCCCTGGATCCGCTTGCACCGGCAGGCTCGCTGGTCAGTTCGGTCGGCGTGGAGCGCGATGGATTCCGCAATGGGCGCCTGGCGATCACCGCCAGCATGCTCTATGTCGATCCGATCGACCCGAAGATCACCGCAAGCTGGGGTGGCATCTACACGGCACCCGTGATTATCGACCTCATCTTCCAGGACGGATTCGAGTAGCGCCCGGCGAGACGGGACCTTCGATGGTCGTCCCGGCGTCTCGCTTCGGCTTGGCGCCTCGCATTTGCGTCGCGGCTTCGCGACTCGAATGGACAGCCGAATCAACAATCCGCTTCGTTCAATTGGAATCGAATCGAACGCCGGATCAGACCCATTACCGCCGGGCGACTTATTGAAGCCCGTCGGAAAAGAGCGTGTCACCCATCAAGTGCACGACCTCGAAGTCCGTGTCGCCCCAAGGCTTGATTTCGGTTCTCGCCCCGGATCATTCGCCGATGCCGCCGGCCCGTCCACGCGCCGTCGGACCAACAGAGACCTCAACCCGTTGATTTCAATGCATGTAGGTCATTCGCCTTATGGCCTGGAAGCGGCCCCGGGGGAAGACTTCGGGCACCATCACTGCCGAGGATCCTCCGATGCGCAAGGTGCTTGTCTACGATTTGCCGACCCGCTTTTTCCATTGGCTGTTCGCGGGCTTTTTCATCACGGCGTATGCGATCGCAAATCTGGTCGACGACGACTCGGCGCGGTTCTCGCTGCACATGCTCGCCGGCTTGGGCATGGTATTCGTGATCGTATTGAGGGTCCTCTGGTCGGTGGTCGGGACCCGGCATGCGCGGCCTGGCGACCTTGCCTTGAACCCGGTCCAGCTGTTTGCCTACTTCAAGGGCATGTTCTCCTCCGGCAGCCAGCGCTGGATCGGCCACAACCCTGCTTCGAGCTGGGCCGCGGTGACGATGCTCGGCCTCGGAATCGGGCTGGGCGTCACCGGCTATCTGATGGCCACCGGTTCCGAAGGCGGCTGGCTCAGGGAGACGCACGAATTCATGGCCAATGCATTCCTGGCCGTCGTCCTTCTGCACCTTGCCGGCGTCGCGGCGCACGTGCTGCGGCACCGCGACCACCTGGAAACCAGCATGATCACGGGCAGCAAGCAGGTCCACGCCGAAGATCAGCAGCCGGTTCGCGCTCTCCCGCTCGCCGGATTGGCATTCATTCTTCTGACTGCAGGTTTCATGGGATACCTGCTGCAGCACTATGATGCACAGGCGCGCAGCCTGAACCTGTTCGGCACCACCCTGCAGCTGGGCGAAAGCGAACAGGAACACGAAGCCGGCTACATAGACGGAGACGATCACGATCGTGACTGACGGGCCCGGGACCAGGCCGACCACGCAGATCGGCGCGGGCGACCGCGCAAGGTCCGCGGAGGGCCAATTGCAGATCGGCGAGCGCGCTCTCATTGCGGGCGTGCTCGCCCTGATTGCCCTGCTGGCCGGTATCGACCTGCTGGTCGACCAGCGCCAGGGCGTCGCCACCTGGCACGTCGTGGCCGAGGCGATGGTTGTCGGGGTCGCATGCTTTGGCACCTTCCACCTCCTGCGCGGCGCGTGGCAGCTGCGCAAACGCCTGGCTGCTCAGGATCGGGACTTCTCGGCCTTCAGGGAACAGGCGGAGGCCTGGCGTGCGGGGTCGAAAAAATACCTGGACGGGCTATCGCGCTCGATCAGCCTGCAAATGGATCAATGGCAATTGTCCGCTGCCGAGAAGGAGGTCGCCTTCCTCCTGCTCAAGGGCCTGAGCCTGAAGGAGATCGCCGTCGCGCGCCGCACCACGGAAAAGACCGCGCGCGTGCAGTCCAGCGCGGTCTACCTGAAGTCGGGCCTTGGCGGCCGCTCGGAACTGTCCGCCTTCTTCCTCGAGGACCTGCTTCCTCCGGGCCAGGCCAAGGCAGCCGGCGAGCCATAAGGGGCCAGCTCCGTCCGCAAGTCCGCGGCACTCAGAAAATGACTCGCTTGACAAATTAGACCGACCGGTCTATTAGTGCTCGCATGAGGCACGCAACCAAACACCAGTTGCTGGAGCAGGGCATCGAGATGCTGTTGCTTTCCGGTTACAACGACCTGGGCATTTCGGCACTGCTCGAGGCGACCAACACCCCGAAGGGGTCGTTCTATCACCACTTCCGCTCCAAGCAGGACTACGCCCTGCAGGTCATCGACCTGTACATGGAGGACGTGCACGCCGGACTGGAGGCTTGCCTCGGCGACAGCAGCCAGCCACCGCTCGAGCGGATCCGCAATTTCTTCGAGGCCAGCGAAGAGAAGTATCGGACCCAGGGCTACATGGGCTGCCTGCTCGGTGGCCTGGGACAGGAGTTGTCCGGCATCAACGAAGTCTTCCGCGACAAGGTGGAGCAGTGCCTGGAGCAGATAGCTGGCCGACTGGCCGCCTGCCTCGAAGAAGCGAAGCGGAGCGGCGCGCTGTCATCAAACGCAAACCCGCAAAAACTCGCCGAGCTGCTCGTCAACTGCTGGGAAGGCGCGGCCCTGCGCACGCGCCTGAGGCGCGATCCGACGCCGCTGCGGGAAATGCTCGATTTCTATTTCTCCGCCGCTGCGGGCTCGCCTGCATGAAATTGCCTTTTTTGCACCCGGTTCTGTCCTGGTCGGCGCGACCGCATGCGCGGTACACCGCGGTAGCCGAACATTTCCGTAGTACACAAGAGGAGTAGCCACGATGCGAATCCAGAAGAACGACGTTCCCGTACGAATCAATGTCCCGGGCGCAATTGCACGCCAGCAAACGGAATTCGGTGATGCCTCCGGCTATGGAACCCTCAGCGGCGAATACTTCTCGCTCGGCGCGGGCACCGATATCGCGCCCTTGCTGCAGGGATTGAAGGGCGACCTCTGCCAGGCGCCCCATTGGGGCTACATGCTGCAGGGGAAGCTGGCTGTGACCTATGCCGACGGCGAACAGGAGTTGATCAGCGGGGGCGATCTGTTCTACTGGCGCCCCGGGCATACGGTGAAAGTCGACGAGGATGCCGAGGTCATCCTGTTCAGTCCGCAGCACGAACACAGCCACGTGATCGATCACATGCTCGGAAAGATGGGCGGCTGAGCGTCGGAAGGGGCCGGCACTGCCGGCCCTTTTCCCGGTCGAGAACCCGGACACCCGGAAATTTGCCAGGCTTCACCTGGCGGAAAAGTCCGGCGCCGATGGCGCGTGAACGCTGACCAAGGGCCGAGAGTCCGGCTTTGTAGCAATACAGGAACCTGGACGGTCCTCATCCGGATGAGCCCCGGACAAGCCCCCGGAATTTTTCGCGCACCGTGCGGGAGCCCCAGCAGTTGCGGGTGTTTGCGTGGGAATCCCAGGCAAACACCCCAAGCAACTTACAGCGCGGCGTCTTTGAGCTTCTTGAGCGGACGCACCTTGACCTTCACGGTTGCCGGCTTGGCTGCGAAGACCTGCTCCACCCCGGTGAAGGGATTCATGCCTTTGCGCTTCGGCTTTGCCGGCACATTCACGACGTTGATCTTGAACAGGCCTGGCAGGGTGAAGCTGCCGGCGCCTTTCTTGTGCACGGCGCCAAGTACCGCAGCTTCGAGTGCCGCGAGCACGGCCTTGACGTGCTTCGCCTCTACGCTGGCCTGCTCGGCCAGGTGTGAGATCAGGCCCGATTTGCCGAAAGCTTCCTTGATCGGCTTGACGACGGGTGCTGCCTTCGGGGCAGCTTTGACTTTCTTGGTTTTCTTGGCAGTGGATTTGGTAGCCATAATTCTTGGTCTCATGCAATGCACCGCTCCCTATGAAGCGATGGCCGTTGGGCCCGCCAAATCTAAGCGTTTCCGGCGCTTTTCGCCACTTTCGCCGTAACGGGTCACAGCGAGTCCCATGATTGACATGGCGTTCAGGGCGCAACGTCGCCCGCGCGTCTGGCGATGGGGCGAACCTTTTCCACCAGCGTGATCAAGGTCTTGCCCGGCTCTTCGTTCATGACCTCATGGGCGGACTGCTCGAACCAGATCAACTGCTTCCGCGGTGCCTTCACGGTCTTGAACCACTCGGCCGCCAGCTCGGCGGACACGTTGTGGTCATGACGCCCGAGGAACAGGAACAAGGGGGTTTTGAGCGTGCGAATCGTCGTCATGTCCAGAGTCAGGACGCTGGCCAGCAGGTGTTCCATCGAGAATTCGTTGCCCTTCCAGGTTCCGGCTACGTCCAGGTCGGAATACTCGGGTGAGAGGTTTATCGCCGCCGCTTCGGCATCGCCGCCTTGCCGGTTGTGTACCATTCCACCGTAGTGGTTCAGCCATTTGCGCTGCCTGAAGAGGCTATCCAGCGGAATGGCATCGCTGCCCTTCGCATAGGGGGCCAGCGCTTCGAGTTCGGCCACGGCCTGCGCGTTTCCGTCGCGCTGCGCTTGCTGCAGGGTCCAGGTCCAGCCGCGACGTTCGCTCTCGGGCGCATTGGTGATCTGGCCGATGCCGATGTAGGCGTGCAGCCACTCCGGACGGCGTTGCGCGAGTTCGAGTCCGAGATAGCTGCCCCAGGAATGGCCGAGCACGAAGATCTTTTTCTTGTCGAACTCCCGGCGCAGCCAGGCGACCATCTCCTCGGCATCGGCGACCATGCGCCCACGGGTCATGGTCGGTGCGACCGTGGCTGGATCATTGGCGACATAGGTCTTGCCAGCGCCGCGCTGGTCCCACTGGACGACGGTGAAGTACTCCTCCCAGCCGCGTTGGAAGTACCAGCTGCTCGGCATTGCTACCCACCCCGGCCCGCCGTGCAGCATGAGCAGGACCGGGTTGCGACGATCGCTGCCACGAATCGACACCCACTGGTCGATGCCGCCAATCCGGACCGCTTCGAGTCGTTCGATTCCGTTGTCCGCCACCACCCGCCGCATGTCCGCGATGATGCGGGTGGCCTCGGCGCGGTTGTGCGGGGCTGCCGCTTCGGCGGCGGGCAGTGGCGTACACGCGCCCGCCATGGCGACGGACAATAGCCCGCATATCAGTGTTTTCACCAGCATCCCTGATTTGCCTCCAGCGCGAGTTGTCGATTGCGGGACCGGGATCAGAGTCTGTCCTTCGTAACCGCCGCGCTTACCAGGCAAGGTCGTCAGGAACCTTGAACTGCGCGTAATACGCATCGTCCTCCGCGTTTCCGACGGAAGGCTCGGCGCTGGCATCCTGGTTGTGGTCGAGCACGATCAGGCTGGCGTCGCGTTCGCGCACCTTGTCGGCAGCCGCACGCGGCAGCAATTCGTAGCGCTCGCCCAGGCGGGCGATCACCAGTGCGCCGGAAGCCAGCATCTTGCGTGACTCCTCATTGACCAGCAGGGTGCGGATGGCGCCGTCGGCGGTGAAGCGGTACTCGATCTCGCCCGACCGCGGCACTTTCTTGTCTTCGATGATCTGACGGGCCTGTGCGCCCAGTTCGCTGATCCGCCGCCGGGCTTTGTGTTCTGCCTCCAGTGCGCGATCGCGTTCGGCCTTCCCGGCGCGCGCCCGCTCTGCTTCGAGCTGCGCTTCGCTGAGGCCGGTCGGTCCCTT
>DAIMYT010000065.1:0-1575 GCA_036734345.1 Dokdonella sp. | reverse complement strand
CTCGGCGTCGCGGTCGCCCTCTTCATGCTGCCCATCGTCGCGGGCCACTTCGGCAACTTTGGATTTCTTGACCAGGCCGGCCTTGAGCAACTGTTCCTGGAGCGGATTCGCCTTCGCCATGTTCCGGTTTCTTGTTCAGGTGTTCCGGTCCATCATACCTGCCGCTTTCCGCGCTGGCCTGCCCTGCCCCTGATGGAACCTTTGAAATACCTCGCCGGGTACCCGCCGCACGTGCTGGCGAAGGTGCAGGCGCTGATCGGCGAAGGCCGGCTCGGCAAGGTGCTGGACGACCGGTACGGCCAGCCGCACGCCGTACGCACCGACGGCCAACTGTACGACTACGTGCAGGCGCTCAAGGACCGTCATCTGCGCCAATCGGTGCCGCTGGGCAAGGTGATCTATGACAGCAGGTTGCAGGTCATGAAGCACGCGCTTGGCACCCACAGCGCCATCTCCCGCGTGCAGGGCGGCCGGCTCAAGGCCAGTCGCGAGATTCGAATCGCCACCGTGTTCCGCGATGCGCCCGCCGAGTTCCTGAAGATGATCGTCGTGCACGAACTGGCGCACCTGAAGGAAGCCGGGCACGACAAATCCTTCTACCGGCTGTGCACGCACATGGAGCCGGACTACCACCAGCTCGAATTCGATCTGCGCCTCTACCTGACGCATCTGGATGCGTGCCTGCGCCAGGAGAAAAGGGGGATGGAGGAATGATCCGTCCGCAACGCGGCGCTTGCCGGAAACCTCTGGCACATTGGCCCTGGTTAACGCCGCCGAACCGCGGCTGATGCGGGCAGGTTCAGGCCTTGCGCCAGACCAGCCACGCCGACAGCACGACAGCGAGCACCATCGTGCCGATGTGGAAGCCGGTCAGGTCGGCCCAGGCCACGGCGCCGGCCATGTCCGGGCCGATCGTGGTCAGCGTCGATCGCATCGGTATGCCGAGGAACGAGGCAACCTTGGCGGCGGCTAGAAGATAGCTGGCATAGACGCAGGCAATGGTCGTGCTGATCGCGGCGATCAGCGCCCCGCTCGGCGTTCGTCCGAAACCCTGGCGGCGAAGGATCCAGGCAATGAACGCGGCCACCGCCAGCGAAATGCCGATCAGGTCGAAGCGCAGGTAAAGCTGCAGGACGCACCAGACGGCGCCGGCGGCGAGTGCACACATCAGGCCTGTCGCGATGCCGATCGCGTAGCTTGCCGGCGACTTGCGCGCGAGGTCAGCGGACATCGTTTCGCGCGTCGATCGGGCGAACTCGGAAAGGACTCATCGGGGCAACCCATCCAGGCAGGGACCACGATGATACCTATCGCTTGTGACCGGCGTAACCGCCGGAAGTCGCGGGGCGGCGGCCAGCGCAGGTCTGGCCCCGGATCTGTCCGGCTCAATGGGCAAAAGCACCACCCTCATCCCCCTGCGGGACCTTCTCCCGCCAGCGGGAGAAGGAAAAAGCAGCGCGACAAGTACGGAGCGTAACGAGTCCATGGGTGGACTGGCGAAGCACGGGATGAACTCTGACAAATCAGAAGCACCACCCTCATCCCCCTGCGGGACCTTCTCCCGCCAGCGGGAGA
>DAIMYT010000064.1:0-18908 GCA_036734345.1 Dokdonella sp. | reverse complement strand
ACCGCGCGCGTGTCGCGGTTCCAGCGCACGTTGCGCCGGTTGTGGAAGCCCTGCGCGAAATCGCGCTCGAGCAGGGCCGGATCGAACGGCGCCGCGGCGAGGATCAGGCTGTCGCGTTCCTCGTAGCGCAGGTCGATGACGACCAGCCACGGTTCACCGTACAGGCTGCTCTCGTCGAGCAGGCGCGCACCGCGGCCGTTGGCCAGCTGGTAACGACGTGGATTGCCCGGATCCTGGCGCGCGATGCGGTCCGGAAACGCATGCATGAGGATATCGCCGGCGGCAGTCGGACCCGCCACGCCCGGCGCCTCCTTGCGAATGCCGGCCCGCCGCCGCCAGGCATCGGCGGACTGCACGATGGCCGCGAGCGCGCCGCGATCGGCGCCGAGATCGCGTGTCCTCGTCGCATCGCGACTGCGCCACGCCGCCAGTGCCTGCGCGCGCAGGCGGAAATCATCATTGCGCGAACCCTCGCCGCGCAGCGGGTTGCGCGCCTCGACCAGGGCCACGAGGTCGCAGGCAAGTGCCTGCTGTTGCGCCGGTGCGCGCAGCACCGCCGCGGCCAGCCGTGGATGCGCGCCAAACGCGAGCAGCTTGCGACCGAATGCATTGATCGAGGCATCGGCTTCGAGCGCACCGAGTGCAACCAGCAGTTCGATCGCCTGCGCCGACGCCCCGGCCGGCGGCGCATCGAGCCAATTCATAGCGGCGGAGCCCCACGCCTTAAGCTCGAGCATCAATTGCGACAACTCGACCTGCGCAATCTCGGGTGTGCGTGAAGCATCGAGCCGGCGACTTTGCGGCCAGAGCCGGTAGGCCACCCCGGGTCCGAGCCGCCCGGCGCGACCCGCGCGCTGGTCGGCCGAGGCCTGCGAAATGTTCACGGTCTGCAATCGCGAGAAGCCCGAGTTCGCATCGAAGCGCGGTTCACGGGCGAGTCCCGTGTCGACGACGGCGCGAATGCCGGGCAGGGTGAGGCTCGACTCGGCGACATTGGTGGCGAGCACGACACGCCGCGTTCCCGGCGCGGCCGCTGCCAGCGCGGCATGCTGTTCGGCGAGGGCAAGCTCGCCGTGAAGGGGAACGATCTCGGCGCCGATATCTGCGAGCACGCCGCGCGCACGGTCGATTTCGCGCCGACCGGGCAGGAACACGAGCACATCGCCGTCTGCTTCGGCGAGCGCCTGTTCGACCGCACGCCGCAGGTGCGTGGTCCAGCCGCGATCGGGCCAGCTCTCGCCGCCGCGCGCGGGCGGGGACTCGATGCGCACCGGGAAACTGCGCCCGGCGCTACCCAGTCGCGGCGCATCGAACCAGCGCGCGACGCGTTCGCCATCGAGCGTCGCCGACATGATGACAAGTCGCAGGTCGGGACGCAGATTGGCCTGCACGTCGAGGGCGAGTGCGGCGCCGAGATCGCCGTGCAAGTGACGTTCGTGGAACTCATCGAAGAGGACGGCGCCGATGCCGGGCAGTTCCGGATCGTCCTGCAGCATTCGCGTGAGGATGCCTTCAGTGATGACTTCGATGCGCGTCGCCGCCGAGACCTTCGACTCGTGGCGGATGCGATAGCCGACCGTCTCGCCGACGCGCTCGCCGCGTGCCGCCGCCATGAACTCGGCCGCCGCGCGTGCGGCGATGCGGCGCGGTTCGAGCATGAGAATGCGCCTGCCGGCCAGCCACGCCTCGTCGAGCAGCACCGGAGGCACCTGGGTGGTCTTGCCTGCACCGGGCGGCGCCTCGAGCACAACGCGCGTGTTTGCCGCGAGCAGCTCGCGCAACTCGGGCAGGACGTCGTGGATCGGAAATTGTGCTGTGCTCAAGGCGGATCGACGTGACGGCGGATCACGCATTCTCGCCGATCGGCGCCGGGCAAATGAAAACGGCGCGAATTGCTCGCGCCGTTTTCGGAAGACACGTCGGTGTCAGGTCATTCGCAGGCGAGTGCGTTGACGTTGGCGATGCGCTGCCAGGTGCGCGTGCCGTTGCCGGTCGGAATGCCGCTCGGCTGGCCCGGGTTCGAGGCGTAGGTCAGGACCATGGTGTTGCAGTCCGGGAACGAGACCGTGGCCGTGCCCCAGATGATCGGGCCGCTGGCCGCGCCGGCATTGCCGCCGAGGCCGCCGCCGGTGCGATAGAACATGGTCGCGTTGGCCGTCTTCGCGCCGCGCGCGATCGTGGCCTGGCCGGACAGCCAGAACGGGATGCCGCTCGGGTCGTAGGCGGTCCAGGTGAACGAGACGACGAGGTTCTGCGTGTCGCCGACCGGCTCGTAGATCTGCAGCACGATGCCCTCGCCATTGGCGGTCGGGTCGAACCAGTTGGTGCTCATGTAGCCCGAGATCGGCAGGTTCTGGAAGGCAGCCGGGTAGGTTCCAGCCGTCGGGCTGTAGGTGGGCACGTTGATGAAGAACTGGTTGCTGCTCGAAAAGAGGTTGTCGAAGCGCAGGCCGAAAGCGAGGTTGAAATCGAAGTAGCCGGCGCTCGGGCTGGCGTAGTTCTCGAGCACGTAGGTCGTGCTGAAGATGATCGGCGTATCGATCAGGGTGTCGGCAATCACCGTGTTGGGCTCGGTGGGCACGCGAATCAGGTTGCCACCATCATTATCGTTGTACCCCGCGGAACCCTGGCTGATGCGCACGGCCGGGAACAGCGGATAGATGACCGTATCGCCCTCGTACTGGGACTGGCGCTTGATGCGCATCAGCGTGGCCGAAGTGAAGAACTGAGAGCTGCTGCAGACCACGCGCCAGATCGTGATGGTCACGCCTTCGACCACGGTCTGGCCGGTATTGGAGTTGTAGGCGGCGAGATTGGCGGTCGTGCTGTAGGTCGGACCGCTGGTCTGGTCGGGCAGCGGATCGGCCAGGCAGCTCGGTGGGTAGGCACGGTAGGAGTTGGCGATCGGCTGGGGCGGCACCGAGACCGCGGGAGCGTTGGCCGCCTTTGGCGCCGCCGCGTTCGATCGTTCGGCCAGCAACTGGCGCTGCTGCGACTGTGATTCGCCGACGCGCAGAGCGCGGCCGGGGTCGCTGATCGCGGTTCGCGTGTCCGCCATGGCGGTTGCCGCCGCCGTGGCGAAGGCGAGGGCACAAATCATTCGGAAGGTGACGGGCATTGCGGCGCTCCGGGTCATTAGGGGAAAGAAGGGTCCCGAGGATACTCGCAATCCCACGGTGAATCCGTTGTGAACTAGGCCTGAAAGTGCCGCTTGGGCGGTCCGGCGCGACCCACGCATAATGGGTGTTTCAGCCCTCCTGCGAACCGGCATGCTCCTGATCGACATCGGCGCCAACCTGACCCATGAATCGTTCCGGCCTGATCTGGATCGCGTGCTCGAGCGCGCGGCGGCCAACGGAGTCGGCCAGATGATCGTGACCGGGGCCAGCGTGGCTGGCAGCCGTATCGCGCTTTCGCTGGCGCAGGCGCATCCCGGCATCCTGCATGCCACGGCCGGCGTGCATCCGCACCATGCCGTCGACTACGACGACGCCACGGATGCCCTGCTGCGCGAGCTGGTGCGGGCCGAGGAAGTCATAGCGGTCGGCGAAACCGGGCTCGACTACCATCGCAACTACTCGCCGCACGCAGCCCAGGTCGAGGCCTTCGAACGCCAGCTCGAGATCGCGGCGGCCTGCGCCAAGCCGCTGTTCCTGCACCAGCGCGACGCACATGCCGATTTCATGGCGGTGATGAAGGCGTTCGAGGGCCGCCTCGGCAATGTCGTCGTGCACTGCTTCACCGGCACGCGCGAGGAGATGGTCGATTACCTCGATGCCGGCTGGCACATCGGCATCACCGGCTGGCTCTGCGACGAACGCCGCGGCACGCACCTGCGCGAACTCGTGCGCGACATTCCCGCCGATCGGCTGATGATCGAAACCGACTCGCCCTATCTGCTGCCGCGCAACGTGCAACCGAAACCTGCGCACCGGCGCAACGAGCCGATGTACCTCAGGCACATCGTCGAGGAACTGGCGCGCGATCGTGGCGAACTGGTTGAGGTGACGGCGGCGAATGCCACGGCCACGAGCCGGGCGTTTTTCGGGCTCTGAAGAAAAGCAGCGCGCTCCAGGCGACGTCCCCAAGTAGGTTGGTGGTGAGCGCAAGCGAACCCCAACGGATCGGGACGTTTTCGGCGCGAAGTCGTTTCAGGCGTCAAGACGTTGGGGTTCGCAGGCTCACCACCAACCTACCAAGCGACGAGTCCGCGTGCGGGCCCACGACCACTTGCCGTCACCCCTGCGCAGGCAGGGGTCCGGCGTCTTCCGGCCACAGATGAAGTCGCTGGGTCCCGGCCTGCGCCGGGACGCCGGTAGGTTGGTGGAGAGCGCAAGCGAACCCCTACGGATCGCGATTCTGCCGGGACGACGGCAAGGGGATTCGACTTCAGCTGCGCAAGCCAACGCCGCGCTTGAGCAACCACAGGCCGAGCGCACCCAATCCAACGACGAAGCCGATCATCAGGGCAAAGGCGATGCCGACCGGGATGTCGCTGGTGCCGAGCAGGCCGTAGCGGAAGGCGTTGACCATGTAGAACACCGGGTTGGCGTGGGTCATGGTCTGCGCCCAGTCGGGCAGCATCTTGACCGAGTAGAAGACGCCGCCGAGATAGGTGAGCGGGGTCAGGATGAAGGTCGGCACGATGGCGACGTCGTCGAACTTCTTCGCATAGACCGCGTTGACGAATCCGGCCAGCGAGAAGATCGTCGCGCCGAGCAGCACGGTGGCGATCGTGATCAGCGGATGCGGGATGCGCACGTGGGTGAACAGCATGGCGATGCACAGCACGATCACGCCGACCATCAGGCCGCGCAACACGGCACCGGCCACGTAGCCGCCGAGGATGACCCAGTTCGGCATCGGGCTGACCAGCATCTCCTCGATGTGGCGGCCGAACTTGGCGCCGAAGAAGCTCGACGAGATGTTGCCGTAGCTGTTCTGGATGATCGACATCATGACCAGCCCGGGCACGATGAAATCCATGTAGTCGTAGCCGCCCATGTCGCCGATGCGGCGGCCTATCAGGCTGCCGAAGATCAGGAAGTAGAGCGTCATCGTGATCGCCGGTGGCACCAGGGTCTGGCCCCAGATGCGCAGGATGCGCATGACCTCGCGGCGCATGATGGTGAACAGCGCGACGAGATTCGGATGCTGGTTGGCCGCGCTCATGCCGCGACCTCCTTGCCGCCGGTCAGGCGCACGAACAGTTCCTCGAGCCGGTTGGTCTTGGGGCGCATCGAGCGCACGCGGATTCCGGCCGTATCGAGGCTGGCGAACACGCTGTTGAGGTCCATCGCGCGCGGCATTTCCAGATCCAGCGTGTGGCTGTCCTCGGCGCGGATCGTGACGCCCTCGATGTGCGGCAGTTCGGCCGGCAGGCCGCCGTCGATATCGAGCAGGAAGCCCTCGACATCGAGTTTGGCCAGCAGGGTCTTCATCGGCCCGTTTTCGATGATGCGCCCGCCGTCGATGATGGCGAGGTTGCGGCACAGGTTCTCGGCTTCCTCGAGGTAGTGCGTGGTCAGGATCACCGTGGTGCCGGCCGCATTGACTTCCTTCAGCGTGCGCCACATGCCGCGGCGGATCTCGATGTCGACGCCGGCGGTGGGCTCGTCGAGGATCAGCAGGCGTGGTCGCGTCATCATCCCGCGGGCGATCAGCAGGCGGCGCTTCATGCCACCCGACAGCGAGCGCGCCATCCTATGCGCCTTGTACCAGAGCTTCGCGCGCCGCAATTCCTCCTCGGCGCGTGTCTTTGCCTCGGCGCGCGGGATGCCATAGAAGCCGGCGTAGTTGCAGAGGATGTCGAAGGGCTTTTCGAAGAAATTGAAATTGACCTCCTGCGGGACCAGGCCGAGCAGGCGCATCGCCGCTTCGCGATCCCTTTCGATGTCGACGCCGAACACCTTGACCGAGCCGGAACTGGCGTTGACCAGCGAACTGACAATGCCGATCAGGGTCGATTTGCCGGCGCCGTTGGGGCCGAGCAGGGCGAAGAAGTCGCCGGGCTCGACGCGGAGCGAAACGCCCTTGAGCGCTTCGACGCCGGTCGCATAGATCTTGCGCAGCTCGTGGATTTCGAGCGCGGGGATATTGCTCATGGAAATTTCGGGAATGGGTTGATGCGGGAGGCCGTCATGGCCCTGATAGTATAGCGGGCTACCCCCAGACCCCGTATTTGCCGTGGCCGCCCATTTCCCGCTCCGTCTCGTTTCCGCCCGGATGATCGCTCCGGCCGTGCGCCACATGGCCTTTGAGCGCGCCGATGGCGAGCCGTTTGCGTTCATCCCGGGCCAGTTCATCCAGGTCCATTTCCACTACGCCGACGGCAAGCCGACCAAGCGCAGCTACTCGGTCGCGACCGTGGGACAGGGCGATGCGACGCCGGTCGAGCGCATCGAGATCGCGGTTTCCTATGTGGAGGGCGGCGCGGCCACCAACCTGCTCGGCAATCTCGAAGTCGGAGCGAGCGTGGATGCGAGCGGCCCCTACGGGCGTTTCTGCCTGATGGATGCCGACTCCAATTCGCGCTACCTGCTGGTCGCCACCGGTACCGGCGTGACC
This sequence comes from Dokdonella sp., assembly GCA_036734345.1. GTDB lineage: Bacteria > Pseudomonadota > Gammaproteobacteria > Xanthomonadales > Rhodanobacteraceae > Dokdonella. The sequence continues at coordinate 12,341 of DAIMYT010000064.1, read as the reverse complement.
CCGTACCGTGCGATGCTGCCGCTGATCACGAAGCTCACGCAGAGCCGCGGCTGCCGATTCGAGCTCGTCTACGGCGCGCGCAACGAGGCCGACCTGCTCTACGGCGAGGAATTCGCCGCGTTCGCCGAGGCGACGCCCGGCTTCGGCTTCCATCCCTGCTTCAGCCGCGAACCGCGCGCCGTGCCGCGCGCGGGCGACCGCAACGGCCGCGTGCAGGTTGCCCTCGAGGCCCTGAAGCCCGACGTCGCCGGCGACATCGTCTATCTGTGCGGCAATCCCGACATGGTCGACCAGAGCTTCGCCCTGCTCAAGGATGCCGGCCTGCCGGTGCCGCACGTGCGCCGCGAGAAATACATCTCGTCGCGCTGAGCCACTACCGGATGTAAAGGACGCTTGACACATCGACGGGACGGCCGCTAGGCTATGTCAAGCTTACTTGACACGGAATGCGCCATGTCCCCTACCCCAAGCCGTTCGCGCCGCCTTCTCGGCTGCGCACTCGCCACCCTCGCCTATCTGGCAACGACGGCGCTCAGCGTGTGGCTGCTCAAGGGCGTGATTGCCGATGCGCCGGCCAGCTTGCGCGCGCTGGTCAGCCTGCTGCCGGTGATCCCGATCGCCTTCGCGATCCGCGAGGTGCTGCGCCTGGTCCGCGCCAGTGACGAGCTGCAACGGCGCATCGACCTCGAGGCGCTGGCGACTGCCGCCCTCGTGGTCGGACTGGCCGGCCTGAGCCTGGGCTTCCTCGTCTCCGCGCAAGTCTTCGAGATCAAGGGCAGCACCGTGCTGGTCTGGATGTTCCCGGCGCTGTCGGTCACCTACGTGCTGGCGCGGATCCGCGCGCAAAGGCATTACCGGTGAACAACCGCGTGCGCGAGCTTCGTGGCGCCAGCGGCTGGTCGCAGGCCGAGCTGGCCGAACGCCTGGCCGTGTCGCGCCAGACCGTCAATGCGATCGAAACCGGCAAGTACGATCCGAGCCTGCCGCTCGCTTTCGCCATCGCGCGCCTGTTCGGCGAAGCGATCGAGGCGATCTTCACCCCCGAAGCCTGAGGTCAGGAAAAGATGATGAACGTTTGGAAACGCTATGCAATCGACATGGGGCCGGTGACGCTGTTTTACGTCGCCAGCGTCGTCGCCGCTGCCCTGTTGAGCAAGCGCATGGATCCCGGCGTCCTGCGCATTCTTGCTGCGCTGATTCCGCTGCCATCGATTGCCTGGATGGCGTACGCGGAAATGCGCCGCCTGCGCCGCCGTGATGAATTGCGTCAACGCGTCGAAGTCGAGGCCATGACCATCGCCTTCTCGGTGTCATTTTGCGTGATCGCAATGCTGACGTTTCTCGATCTGTTCGACGCGCTGAAGGTTTCGCTGCCGGTAGCCGCAATCGTCATGGCCGCCTGCTGGATTGCCGCACAACTATGGGTGCGACTGCGCTATCGCTACTGGGCATGAATCGGCCGTGCCACCGCCGCCCGACAAACACGCAATGGGAAAGAACAGATCAATGAGGATTTCATGAAGAAGAATACCAGGATAGCCATCATCGCCGCGCTGGTCGTGTGCGTACTCGGCTATTCGAAATGGCGCGATAAGCCGGCCACGCCAGCGACCGCCAACACGACGCGTGGCAGCTACCTCGTTGCGGCCAACGCCGAGGCGTTCCGCTTCGGCACGCTCGATTTCAGTGCCTGCGAACTGGGCCGCAAGCACTCGGCGGCGACGACATCGGCATTCTGCGCACCATTCGCAGTCGCCGAGGATCGCGCTGCGCCGACCGGCCGCAGCATCGACCTGAAGCTGGCCCTGATCCGCAGTAGCCAGGCCGCCGATGACGATTTCATCGTCTACCTCGCCGGTGGGCCCGGCCAGTCGGCGATCGACACCTGGCCGCAAATGGCGCCTGCGCTCGCCCCGGCGCGCAAGCACCGCCACGTGCTGCTGCTCGACCAGCGCGGCACGGGCGGATCCAATGCGCTCGACTGCCAGGCCATGGCCGCGCAGGAGGAAGCACTCGACTTCGACATCGAGCGGACCCGGGCGGCGACGCGCGCCTGCCTCGAAGAGGTGGGCCGGCATGCCGATCCACGCTTCTACACGACCACCGATGCGGTGGAGGATCTCGAGGCGCTGCGCATCGCGCTCGGCTCGCCGAAGTTCGACCTGGTTGGCGTGTCCTACGGCACGCGCGTGGCCCAGCAATACCTCAAGCGCCATCCCGAAGGCGTGCGCAGCCTGGTCCTCGACAGCGTGGCACCGAACGAACTGGTCCTCGGCGGCGAGTTCGCGCGCAACCTCGACGATGCGCTCAAGGCGCAGTTCGCCAACTGTGCGAAGGCACCGGCCTGTGCGCAGGCCTATCCCGATCCCTGGGCCAGCCTGATGCGTCTGCGCGAGGCCCTGCGCAAGTCGCCCCGCGAAGTCGGCTTTCCCGATCCGGTGAGCTTCAAGCCGCAGACCCGGCGACTCGACGAATACGGCATGGCCGGCCTCGTGCGCATGTTCGCCTACGCACCGGAAACCGCCGCGCTGATTCCGCAAACCGTCGCCCAGGCCCTGGCCGGCAACGATGCACCGCTGATGGGACAGCTCGGCATCCTCAACGAGGGCCTCGAAGGCATCGCCGGCAGCGGCATGCAGCTCTCGGTGATCTGTGCCGAAGACGCCGATCGCCTGAGGGCCGATCCGGCCGCCGAAAACACGCTGCTCGGCAACCTGATGGTCGAGGGGATCCAGGCGCAGTGCGCGATCTGGCCGCGCGGCCAGCGACCGCCGGATTTCAATGAACCGGCCACGGGCAACACGCCGGTTCTCGTCCTCGAGGGCGAACTCGATCCGGTGACGCCACCGCGCTATGGCGAGCAGGTCGTCAGGACGCTCGGCAATGCCCGCCTGATCGTCGCCAGGGGCCAGGGCCACAACGTCATCGGTCGCGGCTGCCTGCCGAAGCTGGTCGGCGAATTCATGGACACGCTCGACGCCGGCGCGCTCGATATCGGTTGTGTCGACGCGCTCGGACCGGTTCCCCATTTCATCGATTTCAACGGAGCGGCGCCATGATCGAACTGAAGGACCTGCACAAGGCATTCGGCGCGGTCAGGGCCGTCGATGGTGTCTCGTTCACGGCGCGCGATGGCGAGATCACCGGACTGCTCGGGCCGAACGGCGCCGGCAAGACCACCACGCTGCGCATGCTCTACACGCTGATGAAACCCGACCGCGGCCAGGTCCTCGTCGACGGCATCGATGCGGCGGTCGATCCGATCGCGGTGCGCAGAAGACTTGGCGTGTTGCCCGATGCGCGCGGCCTGTACAAGCGCCTGACCTCGCGCGAAAACATCGCCTACTTCGGCCGCCTGCAGGGCATGGACGATGCGAGCATCCGCCAGCGCAGCGATGCCCTGATCAGGGCGCTCGACATGGACGAGATCATCGACCGCCGCACCGACGGATTTTCCCAGGGCCAGCGCGTGAAGACCGCGATCGCGCGCGCGCTGATCCACGATCCGAAGAACTGCATCCTCGACGAACCGACCAACGGCCTCGACGTGATGGCGACGCGCGCGATGCGCGAGTTCCTCCGACGCCTCAAGGCCGAGGGCCGCTGCGTGCTGTTCTCCAGCCACATCATGCAGGAGGTCGGCGCGCTGTGCGACCGCATCGTCGTCATCGCCCATGGACGCGTCGTCGCCGATGCTTCGCCGGATGAACTGCGCGAGCAGGCCGGCACCGCCAGTCTCGAAGACGCCTTCGTCAAGGTCATCGGTTCCGCAGAAGGACTCGCCGCATGAAATCCATCCTCACCGTTTTCTGGAAGGAAGTGCGCGAGAACATCCGCGACCGCCGCACCGTCATGAACACCCTTCTGACCGGCCCGTTGATGGCGCCGCTGATCTTCGTGCTGCTGATCAACGGCATCGTCTCGCGCGAGCTCGACAAGGCCGAGAAGCCGCTGCCGGTGCCGGTGATCGGCGCCGAACGCGCGCCGAACCTGGTCGCGGCGCTGAAGCAGAACGGCATCCTCGTCAAGGACGCCATCGCCGATCCCGAGCGCGCCGTGCGCGAACAGGAGGCCGATCTTGTCCTGCGCATTCCACAGACCTACGCGGAATCCTGGAACAAGGGCGAGCCGGCCCAGGTCGAACTGATCTACGACGAATCGCAGCGCGACGCGCAGGGCTCGGTCAGCCGCCTGCGCGCGATCCTCGATGCCTATGCACAGCGCACCACGACCATGCGCGTGCTCGCGCGCGGCCTGTCGCCGACGATCATGCAGCCGCTGGTTGTCGCGAATCGCGACCAGTCCACCGCGCAGGCGCGCGGCGGCATGATGTTCTCGATGCTGCCCTACTTCTTCATCCTCGGCGCCTTCGTCGGCGGCATGGCGCTGGCCATCGATACCACTGCCGGCGAACGCGAACGGCAATCGCTGGAACCGCTGTTCGCCAATCCCGTGGCGCGCTCGAAGATCCTGCTCGGCAAGCTCGGCGCGACCGGTGCATTCGCGCTGACCACGCTGCTGCTCAGCATCATCGCGTTCTCCTTCGCCGGCCAGTTCATGCCGACCGAGAAACTCGGCATGACGCTGTCGATCGGGCCGCACTTCGCGCTGCTGACCCTGGTCACGATGGTCCCGCTGGTGTTCCTGATCAGCACCTTGCAGACCCTCGCCGCGGCCTTCGCCCGGACCTTCCGCGAAGCGCAGACCTACCTGTCCCTGCTCATGTTCGTGCCGGCGGTGCCGACCCTGCTGATGTCGGTGTTCCCGTTCAAGACCGAGACCTGGATGTACGCGGTGCCCCTGGTCGGGCAGCAGGTCACGATCACGCGGCTGATGCGCGGCGAGGTGGTGACGAGTGCCGAGATAGCATTGTGCTTTGTGTGCACTTCGCTGGCGGCGGTGCTCGTGTATTTCGTCACGGCGCGGATTTACCAGGGCGAGCGGCTGGCCATTTCGACTTGAACTTTTTCCTTGTTGGGGTGTACTGCCGCAAAGATCCAGTCCGCCGATCGCCGTCCCGGCCCCCTTCGACAAGCTCAGGACAGGCCGGGCTTTGTCCGGGCCGGGACCCAGTTCCTCGCTTGTCCTTGGTCTATACGTAGATTCGCGGCGCGATCTTGTAGCAGAGCTTTCGCTCGCCTTCGGCGAGCGAGTCACTCCCGTTTCCAATGTAGGAGCGCCTTCAGGCGCGATGCTCTCGGATGGAAACTGACATCTCCACCCGTCGTCCCGGCCCCCTTCGACAAGCTCAGGACAGGCCGGACTCTGTCCGGGCCGGGACCCAGCGACTCTTCTCTTGGTTAAGCAGGTGACGCTGAATTGCTGCGCTTCATCACAGCAGATCTTTCACTCGCCTTCGGCGAGCGAAAAGACGGCATGGATGCCGCGCCGCGGAGCGGCGTCGATCTCAAGAAAAAGGGAGGAACTGGATGACGCGCTGCATCCGCAGCTTGCCCTTCGGACCATTCGAAAAGCGAATGTTCGCCCCGGCATCCTGCCTCCGCAGTCCGGCCTGCGCCGGGAAGACGGCAGGGTAATTCGCTTTCGCGAAATCACGGAGCACCCAGTCGAATACTCCCAATCAATACCCCAACAACCATCCTCCGCTAAACTCGAAGCCGCAGGATTCGCGCCATCGAATCCCGAACCCGGCGGCAGCGATCATGAAACTGCCCGCCAGTGCAGTCCCACCCGGCACAGGAGCACGCGCATGTCGACCATCACGATCAACGGCAAGGATCACGAGTTCGAAGGCGATCCGGCCATGCCCCTGCTCTGGTTCCTGCGCGATGTGCTCGGCTTGACCGGCACCAAGTACGGCTGCGGCATGGCCCTGTGCGGCACCTGCACGGTCCATCTCGACGGCAAGGCCGTGCGCGCCTGCGTGACGCCGATGTCGGCATTGCGGGCCGGTACCCGGGTGACGACGATCGAGGGCCTTTCCGACGACGGCCGGCATCCCCTCCAGGTCGCATGGAAGGAACTCAATGTCGCCCAGTGCGGCTACTGCCAGGGCGGCCAGATCATGCAGGCCGCGTCCCTGCTCAGGGACACGCCAAAGCCGAGCGATGCCGAGATCGACCAGGCCATGGCCGGCAACTTGTGCCGCTGCGGTACCTACACGCGAATCCGTTCGGCCATCCATCGGGCCGCCGGCAAGAACGGGGGTGCGGCATGAGCGCCGCCGCGAACAATGAGCGCAATTGCGGACCCTTCGACGGTTCGCGCGATGACGCGATCGAGAACGTCAGCCGGCGCGCCTTCCTGCTCGGCGTCGGCGCCGGTACGCTGGTGCTCGCGGTCGGCATGCCCGCGCAGGCGGCGAAGCCCGCGGAAACGCGAAAGTACGGCGGCGAAGGCATGCCGGGCGGACTCAGGGACGATCCGCGCGTGTTCATCGCGATCGCGCCGGACGGCTGGGTCACGGTGATCAACCATCGCGCCGAAATGGGCCAGGGCGTGCGCACGAGCATCCCGATGATCGTCGCCGACGAGCTGGATGCTGACTGGATGATGGTGCGGGTCGAGCAGGCGCCGGGCGACCAGGCGAAGTATGGCAACCAGGACACCGATGGTTCGCGCAGCGTGCGCCAGTCGTTCCAGGCCATGCGGCGGGCTGGCGCGGCAGCCAGGCAGATGCTCGAGCAGGCGGCCGCCACCGCCTGGGGCGTGCCCGTGCGCCAGGTGAAGGCGGACTTGCATGAAGTCGTCGACACCAAGAGCGGTCGCCGCGGCGGCTACGGGGAATTCGCCGAGGCGGCTTCGATTCTTGCCGTGCCGAAGCCCGGGGAACTCATGCTGAAGTCACCGCGTGAGTTCCGCTACATCGGCAAGGACGGCGTCGGCGGAATCGACAACGATGACATCGTCACCGGCAAGGCCCGGTACGGCACCGACGCGCGCCTCGATGGCATGCTGCATGCGGTCATCGAACGCCCGCCCGCGCTTGGCGACCGGCTCAAGGCCTACAATTCGACCGAAGCGCTGAAGGTGGCCGGGGTGATCAAGGTGGTCGCGCTGGAGTCGCCGCCAATTCCTTCAGCGTTCCTGCCGCTTGGCGGCGTGGCCGTCATCGCCGAGAACACCTGGGCGGCCATTGAGGGACGCAAGAAGCTCGTCATCGAATGGGAGGCCGGACCGAATGCCGGCTACGAATCGGGCGCCTATCGGAAAGCCCTCGAAGCCGCCGCGCGCCAGCCGGCTCGGGAGATCCGCAACAGCGGCGATGTCTACAAGGCGCTGGCATCCGCGGACAGGAAGATCGCCGTGGAATACTACCTGCCGCACCTGGCCCACGCGACGATGGAACCGCCGGCGGCGACCGTGCGCATCGCCGATGGCGCCTGCGAAGCCTGGGCCTGCATCCAGGCGCCCGAGGCGACGCGCGACCTGCTTGCCGCCCTGCTCAAGCTGCCCAAGGAAAAGGTGACCGTGCACCAGACCCTGCTCGGCGGTGGTTTCGGGCGCAAGTCCAAGCCCGACTTCGTCGGCGAGGCGGCGCTGCTGGCGCAGGCGATGGAAGGCAGGCCGGTCAAGGTCACCTGGACACGCGAGGACGACATCGCCCACGACTACTTCCACACCGTCTCGCTCGAGCGCATCGAGGCCGGCATCGACAAGGCCGGCAAGCCGGTGGCCTGGCTGCAACGCACGACCGCGCCGACCATCGGCGCCACCTTCGCACCCGATCCGAAGCACGAGAGCGCCGGCGAACTGTCGATGGGACTGACCGACCTCGCCTTCTTCGGCGTGCCGAACCTGCGCATCGAGAATCCCGAGGCGGCGGCGCACACGCGCATCGGCTGGTTCCGCTCGGTATCGAACATCCCGCACGCCTTCGCCACCCAGGTCGCCGCCTGCGAACTGGCGCACCTGGCCGGGCGCGATCCGAAGGATTTCCTGCTTGAGCTGATCGGACCGGCACGCAAGCTCGATCCGCGCGAACTCTCCAACAACAGCAACTACGGCGAGGATCCAAAACTGTACCCGGTCGATGCCGGCCGCCTGCGCGGCGTCATTGAAACGGTTGCGCGGGCGGCGAACTGGGGCCGCAAGCTGCCCAAGGGCAGCGGCCTCGGCATCGCCGCGCATCGCAGCTTTGTCACCTACACGGCCGTGGTCTTCGAAGTCGCCGTGGCCGATGACGGAACGATCCGCATCCCGCGCGTCGACATCGCCGTCGATTGCGGACCCCAGGTCAATCCCGAACGCGTGCGCGCACAGATGGAGGGCGCGGTCATCCAGGGCATCAGCCTGGCCCTGTCCGGCGAGATCAGTTTCGCCGACGGCCATGCGATGCAAAGCAACTTCCACGACTACACCGTGTTGCGCATCAATGCGGCGCCGCGCGAGATCCACGTGCATCCGGTCAACGCCGGGGATTTCTCGCTGCCGCTGGGCGGCGTCGGCGAACCGGGCCTGCCGCCGGTCGCGCCCGCCTTCGTCAACGCGATCTTCGCGGCCACCGGCAAGCCGATCCGCAGCCTGCCGATCCGCGACCAGCTGCGCCCGGCCTGAGGGCCCGGCGCGATCCTGTCGGGGACCCCAAGGCCAATCATCAGCCGGGACAGGCGGCGGAACCGGCGCCCATTTTCCGGCACGACCGCGACCGGACGACGTGGCGCGCCCCGGCGGGTGCCCGCCTGCCCGGGATCAACTGCGCGATGCGGAAAACCGACGCCGCGTTGCCGCCTACGGTCCGGGCTCGAAGCCGGAAAAAAAGATCACGTCTGGCGCAATGGTAAATTGGTCATCGTCGTGATCGGCCGCATCGGTCGAGGGATGATTGGCTGCATCCTCGTCGGCGAGGCCGTCACAGTCGTCATCGACGAGGTTGCCGACGATTTCGGTAGCGCCGGGATGGATGCTTGCCGCGCTGTCGTTGCAATCGCCCATCGCGAGGCTGAAGCCATCGCTGTCCACGTCGAGCGTGTCGGTGGACGGGTTGTTGTTCACGTCCTCGTCGGCGAGGCCGTCACAATCATCGTCATGGCCGTTGCCGACGATCTCGGCATGGCCGGGATAGACCTCGGCATCGTTGTCGTTGCAGTCATTGCCACCGCCCGATCCCACGATTTCCGGATCGGCAAAACCGGCCCGATCCGGGAAGCTGCCGTAGGCCGGTTCACCTCCGATGGAATCGTTCCGGTCCGTACTTGCATCGACAACTTCTGCATTGTTCATGGGGCGATCGCTGCCAGCGGCAACCTGAGTCGCGTATACCGCGCATGCGGCTGCAAAGACGTGGGAGAGTCTGATCACAGGCCGGCCTCAACAGAACAGCATCATGCGTCCGCTCATGTTACGGCTTTCCCGCCAGGAAGTGCGTGCCCGCCGCAACGCCCTGTTGTCGACCCGTTGTGCGATCAGGAAACCGGGGTGCGCCAACAATCGGAAAGACAAGGCCCACGAAGCTCCGCCGGCGGATCAGGCGGATCCAGCGTCCACTCGCTAACCTGCATGGCCCGGCGACGACATCGCAGGGCCGGGCCGGCGCCCAGGGCTGGTGCAAGGCGCCGGCGACAACGGGCTCTCGCCTATCGACCGCGCTCCTGCGTCAGGTCTCGTCCGGTTGCTGCATGCCCTGGAGTACTGCTTCGAGTTCTTCGATGGTTTTTTCCAGCGCATCATGGAACTGGCTCTGGCGGCTCATCAGGTCGTCGAACTTCTCGGTCTGCTTGAGCGAGGAAAGTTCGCCTTCGAACAGCAGCCACGAAGCGGTCAGGTGCTCGACGTTGGCCTTGGAGTAGTGGCGCATTTCCTTGAGCTGGGCCAGCGTATCGGTCAGATGGTCTGCTGGCGTCTTGGCGGCTTCTTCCGACATCCCGGACTCCTTCTCGAACGGCGGATCCACGGCGGGATCCGGTCTGCCAAGTATGCGGGACCGATGCTGAACCCCCTGCGCCGGCGCTGGCCGCCCCTTTCGCTCAGCGCCCGCCCCAGGTCCATTGCAGGCCCAGCGTCGCGCTGCGGCCGATGGCCGGTTCGAAGTAGCGTCCGTTGCCGTCGTTGACGATGACCGAGCCGGCGTAGCGGCGGTCGAAAAGGTTGTCGAGGGCGAGGAAGCTGCGCAGCGTGCCGTTCGACAGCGGCACGGCATGGCCGATATCGATGCCGACGGTCGTGTAGGCACCGGCCGAGTCCGTGTTGGCATCGTTGACCGGCACCGCGCCGACATGATCCAGGCGCGCAGCGAAGCGCCAGCCGAGCTCGCCGCCGCGCACGAGTTGCGCGCGCAGGTTGATGCGCGGCACGCCGGGGATGCGCGCGCCGGCGGCCACCGGAATCGAGGGCGTCGTGCACGGGATGCCGGCGCAGGCGAGGAAAGCCGAACGGAAGCGCGCATCGAGCCAGGTGCCGGCCAGCTGCATGCGCCACGACTCGCCAAGTTGCGCAAGCAATGCCCCCTCGAGGCCCTGCCGGCGGGCTCGGCCGACGTTGCGGAACGTCGAGCGACCGCCGGCATTGGTCGCCACGGCGATCTCGTCGTCGGTGTCGGCGCGGAACAGGGTCAGGTTCGATTCGAGTCGTGGCGCGAATTGCAGCCTGGCGCCAAACTCGGCACTGCGCGACCGCGCCGGACGCAGGTCGAAATTGAATCCGGCGCCGCCGTCGCTTCGATAGCCGAGCTCGGCCAGGGTCGGTGTCTCGAAGCCTTCGCCCCAGTTGGCGAACAGGCGCGTGCGCCCGGTGGGACGGTAAAGCAGGCCGGCGACGCGCGTCGTCGCCGGGTAGCGACGGCTGCCGCTGTCGTCGGGGTTGCCCGCCGTGACATAGCGGTCGCTCGCACGAAACGCGACGCTGCTATGGCGCAAGCCGGCGAGCACCGACCAGTCCGACGCGAGGTCCCAGTGCAATTGCGCGTACTGGTCGAAGTTCTGCACGCGATTGGTTTCATCCCGACGCAGCGCGCCGCGCACGCCGAGCGTGTCGCCGACGAAATTTTCGAAGCCACGGCGTTGCTGGTCGAGGCTCTCGTGGTTGAGGCCCACGGCAATGCCGAGCTGGCTGCCTTGCCAGGCCACGCGCACGTCGCCGCCGCCATAGTCTCCGTCGAGGTCGATGACGCCGCCGGCACTGAGCGGATTGGCCTGCGCGACCACCGGAATCGCCAGGAACTGGCCGACTTCGCGTTGCCCGGCATAGGCAAGGACGCGCCATTGGAGGGGTCCGGTGTTGCTGCTTTCCCAGACCGCGCCGGCCTGGGTCTGCTGCACGTTCTTGCGCGTGTCGAACAGGCTGGCCGCGGCGGTTGCCTGGCGCGGATCCTGTTCGAATTCCGCGCGGCTCAAGCCCAGCGGATCCTGTGCGCGCGGAATCGATACGCTGTTGGCGAGCAGGGTCAGGCGGGCGCCACTCGCGGACGTCCAGCGCAACTTTGCATTGCCCGAAGTGCGCTCGGCCGCACTGTGCTCGCGGTAGCCATCGGTACGAAATCGCGTCAGGTCGACATTGCCGTCGAGTGCCCCGCTTCGGGCCCGCAGATTGGTGCTGAGCCGCTGGCTCCCGGCGCTGTCGCCGGCCATGCCAAGCCGCCATTCGGCCGGGTCGGTCCCGTCCGCGCTGAACAACTGGATGACGCCGGCCGAGGAGTTGCCATAGAGCACCGAGAACGGACCGCGCAGGACCTCGATGCGATCGCCCGAATCGAGATTGAAATGCGAGACCTGGCCGGCGCCGTCGGGCATGGTCGCCGGAATGCCATCGACATACAGGCGCAGGCCGCGCACGCCGAAAGTCGAGCGCGCGCCGAAGCCGCGGATCGAGATCTGCTCATCCTGCGCATAGTTCTGCCGGTTGCGCACGAGCACGCCGGGCACCAGGCCGAGCACTTCGGACAGATTGACGCCGAGGCCTTCGGCGCTGCTGCGCTCAAGGTCGACCGCATCGATCGCGGCCGGTACCTCGAAGGCCGGCTCGGCGCTGCGCGTCGCCGTCACCACCACTATCGGCAGCGCGGAATCCGCAACGGGCTCCTCCGCGCCTGTGGCGGGAGGAGCCCGCGCCCACACCCACCCCCACTTCGGCGCGCCCCCGCCGCCGGAGCTCCCGCCGGCGAGCGACGCCAACACCCGTCCGGTCGACGCGAAGTCGACGAAGACCGGCAGGACCAACTTCGGAGGGGTCACGATCACGCGCGACGGTCAGCGCTACCGAATGACCTCGACCTCGCAGCTGCGCACCGGCGACGTCATCAGCACCAACGGCGAGACCGTCCTGACGCTCGAGTTCGCCATCGGCGGACGCGTCGGCCTGAGCCCGGGCGCCAGCGTCCGCATCCTCGGCGATCGCCAGATCGAGAACCTCGGCGGCACCACGACGGCGAGACCATCCATCGACCA
>DAIMYT010000063.1:0-19426 GCA_036734345.1 Dokdonella sp. | reverse complement strand
TAGTCCGTGAAGCGTCTGGTCAGTACATCGACCGAGAATTCCTCGCGATAACGCCGCCGTGCCCGCGCCAGCAGGTCCGCGCGAAGTTCGTCATCGGCGAACAGCCGCGCCGCACTGGCCGCGTACAGCCAGGGATCGTCTTCCTCCCAGAGGATGCCCGCGTCGCCGAGCGTCAGCGGCACCGCGCTCGAGGCATGCGCGACGACCGGCGTGCCGATCGCCATGGATTCGATCAGCGGCACGCAGAATCCCTCATGCCGGCTCATCAGCATGAACACGTGGCTGCACAGGTAGGCCGCCTTCAACTGCGCCTCGCTGGCTGCGTTGATCCACATGACCCTGTCGCCGAGGCCATACGCTTCGATGCGTCCGGTGATCGCGTCCGTATAGCGCTGCAGGCGCGGGTCGATCTTGCCGACAATGACCAGCCGGGCGGCACCGGGCCAGCCCTGCACGTAGGCGTCGAACGCGTCGACCAGGGCCAGGTGTCCCTTGTTCGGGGCGACCCGTCCGACCATCAGGAAATTCTTCGCCCCATCGGTCAGCGTGTCGATCAGCGCTACATCGGCCTCGGCTTCGACGATTTCGCCGACGCGATGGAATGGTGCGAGCACGCCGCCACCCTGGCGACTTGCGCCCGCATCAACAAGTTCATCCAGGTTGTATCCCGAATCGCCAAGATAGAGTTCACACCCCAGTTTCGCGACAGTGTCCAGCTCACCCCGTCCTTTTTCACAAGCCATCCTGTAGTCGTCGGAGTACTCGCGGAAAAATCCCGGCGGCGTGATGTTGTGGTACTTGACCACGCGATAACCGCGGCAACGCCTGAGCAATCCGATCGCGTCCGGCCAGCCGGTCGAGAAGTGGTAGATCACGAGGTCGCCAGGGCCGCCGGCAAACCCTGGCAACTGGTCGGCCGGGAAGGTTCGCTGCTCCACGCCGCTGGCGGAAAGGCAGAACACGCGCGTCTCGATGCCAAGGTTCTCGAGGATCGCCACCATCGCCAGCGCATCGGCGCCAACCGCGTCCTTGCTGGTCAGGACGGGGATGAGTATGCCTGCCTTCATGCGCTCGCGATCCTTGCCACTCTTGCGATTGCGCGATCTTCCCCGCCGCGCCGATGCCGGGCCGGTGCGCTCACGACGGCCGTTTCGTATTGCGGGCGATCACGCAGGTCGATCCGTCGTCCGCCGAAGACTGCCTGACCTCGCCGAAACCGGCGGCAAGAAGGGCCTGCGCCATGAGTTCGCCATCGACGGCCGGATCGGCACGCCCCTCGAGGCGGCCGGCGATCCTGCACGGCGCATCGGCGAAGCCGAACAGCACGCATCCGTCCTGCCGCAGCACGCGACGGGCCGCATCGAGCAGCGCCTGCGCCGGCATCCTGCGCAACAGCGAGCCGGCATCCAGTGCCGTCAGTGCGTCGAGCGAATCGTCGGCCGTGCGCGCCAGCACGGCGGGCGGCTCGGCGACGACGATCGTCAGCCCGGCCTCGCGCGCGCGGATGCCGATGCGATGGCTGGTGTCCACTCCGCTCGCCTCGAGACCGCGCGCGGCCAGCTTCGCCAGCCAGTCCTCGCCACTGCATAGATCGAGCACCCGGCCGGCAGCGGGCAGGATTCCGGCAAGCTGGCCGGCCCATTGATCGATGCACTGCGGACGCGAAGCATCGGCGCCGAGCATGCGCAAGGCGGTGTCCGCATGGAAGGCGTCGACGCCGCGTTCCTGTTCGGCTTCGGCGAGCTCAAGCGCGGAAAGATTCTGGCGCAGCGTTGCCAGCCAGTGGTTCATGCTGAGCACGGGGTGACGCAACTCGCGCACATCCGTGGCGACCCGCTCGATGTCCGCCGGCAAGGCAGCGACCTGGTCGGCCAGCTGAGCCAGCCGCGCCGACAACTGGGGGAATTCCCGCCCAAGCTGTTCGAGTTCGGAAGCAAGCGTGCCCAGTCGCGCCGCCATGTCGCGCCCGACCTCGGCCAGCTCCTGCTGGCGCGCGCTATGGGTAGCGTCGGCGGCGCGCTGGTGGCGCACGATCATCGGCAGGCCGGCGAGGCAGACCAGCCATTCGAGCGCATAGCCGAGCACCGGTACGCGGGTCGCCTTGGCCAGCAGGTAGCGCGGCAGCAAGCCGGGCACGCGAACGCCGATTTCGCGGCCTTCGCGCGACCAGCGCAGGTTGCCGAGGATCTCGATCTTGCTGCGTCCGGCGACCAGCAGGCGCAACTGCGCCTCGAGTCCAGCGGGATCGGGCGGACGTCGCAAAAGTGCGAAAAACGCCTCGGCGATGAAAGCTGTGAATTGGGCGCGGCAGAGCTCACCGATCGAATAGCTGTCGCGGGCTGCCTGCGCCACCCTGGGCGCGCCTTGCGCGGGGCGCGGCTGGCTTCTGGCCCGGGCCGACGCCCGCGTCCGCGCGCTTTCCGCGTCCGCCCGGATCTCTTCGCGGACCTTTTGCAGCGGAGTTTGCACAGGCGATCTATTCACTTGACTGGCTGGATGGATGGGGCGATGGGTCGGGCTGCGTCACCGCCATCGGAGCGACGGCGCTGCTCTCGCCCCTGCCGATCGCGAGCGGCATGATGCCATAGGCGCGCGCCGTGGAAATATCGATGAGTGCGTATGCGGGCCGATGGCGCCCGTCCAGGCGCGGAGCGGCAAGCCGGTAGCGCTCGCCACCGGCCCTGCGCGCCGCCTCGAATCCGGCTTCGGCGCGCCGGCGGACCTGCGCCTCGCTCTCGGCAGCGACCGACCGCCTGCCGGAGCCGAGCAGGGTTGTCTCGAGGAACTCCGCCTCGCGCTTGCCGGCATCCGTGTAGAAGCCGACAAAGGCATGTCCCGGCACGAGCACGATGAAACTGTCGATGCCGAGGCGCTCGAGCGCCGAGGCGATCAGCACGCTGCCGTCCATGCAGTTGGCGACGCGGTCGTCCCAGGTGCTCGATGGCAGGCGCACGCGCTGGCTGTAGATGACCGGCCCCTGGCTGATGCCGACGCGCTCGTCGGCATAGCGGATCCCGCGCCTCTCGAGTGCGGTCCAGATGGCGCGCACCGCGCGCAGGCGCTCGGCCCGTCCGCGCGGCGCAGCCGCGCCCGGTGCCGCGGGCATGCCGGCCAGGGCGAACAGTTCGTCGATGACCGGATCCCGCGGATCGACCCAGGCGGCGAAGGTCCAGCCCAGGTCGACGCGGGCCTTGCCCTCGCGGACGAAATACAGGGCTTCGTCGAGAGGATGCACGCGTATGTCCAGCTCACGCTCGACCGGCGCCATGCCGGGACTGGTCAGCGTCACCCTGAGCGTCTGCCTGCGCACGGCATTCAGGCGACGCAAGGCGGCGGCATCCCACTCCAGGCGCGGCCTGAGTATGGTGTCGCGATCGATGCGTGCGTCGATGACGGTCGCGGCGCGCAAGCCGGCCGTGGAAACGACCACGCGCACATCGCGCGGAGAAGCCGGCTTGCCCAGGCGTACCCTCAGCAGTCCATTCCCGCCCGCCTGTCCGCCGGGGCCGTTGCCGCCCGTCTGCGACATTTCCAGGGTCGGGAATATGTCGCCTGCCGGCGTCGTCTCGATTTCCAGGGTCATCGCGAGGGCATGCGCGCTGGCCGCCCAGCCCAGCAGCACCGCCAGGATCGACCGCCAGGGACGTCGATTGGCTCTGCGCACGGCGTGCGGCGAAGGGAATTTCCGGGTTGCCAGTGGGACCATGGCACGACTATCGTTGTCATACCCTGCTCCTGTCCAGTCGACCGGACCCCGAGGGATACCCGCGCAACCCTTCCCCCTTAACCCATGGAGCCGCCATGCGCCTCGTCGCCCTTTCCAGCCTGCTCGTTCTTGCTCTTGCCGGTTGCAACCAGCCTTCGCCCGATCAGACTTCGACAACGCCGGCACCGGTGGCGAGCACGCCGCCGGCCGAGACCCCGGCAGCGCCGGCCGAACCGGCCAGCGTGAAACCACCCGAAGGCACCTGCGGCGACCAGTCCGCGCTGCCTGCCGAAGAGCGCATCGCGAATACGCCGAAATGGTCGCTGGCCAGTGAACAGGACAATTTCGGTTTCGACGTCTATCGCGGCGACAGCGAGAACGGCGAGTTCGTCAAGTTGAACAAGGACCCGATCCTCGGTGCCGGCACCACCGACGAAACGCAGAAGTACGAATACCGCGACGACAGCATCGATCCGTGCATGGACTACTGGTACTACGTGGAGTCGATCAGCACCTCGGGCGTGCGCGAGAAGATGACGCCGACGTTCAAGGCGCGCGCCAAGCGTTCGCCGAAATCGGCGCCTGCGGCCAACTGAGCACGTCGGCATCCGTGACAAGGCATGCCTTGTTGGCCGGGGCCGCGGTCGGCCCCGGCATCGCCTGCGCGGGCTGAACGCGTGAACACGAACGTGGCGTCATCCACGCGCCTGGCCGGAAAGCCATGGCCATGGCTGCTCGCCGGTTGCTGGTTCGGGCTCAACGCGGTGCTGCTCTGGATCTACTACGAGCCGGCCATGAAGACCCTGGTCGGCGACGAGTTCGACTACAACCAGCGCGCACTCGCCCTGCTGGCCGGCAAACCGGTTCTCGAGCTGTTCATCTGGCCGCCCGGGCAGGCCTGGTTCATCGCCTCGGTCTACGCCGTCTTCGGCGCCCATGTGCTGGCCGTGCAGCTCGTCCAGATCGGCCTGCTGGCGTTGTGCGCGGGCCTGCTGGTGCGCCTCTGGCGCACGCTCGACGGCGCCCGCGCGGCATGGCTGGGTGGCGCATTGTTCCTGTCCAATCCCGGCACGCTCGCCTATGCGCACTGGCTGTGGCCCGAGGTCACCCACCTGGCCTGCCTGCTCGGCGCCCTTGTCCTGCTGCTCACCGTGCCGCGATGGCCGCGAGCGGCCGCATTCGGCGCGGGCCTGCTGATCGGGCTGGCCCTGCTGTTCAAGAGCCTGCTCGGCGGCCTCTGGCCGGTATTCTTCCTGTTCTTCCTGCGTCGCGGGCAGCACAGGCTCACCTACGCAGTGGTTCCCGCCGTTGCCTTCGCCGCCGGCCTGCTGTTTGCTACATTTCCTGCATTGTGGAAAGGTCATCTTGAAACCGGGCGGCCCCTGATCGCCGACAGTTCGCTGTACAACCTGCACGTCGGACTGCTCGACAGCAGCCGTAGCGACTACATCGACGAAGCCGGACTGCCCGCCCTGACCGCGTTCATCGAAAGCGCGCCTACGCCGCAGCAGCGCAATGCCGTCAGTCTCGGCAAGATTCGCCAGCTCATCGCCGAGCGCGGCCTCGCCAGCGTCATCGGCGAACAACTGGGCACGCAATACTTCCGCCTGTTCAGCGCCAAGACCCTGCTCGTATCGCAATTGCCCGGGCCGGCCTGCGCGGGACGCCTCGGCGCCTACGCCAACACCACGCTCGCGCCCGCCGTGGCCGGCCTGGCCTATCTGGTTCACTCGCTCACCCTGGTCCTGTTTGCCTTCGGCATCGCGCTGTGGCGAAGCTGGAGCCGGCCGCTGGCGGCCTTCGCCGGCCTCTTCCTGGCCTACCAGTTGCTGCTCTACCTTGGCCTGCATGTAATGGAACGCTACCTGTTCCAGATGCTGCCGCTGATGTGCGGCTTCGCCGGCAGTTTCCTCGCCGCAATCGCCTGGCGTGGCGAACCGACGGCGACGCTCGCGTTCACGCCATGGCGCTGCCTGCTCGGCAGCGGCCTGGCCCTGCTCCTGCTCGGCCTGGCCTGGCTCGGCCCGGTCCTCGATGGCAATTGCCAGTGACCGGCGCGGCGCTTTCCGGCGGGCCGGGCCGCTGATCCGGTATTCTCGCGATCCCAGCCGGTACGGTCCGTCATGCCCCAGCATCTCCTTGAACTGATCCTGTTCAGTACCTACGCCGAACTGCGCGCGGAACGCTCGCGCAGCTATCTCGGCCTGATCTGGTGGGTCGCCGAGCCGGCCATGATGATGGCCGCGTTCTGGCTCGTGTTCGATGTCATCCTCAAGACCGGCGGCCCCGAGTACCTGCCGTTCCTGCTGGTCGGCCTGACCCTCTGGCAGTGGATGAAATCCTGCATCACCCACGGCGGCCATGCGATCTGGACCAACCTCGGCCTGATCCGCCAGGCGCGCCTGCCGGTGCTCGTGTTTCCGTTCGTGCAGATGCTCGCCGACACGATCAAGTTCTTTTTCATCTTCGCGCTGCTGCTGGTCATCCTCTGGCTGATGGGCTTCCCGGCGAACATCACCTACCTGGCCCTGCCGGTCGTGTTCGCGGTCACCCTGCTGTTCGCCGCCGGCGTCGGTTTCCTGGTTGCCGCGATCGTGCCGCTGATCCCGGACCTGCGCTTCGTCATCGAACAGGTGCTGACTGTCGTCATGTTCCTGTCCGGCGTGGTGTTCGCCCTCGATGCGGTCCCCTCGCCGCTGCGGGAAGTCATCGCGCTGAATCCGGTGGCGACCCTGCTCGACGCCACGCGCGGCATCCTCATGCATGCGCGCTGGCCCGACTGGCTCGCCCTGGCCAAGGTCTTCGCGATTTCGGGCGGCGTGTGCGCCATCGGCATCGGCGTCGTCATGAAACTCGCGCCCCGTTACCCGAAACTGGCAGTCTGATGAACGACGTCCTGATCGAACTCGAGCATGTCGGCGTCGCCTTCAGCGCGCAGCGCCGCGTCGGCAGCGGCAAGTTCTGGGCGCTCGAGGATGTCAGCCTGAGCCTGCGCCAGGGCGAGCGGCTCGGCGTGATCGGCCGCAACGGCGCCGGCAAGAGCACCCTGCTGCGCGTCCTCGCCGGCATCCTCAAGCCCGATCGCGGGCGCATGCGTCGCGGCGCGGTCTCCTGCCAGCTGCTTTCGCTGGCGCTCGGCTTCACCCCATACCTGTCGGGCAAGGACAACGCCATCCTTTCCGGCCTGATGATCGGATTGCGCCAGCGCGACATCGTCGCGCGCCTGCCGGCGATCAAGGAATTCTCCGAGCTCGGCGACTTCTTCGATCAGCCGATCGCGAGCTACTCCTCCGGCATGGTCATGCGCCTCGGCTTCTCCGTCGCCATCCAGGCCGAACCCGACGTCCTGCTGATCGACGAGGTGCTGGCGGTCGGCGATGCCGAATTCCAGGAGAAATCCGGGGCCGCCCTGCGCGAACGCATGCGCCAGGGGCATACCGTGGTGCTGGTCAGCCACGACGAGACCCAGGTCAGTACGTTGTGCGACCGCCTGCTCTGGATCGAGCACGGCCGCAGCGTGCTCGAAGGCAGCCGCGACGAGGTGTTCGCGGCCTACCACCGGGAACTGGTCCATCCCGACCCGACGCCATGAACCGCGACGAAGTCCAGCGCCTGCTCGAACTCGCACGCCGGCTTGGCAGCACGCCGCGGCGCGTCCTGGTCGAGGCTGCGCGCATGGTCGACGACGATGCGGCGGGCGCGGCGGAAAAGCTGCAGGCGATGCGTCTCCGTGGCATCCACCCCGGCATGCAATCCGACGCCTGCGCCAGCCTTTTGCTGACGCCCGTTTCCGGCGTTGCGCGCGACGCCGTCGACAATGCCCTCGGCACGCTCTGGCACGTGCCGGGACAGGCGGACGAATAGTGCGCGGCGCCAGCCTGATCGTGCTTGCCTGGAACCAGTGGGCCCTGACCCGGCGTTGCCTGGATACCCTGCTCGAGAGCGATCTCGACGAAGCCGAGATCATCGTCGTCGACAACGGCTCCAGCGACGCGACGCCCGCCCAGCTGGCCGGCTATGCCGACCGCGTGCGCATCGTCCGCCTCGCCGAGAATTTCGGCTACGTGCGCGGCATGAATGCCGGCATCGCCGCGGCGCGCGACGGCAACGACGTCGTCCTGCTCAACAACGACCTCGTCTTCACCCAGCGCGACTGGCTCAACCGGCTGCGCGACAGCGCCTATGCCGATGCCGCCCACGGCGTGGTCGGATGCCGGATGCGCGGCCCCGCGCCGGAGCACCTGATCTACCATCTCGGCGGCTTCATCGAGCCGGAAACGCTGTGGGGACAGCAGACCGAATCGGGCCAGCAGGAATCCGAAGTCGGCCAGTTCAGGCGCGACCGGCGCGTGCAGTGCGTCGCCTTCGCCCTGGCCTACATCCGGCGCGACTGCCTGCAGCGCATCGGTGCGCTGGACGAGATCTTCCACAGCTATTTCGAGGATACCGACTACTGCCTGCGTGCCGCAGACGCGGGCATCGCCAGCGTGGTCTCGGGAGGCGTGACCCTGGTCCACGACCAGCACGGCTCGACGCGCGATGACGGCGGTTTTCGCGAACGCCTGTGGAAGGCGAGTCGTGAAAAGTTCGCCGCGCGCTGGCAGCAGCGCCTGGTCGACAACTATCGCGGCACGGTGCTCTGGCAAGGACTCAGCCGGCAGCCGCATGCCTATGCGCAGCTGACCCACGACCTGCTGTGGCGGCTCGATTCGCGCGACCTGCGCATGGCCTACGCGCCGGTCGCCGCGGAACTGCTCGACGGCGGCGACTTCCGCCTCGAGCTGGCCGCGCGACGCATGCTGCCCGCCCTGCCCGAGGTCGCGCTGGTCTGCGCGCCCGGACAATGGCAGGCTGCCGCGCAGGGGCGCTTTCGCGTGCTGCTCGCGTTTTCCGAGTGGCGCCAGCCCCCCGCCGCGTGGATCGATCATTGCAACCGATTCGATCGGCTGGTGCTGCCCGATGCGTACCAGGCCGAAGCATTTCGCGCGGCCGGCGTGACCGCGCCGATCGAAATCGTGCCGCTCGGCATCGATCGCGAATATTGCCATCCGGATGTTCCGGTGCGGCGCCATCCGCAGGGCCGCTTCGTTTTCCTGTGCGTCGCCGAGGAACACGGACGCGACGCACCGGACCAGGTCATTGCGGCATTCCGGCGGAGCTTTCGTGCCGATGACCCGGTCGAGCTCATCGTCCATGTCCGCCCCGGCAACGGCGAAAACGCCATCCGCGAGATCGTCGAGGCGCTGGCCGCCGATACCGCTTCGGCCAGCGTCCGCATCCTCGCCGGCTGGGGCTTCCCGGCGCACCAGCGCGCGCAATTGCTGGTCGCCGCCGATGCCTATGTCAGCGCGCGTCGCGGCGCGGGCTGGGATCCGCTGGTGGGCGAAGCCATCGCCTGCGGTCGTGTCGTCGTGGCACCCGCCTACGGCAGCCAGCGTGAACTCGTGCGCGAATGGGGCCTCGAAGTGGACCTGCGCGGGGAAGTCGAGGATCCAGGCCAGCCTGGCT
Source organism: Dokdonella sp. (assembly GCA_036734345.1). Classification (GTDB taxonomy): domain Bacteria; phylum Pseudomonadota; class Gammaproteobacteria; order Xanthomonadales; family Rhodanobacteraceae; genus Dokdonella. The sequence goes on along the minus strand of DAIMYT010000063.1, from coordinate 10,212 downwards.
GTCTGTGGGCGGATCCCGACCTCGAATCGTTGGCGTGGCGCATGCGCGATGCATACGAACGTCGCGGGAAGTTGCTTGCCCAGTCCAGCTCGCGCGCCGCCGAATTCTCTGCACGGCACAACGTCGACGCCAGCGCCGACCGCCTGGCCGAAATCCTCGCCAGCGGTTCGACCCTGAAACCCGCGCGCATGCGACCGCCGCCGCATCGTCCCGGCGATGCGGGCCTGGCGGCTTGCGGGCAGATCGTCGTGCTCGGCATGCACCGCTCCGGCACCTCCAGCGTCGGCGGCCTGCTGGATCTGTTCGGTGCATTCGCCGGCGCCGACGCGCTGCTGCTGCGCGGCCCCGACAACCCGCGTGGCCACTTCGAGCATGCCGAGCTGCACATGGCCTGCGTGCGCCGCCTGCAGTCGGCCGGCGGCGACTGGAAAAATCCGCCGGTCGATTCCCCGGCCCGCGCCATCGATGCCTTCCGCCGCGAAGTCGCCGCGGTGCTGGAGACACTGGAGCCGGCGCGCCCGTGGTTCATCAAGGAACCGCGCCTGTGCCTGCTCGTCCGCGAGCTGCTGCCACTGCTGAGCCGGCCCGTCTTCGTGCATGTCGTACGCGATCCGCTGGCAACGGCGGCGTCGTTGCAGCGGCGCGACGGCATGGCGCTGGCCGACGCGCTGGCCCTGTGGGAGCGCTACACGCGCGATGCTTTCGCCGCGACCAGCGGCTGGTCGCGACTGATCGTCGACTACGATGCCTTGTGCGAGCGGCCGGTGGCCACCGCGCGCACGCTCTTCGACACCCTCGCCGGCCGTGGAGTCGCGGGCCTGGCGTTCCCCGGCGAAGCCGCGATCCGGGCATGGATCGAGCCGGCCGAGACCGCCATGGCCGCCGATGCCTGCGCGCTGTCGGCAACCCAGGCCGAGCTGCGCGCGGCGATCAGGGAGCGGCGCATCCTCGGGCCAAGGCCAGGCGATGCCTGACGCCCCGGCCACCCGGCCTGGATCCCGGCCATCCATGGGCGGCGCCGCCGCGGCTTGCATCCGCGCGCACCTGCGTGCGTAATCTCGCGTTCCGCCATCGAGCCCCGCCGACCGCATGCCAGCCGCGACCCGACGACATCCGACCATGATCGACTGGAACGGGCGGTGCCTGCGGGTCGAGGCCGAAGCCGGCAGTCGCTGCGCGATCGCGATCGATGGCGCCCACTTCGTCGAGCTGCCGATCGGCGACACCTCGTCCGGCGAGCTGGCGTTTTCCTTCTCGCCTTCGGGAAATGCCGTGCTCGACCTGCGCCTGGCCACACGCACGGGCCAGGCCGAAGCTGTCGTCGACACCTTCGCCGTCGAATGGGACAAGCCCGGGCTGCTGCCCGCCATCGACAAGGCGCAGCCGTTGCGACCGCTGGCGGTCGCCGGGCAGTGGGTGGGCGACACCGCGCAGCCGATGCGTCGCGAGGTCGTCGTCGTGGTGCCGGTCTACAACGCCAGCGACGACGTCCGCCGCTGCCTCGATTCGGTGCTGCTGCATACGACCGGTCCAAGCCGGCTGATCGTGATCGATGATGCCAGCACGGATCCGGCGATCGCCCCGCTGCTGCAGCGCTACCGTGCGATCGAGGGCGTCGAGATCCTCGCCAACCCGCGCAACCTCGGCTTCACGGCCACCGCGAATCGCGGCATCGCCCTGGCCGGTCGCGCCGACGTGGTACTGCTCAATGCCGACACCGAAGTCGCCGCCAACTGGCTGACCGGCCTGCGCCGCGCCGCGTGCTGCGCCGGCGATGTTGCCACGGTCACCGCGGTTTCCGACAATGCCGGCGCATTCTCGGTGCCGGAACTGGAGCGCGACAATCCGATTCCCGGGGCGTGGACGTTTGCGCAGGCCGCACGCGCGCTGTGGCAGGACGCCGGCCACGCCTATCCGCAATTGCCGACCGGAAACGGCTTCTGCATGTACATCCGGCGCGAAGTGCTCGACGCGGTGGGCCTGCTCGATGTCGAGGCTTTCCCGCAAGGCTATGGCGAGGAGAACGATTTCTGCCAGCGCGCCTGCGCCGCCGGCTACCGGCACCTGGTTGCCGGCAACGTCCTCGTGGCCCATGCGCGCAGCCGCAGCTTCGGCATCGACCGTCGCGAGGCCCTGGGCCGCGCCGGCATGCAGATCCTGCGCGAGCGCTGGCCCGACTACGAGGCCGACGTCGGCGCCTGGCTGTTCTCCTTCGCGCGGCTTGTCCTGAACTGGCGCGTGCGCCGCATCTATTCGCTGGCCGGCCACCACGTGCCGCAGCCGAAGTTGCTCGAATTCGGCAGCCGGGGCGAATCGGGCGAGGCCAGCGGTTACGATAGGTGCATGCTGACGAAAACCTTGGACGAACTGAAATTGGAATGCGGGACCAGTGGCAGCGCCGAAGGCTGCCACGCAACACCGGCTACGACGCCAATCGCCAATTGGCTGCAGCGCCATGCCATCGAGTTGATCGAAATCGGCGCCGAGGCCGACCCGCATGTCGCCGCGGCGCTTGCCGGGCAGGCGCAACGGCTGGGCATTCCGCTGCTGCGGCAGGCTGCCAACGCGGCGACCACCGCGCAGCAGCGCGCCGCGGCCATGGCCTCGTTGCGCAGCTTCCCCGGTGGTGCGGCATGAGCCGACGCTATGCACGCGCGATCATCACCGGAATCGGCGGCCAGGACGGCGCCTGGCTGGCCGCGCAGCTGCTCGGCGAAGGCATCGGGATCGTCGGCACGCACCGGCCCTCGAGTGCGTCGGTCAAATGGCGGCTCGGCGAACTCGGCATCGAATCCAGCCCGCTGTTGCAGTTGCGTCCGCTCGACCTCGCCAGCCCGGCCGATTGCCGGCACCTGGTCGCCGAAATCGCCCCGCAGGCGATCTTCCACCTGGCCGGCCAGTCACGTGTGGCCGATTCATTCCGCGACCCGCTCGGCAGCGTGCAGGCGAACGGCATCGGTACGCTGAACCTGCTCGAAGCGATGCGTCGGGACGCGCCGGACGCGCACTTCGTATTGGCGTCCAGCGCCGAGATCTTCGGCAGCCCGCTGCAATCGCCGCAGGACGAGCAGACGCCGACGCGCGCAACCTCGCCCTATGGCCTGTCCAAGCTGCTGGCACATGCGGCGATGGGCAGCTGGCGCGACAGCTTTGGCCTCGCCGCCAGCAGCGCGATCCTGTTCAACCACGAATCGGAACTGCGTGACGCAGCCTTCGTCACGCGCAAGATCACCCGCGCCGTGGCGCGCATTTTCCTCGGTCGCCAAGAATCGGTCAGTCTCGGCAACCTCGATGCGCGCCGCGATTTCGGCTACGCACCCGAATATGTCGGCGCCCTGGCCAACATGGCCGATCAGGACATCGGCGATGACTTCGTGCTGGCCACCGGCCAGTCCTCGAGCGTGCGCGATTTCGCCGTGGCGGCCTTCGCTGCGGCCGGCATGGCCCTGGAATGGACCGGCAGCGGCGCCGACGAGGTGGCCCGCGATGCCGCTACCGGCGTACCGAGGATCCGCGTCGATCCCGCCCTGTTGCGTCCGGTCGATGCGCCGTCGCTGCTGGGCAACGCCGGCAAGGCCCGCGCCGCGCTCGGATTCGCTCCCGCGGTGATGCTCGACGAACTGGCAAGGCGCATGGTCGAGAGCGACATCGAGCGCGAACGCAAGGGAATCCCGAACTAGTGCGCGTGATCTTCAATGTCGATGCGATCAGCGCTCCGCTGACCGGCATCGGCCGCTATGCGCTCGAACTGGCCAACGGCCTCGCCGGCCACGCCGCCATCGAGGAACTGCGCCTGTATTCGGCCGTGCGCTGGGTCGATGATCCGGCCGAGGCGCTCAGCTCGAACCGGATCTTCGCCAGCCTGCGCCAGAACCTTCCGTTCAAGACGCGCGCACTGGAGATCTACGCAGGCATGCGCAATGTGCTGTTCCGTGCGCACACGCGCAAGCTGCGCGGCTTCCTCCTGCACACGCCCAACTACATCCTGATGCCGTTCGATGGTCCGTGCGTGACCACCGTGCATGACCTGTCCGCGTTCAACTATCCGGATACCCATCCGCCCGAGCGCGTGCGCTTCCTCGAGCGCCACCTGCCGCGCAGCCTGGAACGGGCCGATCGCGTGCTGGCCGATTCGCAGTTCATCGCGGCGGAGATCCACGACAAGCTCGGCGTGTCGCGCGAAAAACTGCGCGTCGTGCCGCTTGGCGTCGATCCGAAATATCATCCGCGCGACGCGGCGGAACTGGCCGGGGCGATGCAGCGGCATGGCCTGGCCGCTGGCGGCTACCTGCTCGTCGTCGCCACCCAGGAACCGCGCAAGAACCTGGTCCGGCTCGCGCGCGCCTATGCGCGGCTGCCGGCCAGCCTGCGCGCGCAGCATCCGCTGGTCATCGTCGGCGCGCGCGGATGGCTCAATGCCGAACTCGAAAAGGCGCTGGCGCCGCTTGAAGCCGGCGGATCGATCCGCCGCCTCGGCTACGTCAGCGAGGACGACCTGCCGCTGATCTATGCCGGCGCCCGTGCGTTCGCGTTTCCGTCACTGTACGAGGGCTTCGGCCTGCCCGTGCTCGAAGCGCTGGCCAGCGGCATCCCGGTGCTGACCTCGAACGTCTCCTCGCTGCCGGAAGTCTGCGCCGGCATCGCGCTGTGCATCGACCCGCTCGACGAAAGCCTGCTCGCCGAAGGCTTGCAGCGCCTGCTCGAGGACGAGGCCTGGCGGCTGCAGGCAGCGGCCGGCGGCATGCGGCATGCGGCGCGCTTTCCGTGGTCGCGTTGCGTCGACGAGACCGTCGCCGTGTATGCGGAACTGCAGCCGACGGACGGCTGAACACGCGGCTTCGCGACGATGCCGGGGGCACGATCGGCGCGCGCATCCGCTGCCTGGCGTCCTACCCGCCGGACGCAGCAGCGGACGCGATCGCCGCCGTGTACATCCCCGGCGCATAGCGCTCCATCAGCGATTGCGGGAACCTCGGAGCGGTGAATCCGTACTGCGCATACAGCCCGTGCGCATCCGCCGTGGCGAGCATGAACCTGCGCAGGCCCTGCAGCATCGGATGCGCAAGGATGCTGGCCATGAGCGCCTTGCTGTAGCCCCGGCCCCGATGGGCGGGAAGTACAAACACGTCGACCAGGTTGGCAAACGTCGCGTAGTCGGAGATGACCCGGGCGAAGCCCACCTGCACGTCGTCGAGATAACAGCCGAAGCACAACGAATGATCGATGGACCGCTGCACCACGTCCAGCGGGATGTCGCGCGCCCAGCTGCTCTGTGCGGACAGGTAGCGATGGATCATCGCAACATCCAGCAGGGCCTTGTCGGTGGAGATACTCAGGGTGCTCATGGCCGGTCGCTGCCGAGGTTGGAGTGCCGCGTGTGGCGGCGGGAAGTCAGCCTCGCCATCTTACCGATGCGCAGGCATGGATTTGCCACTAACGGGCCGGAGCGGACGCCCCGTCGTCGCCGCCCCCATCGCAGGAAAGGCCGATGCGCGAAGTAGCCCCGTATTGCGCGCCTGCCGGCAGCGATCGCGATACCGCTGCCGACCGTCGATCGCGGTTGCCGCGCGGGAAGCCTGCGGCGCTGCCCGGTCAATCCGCTTCGGGCGGAGGCGTTCGCGCAAGTACGACCTCGACCGCGTGATCGGCATGGTCGTCCTGCAGGCGAATGACCTTGCCGGGTTGGTCGATGCCGTCGACGCTGACCCGACTGGCCGCGCCAGCTTGCGCGGATTGCGTCACGTGAATGCGGTAGACGGTGTCGCCGAAGCGGTAGTTCAGGCGATAACCGGGCCAGTCGGCCGGGATGCAGGGCAGGATGCGCAGGCTTTGTCCTTCGCGGCGCAATCCGAGCAGTGATTCAACCATCAGCCGGTACATCCAGCCGGCCGAACCGGTGTACCACGACCAGCCGCCCCGGCCGGTATGCGGCGCCACGGCATAGACGTCCGCAGCCACCACGTAGGGCTCGACCTTGTAGATGGCCAGGCGCCCGGCACTGTCGGCATGGTGGACCGGATTGATCAGGCGCAACAGTTCCCATGCGCGCTCGTGGTCGCCGAGTTCGGCGAAGGCCATGATCGACCAGATCGCGGCATGCGTGTATTGGCCACCGTTCTCGCGCACGCCGGGCACGTAACCACGGATGTAACCGGGATCTTCGGTGGTCTTGTCGAATGGCGGTTCGAGCAACTGGATCAGTCCGGCATCGCGGCGCACGAGATGGCTGTCCAGCGCAGACATGGCCTGGCGTGCGCGCAGCGGATCGCCGGCGCCGGAGAGCACGGACCAGCTTTGCGAGATCGAATCGATGCGGCACTCGTCGTTCTGTGCCGAGCCGAGCGGCACGCCATCGTCATACCAGGCACGCCGGTACCAGTCGCCATCCCAGGCGTGATCCTCGAGGTTCTTGCGCAGCAGGACGGCGGTTTCCCTGCAGCGATCGGCGGTCTGGTAATCGCCGCGCGCGCGCGCCACCGCGGCGAAGCGCGTGGACACGTCGAACAGGAAGAACCCCAGCCAAACGCTTTCTCCCTTGCCGCCATCGCCTACCCGGTTCATGCCGTCGTTCCAGTCGCCACTTCCCATCAGCGGCAGGCCGCGTGCGCCGAGCAGCCCCCAGGCGCGTTCCAGCGCCCGCACGCAATGTCGGTACAGGTCTTCGCGCAGCGTGGAACGCACGGGCAGGTCGTAATAGGACTCTTCATCGACGTTGAGCGGTCGTCCCTCGATGTACGCGACCACTTCGTCGAGCACGCCGTGGTCACCGGTCAGCTCGACATAGCGACAGGCCGCCAACGGCAGCCAGAGGTAATCGTCCGAGCAGCGCGTGCGTACGCCACGATCCAGCGGCGGGTGCCACCAGTGCTGTACGTCGCCTTGCGGAAACTGGTGGGCTGCACACAGCAGCAGATGCGCGCGCGCCAGCTGGGGCTCGGCATGCAGCATGGCCATGCTGTCCTGCAGCTGGTCGCGGAAGCCGAACGCGCCGCCGGACTGGTAGTAACCGCTGCGGGCGAAATAGCGACAGGCGATGGTCTGGTAGAGAAGCCAGCCGTTGGCGAGCAGGTCGACCGATCGATCCGGCGTTTGAACCCCGACCGCATCGAGGGTGCGACGCCAGTAGCCATGCACTTCGGCCAGCGCTTGCGCGGCGGCTGCACTGCCGCGCGCGTGGCAGGCCAGCTCGAGCGCGGCAGCGCGGTCGCGCCCGAGGCCAAGCCGGAACACCAGCTCGCACTCCTCGCCAGGCTCGAGCAGCAGCGGAACCTGGATGGCGGCGCAGGGATCGAGTCCCGCGCCAATCCGGTTCGAAAGGCGCTCGCGCAGCAGCGCGTCGGGCTCACGCAAGCTGCCGTTGCGACCGATGAACTCCGTGCGGTCACCACTGACGCTGACATCGTTCGGGGCGGAACCGGGGGCATCGACATCGAAGAACGCCACGCGCCCGGCAAATTCCTGGTTGTAGGGGTTGCGCGCCAGCAATATGCCGCTGGCCTGGTCGCGCTCGGTGATGATGGTCATCTGGGTCGCCGCATGACGATCGCCAAGGATCCATTCGACGTACCCGGTCGCCGAGACGCGCCGGCGGCGAGCGTCGAGGTTGCGCAATTTGAGCACGCTGAACTTGATGGCTTTGTCGCGATCGACGAAAACCCAGAGCTCGCTGGCGATGCCATGCTCGACATGTTCGAAGACGCTGTAGCCGAATCCATGCCGCGTCCGATAGGCAGTGCTTCCTCGACAGGGCAGCGGAGTCGGCGACCAGAACTGGCCGGTCTCCTCGTCACGCAGGTAGAAGGCTTCGCCGCTGGCATCCATGACCGGATCGTTGTGCCACGGAGTGAGTCGAAACTCGTGCGCGTTCTCGCCCCAGGTGTAACCGGGCGAACTCTCGCTCAACACGGTGCCGAACACGGCATTGGCTATCACATTGGACCAGGGTGCCGGAGTCGTTGCGCCCGGCTCGAGGTCGATGACATATTCCCGTCCGTCCGCGGAAAAACCGCCAATGCCATTGTCGAATGCGATCGGCAAGGGCGCTGCGCGGTAGGGATCGGGCCGGGTCGGGTCGGCGCGATGTGCGTGCGGTTGAGGATCCCCGGCCAGGCCGGCGACCGGTGCGGCGGCGACGGCCGCTGGCGCCATCGGCGTCCCCCGGTTTTTCATGGCCTGCGCAAGCAGGGGAACCGACAGCGGATCCGGCAGTTTGCGCTGGACCTGGTCCTTCAGGCTGCCGGCCTTGTCGCTGACGATGATTCTCGCAACCGTTTGCAGGAGGATGCGTTCGTCCTGCGAGATCAGTGATGCGGCGCGCACGAAGATGCCGCCCGGGCGATCGATGACGTTCGCTTCGACGCCTGCCGAAATCATGCCCATGATCTGGTCCTGCAGTTGCTGGCGGTAGCCGGTCTGGTCGTCGTTCCAGATCACCAGGTCCACGGTCAGGCCCTTCAGGTGCCAATAGGCGTGTGCCTGGATCATCTGCCGGACAAGCTCGATGTTGGCCGGATCGACGATCTTCACTACCACGATCGGGTGATCGCCCGAAATCCCCTGCCCCCACAGCCCGGATTGGCCATGGTCGTTGAGCAGCAGGATCGAAGGATCGGCGCGCATCGCTGCGTGGGCATAGATCAGCATGCCGGCGAGGCGCTCATACGCCTGCGCGTCGGCCTGCGACGCATTGATCTGGCGCCTGACCACCTGGCTGTGGGTCCAGGCCAGGTCGAACACGCGATCGGCGAGATGGCGGTCGCGATACTTGTCGATCAGGCTGGTGCAGTCCTCGCGGCTGAAGGCGACACCGGTAACCATGTCGATGGTGACCTTCTGTTCCCTCTTCAGCGTGATCCGGCAGCGAATGGCGAAGATTGGATCGAGCACGGACCCGGCGCTGTTCGACAGCACCTCGGCGGCGAGCAGGGCTTGCGGTCGACGCAGGTCGTTGCCGCGACCGACGAACCGGGCGCGATCGGTCTCATAGGAAATCGCGTCGATGTCGGCACCATGTACCGCCAGCAGATGCACGCTCCACGGCGGCTTTTCGAGCACGGCACGCGGCCGGCGGGTGGCGATGATGGCCTGCTGGGCGGGCAACAGTTCGGTCTGCACGAACAGGTTGCTGAAAGCCGGATGCAACTCGTCGGAGATGCCGGGCGCGAGGACCAGTTCGGCGTAGGTGGTGATCTCGATGGTTCGTGTCCCGCGCGAGCGGTTGCTGATCGTCAGGCGCCGCAGCTCGATGTCATCTTCGGGCGATACGGCGATCTCGGTATGGGTGTCGAATCCGTGGCTGCTGCCGCGGTACTCGGCCTTGCCGTCCGAGAAGATCGCTTCGTAATTCTCGACCTGGGCGGCAACGGGCTGGTAGGCCGCCGACCAGCATGAACCGCTCTCCACATCGCGCAGATAGCAGAAGCTTCCCCAGTGATCGCGCGTGCTGTCCTCGCGCCAACGCGTCACCGCCAGGTTTCCACAGCGACTGTAGCCACCGCCAGCGTTCGTCAGCATGACCTGGTAGCGGCCGTTCGACAGCAGGTGCACCGCCGGGCGCGCACTGTCGACGATGCGCAGGATGCGCAGGCGCGTTTCGTCGATGCTGGCATCGACGTCGGTCGCTGCCGCCTCCTGGACATGCGGATGGTAGGCGCCAATGCGCGGGATCCGCTCCTGCAACAGCAGCAAGGTCGCCTGGAACTCCGTATCGGCACTGAAGCGCTTCTGCATGGGCTGGTCGTGCAGCAGATAGTCCAGCGACAACAGGCCCATGCCCTGGTGATGGGCCATGTAGGAACGGATCAGGGCCTGGTTCTGCCCGCGCGGCAGGCGTTCGGGCGTGTAATCGATCGCTTCGTACATTCCATGGCGCCCGGCGAATCCGGAATCGCCGAGTCGCTGCAGGTTCTCGCAGGCAGCGTTCGGCGCAACCATCAGGGCCATCATGCTCGCATACGGCGCGATCACGAGATCCCGCGCCAGGCCTCGCCGCAATCCCAATCCCGGTACGCCAAACGCCCGGTATTGATAATTGGAATGGGCATCGACCATGTTGTAGGCCGATTCGGAAATCCCCCACGGCACGCTGCGCTGCCGCCCGTACTCGATCTGCCGCCGCACCGAAGCCTGGGCAGTGCGTTCGAGCAGGGTGTCTTCGTAGCTCGGCATGACCAGCTGCGGCATCAGGTACTCGAACATCGAGCCGCTCCACGA
>DAIMYT010000062.1:0-19505 GCA_036734345.1 Dokdonella sp. | reverse complement strand
GAAGCTGCCGGGGAACCGTCACGGCGTAGACTTGCACTCATCCATCCGGTCCGAGGAAGCCAGCATGTCCGATTTCGATGTTGTGATTCACTTGCGCCGTTGCGAAGGCAGCGTACCGGCCACCGAGGCCGGCCTGACACTCGCCGCGCGGCTGGGCGCCCATACCCTTGGCCTGCACGTGGTCGCGATGTCCACGGCGGCCTTCGTTTCGCCGGAAGCCGTTGCGGTGCAGGTCAATGAAACCACGCACCTGCTCGAAGAAGCCCGGCAGCGCGAACCGTGGTGGCGTGAGCAGCTCGAACGGCATGGCCTGGCGGGCGAATTCCAGGTCGTCCAGGGCGATGCCGTGGAAGCGCTCTGCCATGCGGCCCGCTGGTCCGACCTGGTGGTCGCCGAACGGCCCTGCGCCAATCCCGACGCGCCGGTAGGCTGGGGCATCGCGTCGCGCACCGTATTCGGCTCGTCGGCGCCGGTCGTCGTCGTTCCGGAAGGCGCGCGCGTCGACAGGGTCGGCGAGCACATGCTGGTTGCGTGGAATGCGAGCCGCGAAGCAATGCTGGCGATCCACGGCGCCCTGCCGCTGCTCAAGCGCGCCAGCAAGGTCACCGTGCTCGAGGGCGATCGCAGCCCGAATCCCCTCGGCACCGAGAACCTGCCCGCGATCGACCTGCGCGCCTGGTTCGGGCGGCGCGGCATCCATGCCTCGTTCGTTGCGTTCAAGCCCGAGAAAGACCATGGCCCGGCCCTGCTCGAGGCCGCCAACAAGGCCGATGCCAACCTGATCGTGGTCGGCGCCTGGGGCCAGTCGCGCATTGCCGAGCTGGTCCTGGGCGGCGTCACCCGGCATCTTTTCCAGCACAGCAACCTGCCGATGCTGGTCGCGCACTGAATCCGCGCCGTTTCATCCCGCGTCAGTGCGTGTTCGCAGCGTCGCGCACGGAGTACCGGCCATCCTCGAAACTGAGCGGGAGCACCGACAGCTTGCCGGCAACTTCCCCGGCCACCGCCGGTTCCACCCGATAGCCGAGCGCGATATTGCGCAGGATCCGCGCCAGCCGGGGGTTCGGCCAGGCATCGATGGTCCAGACTTCGCCGACGCTGCCGTCCGCGGCGAATTCGACGACGTACTCGGCCATGCCGGAATCGAGCCGGCGGCCCCTCGTATCCTCGGCGTTCAGCAGCAGTCGCTTGCCCGGGCGTGCGTCGCGAAACCGATCGAGCGCCCTGGCATCAGCCTGATGCGCCAGTCCTTCACGGATCTGCTTGTCGTATTGGCCGATCATCGCGCCGACGCTGGCGCTGACTGCATCGATGTCCGCTGCGGGGAATCCGTCGAGCGCATTGTGCAGGATCGATGCGGCGAACCCTGACGACCAGCGCGGATCCGCCTGCGCCTGGTCTTTCGCGTAGTGAAAGTACAATTGCGCCCAGACGTTCGCGTCGAACTTGTTGCCCGCCTGCAATTCGATCGTCGACAGTTTGGCCATGGCCGGGATCTTCCCGTGAAGCGCGGCGCGCGACAGCAGTCCACGTGCACGGTCCAGATCCTGCGCGAACGGCGAACTCGAATGCGCCGGATCCTGCCGGTACAACGAACCGAGCAGATAGAGCATGTCGGGTTCGGCATCGTCTTGGGCGAGCGCCTCCAGCTCGGCTGCGAGCTTCCTGCGCTCCTCCATCGGGGCAGCTGCGTCGAGCAGGCCACCGTGGATCCAGCGCGCGAACCTCAGCTCCGCTTCCGCGTCGGCCCCTGCGGCATGGCCGGAGCCGGCCAGCAGGCACAGGAAAACGGTCAATACCGGAATGATGTCCTTCATGACGCGCGCCCTGCCTGGATGCGAAATGCAGGATGCATCGTAATCCACAGCGCGGCGATCTGCACGAGGGACGAAGCGGACCACTCGGCGCCCGGGGATCGGGGCGCGGCGGCGGCGGAAACCGCAGCCGCGCCCGCTGCGGCTATCTGGCGTTGACCAGGGCCAGGGTCATGTCGAGCATGCGGTTGGAGAAGCCCCATTCGTTGTCGTACCAGGAAAGCACCTTGACCAGGGTTCCGCCCATGACGCGCGTCTGCGTCGAATCGTAGATCGACGACAGCGGGTTGTGGTTGAAGTCGATCGAGACCAGCGGCTGGGTGTTGACCCCGATCACGCCCTTGAACGGACCGTCGGCGGCGGCCTGCATGGCGGCATTGATCTCTTCGATGCTGGTCGCGCGTGCGGCGACGAAGCTCAGGTCGACCACCGAGACGTTGATCGTCGGGATGCGCATGGCGAAGCCGTCCAGCTTGCCGTTGAGTTCCGGCAGCACCAGTCCGACCGCGGCGGCGGCGCCGGTCTTGGCGGGGATCTGCGAATGCGTGGCCGAGCGCGCGCGGCGCAGGTCGGAGTGGTAGACGTCGGTCAGGACCTGGTCGTTGGTATAGGCATGGATCGTCGTCATCAGGCCATGCACGATGCCGATCTTGTCGTTGAGCACCTTGGCCAGCGGTGCCAGGCAGTTGGTCGTGCACGAGGCATTCGAGATGACCTGGTGCTTCGCCGTGAGCTTGTCGTGATTGACGCCGAAGACGAAGGTGCCATCGACGTCCTTGTCACCCGGCGCGGAGATGATGACCTTCTTCGCGCCGCCGGCGATATGCGCGCCTGCCTTGGCCTTGCTGGTGAAGAAGCCGGTCGACTCGAGCACGACCTCGACACCGAGATCGCCCCACGGCAACTTGGACGGATCGCGTTCGGCGAGCACCTTGATGCGGTCGCCATTGACGATGAGGTCGCCGCCATCGACGCCGACTTCGCCGGGGAAGCGGCCGTGCGCGGTGTCGTACTGGGTCAGATGCGCGTTGGTCGCGGCATCGCCGAGGTCGTTGACGGCGACGATCTGGATTTCGCCATTGCGCTTTGCTTCGTAGAGCGCGCGCAAAACGTTGCGTCCGATACGGCCATAGCCGTTGATGCCGACCTTGACTGACATGTACTCACTCCTCGAAACGATGGGGAAACGGGGGGTGGCCATTGTAACGGCCCTGCCAATCATGCGCACAGCGCCAATACGATGGAGCCAAAGCGTGCCTCCAACGCGAGCGTTCCCCTACTCCCAACGAAGCAGTAGAGGTCCAGTATCGGCTTGGAATCCCGACCCTTGCGAACATCCCAAGCCGAATCCGGCGACGGCATGCCCGTTCAGCATCCACACCCGATACTGCCGTGCCGTCGGCGTCGCTGCCGAAGCTGGTAAATTCCGTACTCCGCCGATGCATCAGCGCTGTCGCCCCGCATGAATCCCCAAGTCCGCAGTTTCCACCATCACGCGACGGGCACCTGGTCGCACGTTGTCGTCGATCCGGCTTCGAATCGGGCCGCATCATCGACCCGGTACTCGACCTCGACCTTCCGTCGGGCCGCATCAGCACCGAGAGCGCCCAGCGCATCCTCGAATACGTCGAGGCCACCGCGCTGGGCATCGACTGGATCCTCGAAACCCACGCGCACGCCGACCACCTGACCGCCGCCGCCTGGCTCAAGCGCCAGCTCGTCAGGGGCAGCGCGTCTCCGGCCATTGGCATCGGCCACGGCATCCTCGCCGTGCAGGAAACCTTCAAGGCCCTGCTCAACCTCGATCACGATTTCGTCGCCGACGGACGCCAGTTCGATGCCCTGTTCCACGATGGCGAGACCCTGTGCATCGGCGGACTCGAGGTGCAGGCGATCGCCACGCCCGGACACACGCCGGACAGCCTGAGCTATCGGGTCGGCGATGCGTGTTTCATCGGCGATACCCTGTTCGCTCCGCGCGGCGGCACGGCGCGCTGCGACTTTCCGGGCGCTGACGCCGCCACACTGTATCGATCCATCCAGCGGCTCTATTCCCTGCCCGACGCGACACGCGTGTTCCTAGCCCACGACTATCCACCTGCTGGCGAGGAGCCGCTCGCGCAAACCACCATCGGCGAGGAAAAGGTCTCGAACATCCACCTGCGTGGCGATACCACCGAGGCGGAGTTCGTCGCCTTGCGTACCGGGCGCGACGCCAGCCTCGCCGTGCCCCGGCTGCTCTGGCCGGCCCTGCAGGTAAACATCCGCGCCGGCCACCTGCCGCCTGCCGAATCGGACGGACAGGCCTTCCTCAAGATCCCGCTGCAGAGCAAGGGATTCGAGGTCTGATGCGGGCCGTGCATTTTCGGCGCGTGATCGGCCCCGGATCCTTCACCAGCGCTGCGCTTGCGACGGCGCGACGATGGCGCCTGGCGAGGCATCTGGCGCTGGCCCTGCTGGCACTGCCGTCGGCCGCGTTCGCCTGGGGACCGGCCGGACATCGCATGGTTGCGGCCCTGGCAGAAGCGCAACTGCATGCGTCCGCTCGTCGCGAGGTGCTTCACCTGCTCGCCGTTTCCGCTGACATCTCGTTGGCCGATGTTGCCAACTGGGCCGACGACATTCGCGATGATCCGCTGGGTAGTGCGCTGGCGCGCCAGACCACGCGCATGCATTTCATCAATTTCCCGGATTCGGGCTGCCACTATGATGCCGCCCGCATCTGCGCCGGCGGGCAATGCGTGGTCGCCGCGATCGATGCCTATGCGGCTGTACTGGGCGATCGCACGCGACCTGACCAGGAGCGCGCGCAGGCGCTGCGCTTTCTCGTTCATTTCGTCGGTGACGTGCATCAGCCGCTGCATGCGGGCTATCGCCCCGATCGCGGTGGCAACAACTATCAGGTGCGCATCGACGGCAAAGGCAGCAACCTGCATTCGATCTGGGATTCCAGGATCCTCGGCAGTCGACGCCTTGGCTGGAAGGACTACGCGCGTCGCCTCGAACGACAGCCGATTGCCGACGACGATGAAAACCCGATCGACTGGGCCGAGCAGTCCTGTCGCGTCGTGCGCGACGACGGCGTCTATCCCGGCAGCCGCACGATCGACAAGGCCTATTTTGCACGTATGCGGCCGCTGGCCGAATTGCAGATCCGTCGGGCTGGCGCGCGCCTCGCCACCCTGCTCAATCGTGAACTCGACTAGACACTAATCCGGTCTTCAACAGCCGGACGGCTGGTCATCCCGATTCCCGATTCCCCATTCCCGATTCCCGATTCCCAATTCCCCATTCCCCATTCACCTCAGCGATCCACGAAGGCGCGCTCGATGACATAGTCGCCCGGCGTGCCGATACGCGGCGAAACGACGAACCCGCGGCTGTCGAGCAAGGCGCTGATCGACTTGAGCATCGCCGTGCTGCCACAGATCATTGCGCGGTCGTGGGCCGGATCGAGCGGCGGCAACCCGACATCGGTGCACAGCTTGCCGCTCGCGAGCAGTTCGTCGATGCGCCCCTGGTGGTGGAACGATTCGCGCGTCACCGTCGGGTAGTAGCTGAATTTCTCGCGCACGACATCGCCGAAGTACGCGTGCCTCGGCAGCTCGTTCTCGAAATAGTCGCGATAGGCCAGGTCGGCGATGTGGCGTACGCCGTGCGCGAGCACGATGCGCTCGAAGCGATCCCAGGTTTCCGGGTCATTGAGGATGGCCAGGAACGGGGCGAGCCCGGTTCCGGTCGAGAGCAGGTGGAGATGTCGGCCGGGCTTGAGGTCATGCAGCAGCAGGGTGCCGGTCGGCTTGCTGCCGATCAGGATCTCGTCGCCCACCTCGAGATGCTGCAGGCGCGATGTCAGCGGCCCGTTCGGCACCTTGATGCTGAAGAACTCCAGGTGCTCCTCGTGGTTCGCGCTGGCGATGCTGTAGGCGCGCAGCAGCGGACGGCCGTCGACGATCAGGCCGATCATGATGAACTGGCCGTTCTCGAACCGCAGCCCGGCGTCGCGCGTGGTGGTGAAACTGAAGAGGAATTCGTTCCAGTGACGGACACTGAGGACGCGTTCGGTATTGAAAGCTGCCACGAGATCACCCATGCAAGACACGACGGCGCGATTGCCCGCGCCCATCGAGGAAGCCCATGGTCGGGCATCGGGCATGTTCCGGACTTGATTGGAATCAAGCCGCCCCGGCGCCGGGATGCGGCGCGGTCTGCCGACGGGATCCCGCCTCGCGGCAAGACCCGATCCGGATCAGGACAACGACTTGACGCGCTCGACGACTTCCTCGGCGGTGATGCCGAAATGCCGGTACAGCACGTCCGCCGGCGCCGATGCGCCGAAGGTATCGAGTCCGACCACGTCGCCATCGAGCCCGACATACTTGCGCCAGAAATCGGTGACGCCGGCTTCGACGGCGACGCGGCGACGGCACCATGAGGGCAGCACGCCTTCGCGATACTCGACCGGCTGTGCATCGAATGCGCTGGTACACGGCATCGAGACGACGCGTGCGGCGATGCCCTCGTCGGCGAGGATGCGCATCGCCTGCATCGCGATCTCGACCTCGGAGCCGGTCGCCATGAGAATGACGTCGAACTTCGTGCCGGGCGGATCGGACAGGACGTAGGCGCCGCGCGCGATGTCCGCGACCTGGTCGCTGTTGCGCGGCTGATGGACCAGCGTCTGGCGCGAGAAGACCAGGCAGGACGGGCCATTGCCGCGCTCGAGGGCGCGCTTCCACGAGACCGCCGACTCGACGGCGTCGCAGGGACGCCAGACGTCGTTGTTCGGAATGTAGCGCAGGCTGGCCAGGTGCTCGACCGGCTGGTGCGTCGGGCCGTCTTCGCCAAGGCCGATGGAGTCGTGCGTGTAGACGTGGATGGCACGGGTCGGGATCAACGCGCTCATGCGCACCGCGTTGCGCGCGTAGTCCGAGAATACGAGGAAGGTCGCGTCGTACGGAATGAATCCGCCGTGCAGGGCAAGCCCGTTGGCGATCGCGCTCATGCCGAATTCGCGGACACCGTAGTGGATGTAGTTGGCCGAGGCGTCGTTGGAGTTGACGTCCTTCGAACCTTTCCAGATGGTCAGGTTCGACCCGGCCAGGTCGGCGGAACCGCCGATCAGCTCCGGCAGCATGGGCCCGAAGGCGTCCAGCGCCATCTGCGAGGCCTTGCGCGATGCCACGGCCGGCCCCTCGACCTGCAGCCTGGCGATCCATTCGTTCGCCGCGGCCGCGAATCCGGCTGGCAGGTTTCCTCCCTGGCGGCGCTCGAATTCCTCGGCAAGCTGCGGGTGCGCCTGGCGATAGCGCGCGAACATCTCGTTCCAGGCCGCTTCGCGTCCGGCACCCTTGTCGCGGGCGTTCCACGCCGCGTAGATTTCATCGGGAATGACGAAGGCATCGTATTTCCAGCCAAGCTGGACGCGCGCGGCGGCGACCTCGTCCTTGCCCAGCGGCGAGCCGTGCGAGGATTCCTTGCCCTGCTTGTTCGGCGCACCGAAGCCGATCACCGTCTTCGCGCAGATCAGGGTCGGCTTTGCCGCTTCGGCCAGGGCCGCCTGCAGCGCCTTCCGGACCGCTTCGGGATCATGGCCGTCGACGCCACGAATGACGTTCCATCCGTAGGCCTCGAAGCGCGCCGGCGTGTCGTCGGTGAACCAGCCTTCCACTTCGCCGTCGATCGAGATGCCGTTGTCGTCCCAGACCGCGACCAGCTTGCCGAGCCCGAGCGTGCCGGCGAGCGAGGCGACTTCATGGGAGATGCCTTCCATCAGGCAGCCGTCGCCGAGGAAAACGAAGGTGTTGTGATCGACCAGATCGAAACCGTCGCGGTTGAAACGGCGCGCCAGCACCTTTTCGGCCAGCGCCATGCCGACCGCGTTGGCCAGGCCCTGGCCCAGCGGCCCGGTGGTCGTCTCCACGCCCGGGGTTTCGCTGGCTTCGGGATGGCCCGCCGTTTTCGAGTGCAACTGGCGGAAATGCCTGAGCTCATCGAGCGGCAGCGCATAGCCGGTCAGGTGCAACAGGGCATAGATGAGCATCGAACCATGCCCGTTGGAGAGCACGAAACGGTCGCGGTTGGCCCACTTCGGATTGGCCGGGTTGTGCCTGAGGAAATCGTTCCACAGCACCTCGGCGATGTCGGCCATGCCCATCGGCATGCCCGGATGACCGGATTTGGCAGCTTCAACAGCGTCCATGGCCAGCGCGCGGATCGCGTTGGCGAGTTCTTTACGGCTCGACATGTTTCGGACTCGACTCAATGACGCGGTCGGACCGACAAATGACCGCAAAGGGCGCGCATTGTCGCCGATCGGGGCGCAATTGTCTTTTCCGCACGGCGACCGGGACAAACCGTCTGCCGCCTGAACGGCGTGGCGCCCACGGCTACAGGCCGGTGCGCGGGCTTTCGTCCTGATGGGGTGTGGGTGCCGGAATCGGCACGACACGTGTTGGATGCGGGTTTCGTTCCGGTCGCCGACCTGAATGGGTAGCCGCGGGGTAGCCGCGGAGTAGTCGTGGCAGGCCCGTTCCTGTCTGCATCCTGAATGATTATTAAACCGGTGAGTTTGGTATTTGGAAAGTGAACCCCAGCTTAGCCACATCGGAAGCTGAAGGAACGCAGTCCTACCGGCCGCATCCAAGCTCCGACCCCGGACTACTGCCCTGGCAGCGACCGGGTTCTCTCCCCCAATAAGAGTTGATAACGTCATGAGAAATACGCTGTTGGTCCTTGCCATTGCGGCTACCGGCCTCGCCACGATCCCTGTTGCGAGCCACGCGGCTGAAGACAAGGGCGGATTCTTCGTCAATGGAAACGTGGGCCAGTCCGATTACAGCAAGGGCGTCTACGACGGCACGGATACCGGCTACGGCATCAACCTGGGTTATCGCTGGGCCGTTGCCCCGAACTTCGCGTTCGGCGTCGAGGGCGGCTATACCGACCTCGGCAAATGGTCGCCCAAGGCGAGCGCAGTAGCGACCTTGCCGGCAGGCACGTCGCTCGGCGACAGCACGCTGAAAGGCTGGACCGCCGGCGTCAACGCGCACCTGAACCTGAGCGACAACTGGTACCTCAGCGGTCGCACCGGCCTGTTCCGCGCGGACATCAAGGGCGACTACCTCGCTGCAGGCGTGCCCGTGCGCGTCGATGACACCAGCAACAAGTGGTACGCCGGCGCCGGCATTGGCTACGACTTCAGCAACAACTTCAGCGTTGGCCTGAACTACGACTATTACAAGGCCGACAAGGCCGGCCTGAAGATCGACCCGGGCCTGGTTTCGGTCAGCGCCGAAATGCGCTTCTAGTCCCAACGACAGTTCCGGCATGCCGCGCATGTCGGAACTATTCCCCAGCCACAGGGCAGGGATGCCACTCCGGCCGGCCTGGCAACAGGCCGGTTTCTTTTCGCCCGATGGCTCCGCCACGCAAGGCGCTTGCCGTCGCGAGCGGTCAACGCGGTGCATCGGCGAAGCCATCGACCGCGGGAAACGGAACGGATCCGTCGATCCCGCTGCCGCTGCACGCGGCCTGCTCATCCCGCCTGGACGGGATGCTCCGGTTCCTCGGCGCCGTTGGACACGACGACGGCCGCGGCAAGATCGCCAGTCACGTTGAGCGTGGTCCGGCACATGTCGAGGAAGCGATCGACGCCGAGGATCAGGCCAATGCCTTCCGGCGGCACGCCAACCATGCCGCAGATCATGGCGATCACCGGCAGCGAGCCGGCCGGCACGCCGGCCGTGCCGACGCCACCGAGGATGCACACGAGCATGACCACGACCTGCTGGGTCAGGCTGAGGTCGACGTTGAAGAACTGGGCAAGGAAAAGGACGGTGACGCCCTCGAACAGGGCCGTGCCGTTCTGGTTGGCCGTGGCGCCGATGGTCAGCACGAAGCGCGAGATGCGCTTGGGCAGCTTGAGCTCTTCCTCGGCGACCATCAGCGCGGTCGGCAGCGTCGCGTTGCTCGATGCAGTCGAGAACGCCATCACGATGGCCTCCTGCGAGCCGCGGAAGAACTTGAGCGGCGACATGCCGCCGAGCCAGTACACGCTGGCCGAGTAGACCAGGAAGAAATGAATGGACATGGCCAGCAGGGCCACGCCGACATAGCCGGCCAGCTTGGACAACAGGTCCCAGCCAAACACCGCGGCGAGATTGAAAACCAGGCAGGCGACCGCGTACGGCGCAAAGCGGATGACCAGGTGGATCAGGGTCATCGAGATCTCGAAGACACCTTCGATGACCTCCTTGGTCTTGACCGCCAGAGGCGACTTGGTCAGGACGATGCCGATGCCGAAGAACAGCGCAAAGAACATGATGGCGAGGATGTCGTTGTCTGCTGCGGCGCGAATGACGTTGGTCGGCACGATGTTGAGCGCCAGATCGATGCCGGAACCCTGCAGCGCGCCGCTGGCGACGATCTTCTGCGCGTTTTCGCTGGCATCGCTGAGCAGCTTCGAGGCGACGGCGGGATCGACGCCGGCACCGGGCTGGAACAGGTTGACCAGTGCGATGCCGATGACGACGGCGATCGAGGAGACGACCACCGTGTAGGCGAGCGTCTTCCAGCCGACCCGACCGAGCGAGCGGATGTCGCCCATTTCGGCGATGCCGACCACCAGCGCGGAAAACAGCAACGGGATGACCAGCATGAACAGCAGGCGCAGGAAAACCTTGCCGATCGGCTGGGTAATCCAGGTCATCAGCCACTGCACCCAGTCCGCATTGCCGCCATTGAGCCAATGCACGGCGAGTCCGCCGATCAGGCCGACGGCGAAACCGATCAGCATCTTCGTGTGCAAGGCCATCGGTGGACGCGCGCTCATGCCGGCCAATCCTTGCAACGCACAAGGAAGGGTGGATCGATGTCCGCTGCTGAACTGATCATGCGTACTAAACTCCGGATTCCCGTTGGCCTGTTCGTAGCCTGTCGGGCTTTGCCGGTCGCGTCGACAATTCGACTGGGCAAGTACGGATTTCCGGCGATCTGCAGGCCCCTGGAGGTTTCATGGGCCCGGAAGCGGCGGAAACTGGACCACACAGACGGATTCGCAGACCGGCCGGATGAAGTCCGACAGGCTGCTAGTGTGCCGCATGCTCCGGCGCGGCGAAACCGCGACGACTCGAGATCCCGGTCAGGGCTGGCCCGGATACAACGGCGGCAGCGCCGGCACTTCGACCGCTGCCGGTTTGCTGTCGCTCCACGAGATGCCGTCGCGAAAGGCGCGGGTCAGGCGCGCACCGAGCCCTTCCGAGGCCGCACCGGCATAACGCATGCGCAGCAACTGGGCCAGCACCTCGCGCTGCTGGTCGTTGTCCAGCGCGGCGATCAGCTCACCAATGTTGCGCACGCCGGGTCGCTCGCCACGGGCCCATGAGACCAGCGCCCGTTCGGCACCGACGAGGTCGCCCATGGCGCAGGCGCGCAGGAACGTGCTGCGGCCGGGCGCCGGTGGCGGGGCGGCAGGGCGAAGGCCGAGCGGGGATCTTCGGGACTTCCACCAGAGACCCAGGGTGCCGAGCCAGAGGAGGGCCAATGCCAGTGCCAGCCAGCGCCAGAAGCGCAGACCGGCTCCGGCATCGGCCGAGGGATAGATGATCGGCGTCGGCTCCGCCGTCGGGGCGGCGGGCGTGGCCGCGACATCGCCGGCCCCGGCTTGCGGCGTTCCGGCCGAAGCTGCCGGAAGCACGCTGATCTCGCGCGCCGGAAGTACCGCCTTCTCGGCCCGGTCCTGCGCCGTGTTCCACCATTGCACTTCGACTTCGGGGAGCACGAGCTTGCCCGGCCGCGTCGGCACGATGGCGAACTTGCGCGTGCGTTCGCCGTACAGCCAGGTGCCATCGTCACGGGTCCGCGTGTCGGGTTTGTCCGGATAGATTTCCGTGCCCTCGGGCTTTTTCAGTTCGAGCTCGGGAAGCTGTTCAAAGCCGAGCCCCTGGGCGCGCAACTTGATCGTGCGCGTCAGCGGCTCGCCTACCCTGATTTCATTCGGCAGCTCGTTCTCGTCGGTCAGGGCCAGCGAAGCCGCCGGCAACCACGGCGCCGTGCCCCAGCTGGCCGGCTTGGCCCGGACATCGAGCTGGATGGCGTCGGACCTTGCATTGACCGCACGTCCGCGGCGGAAGAATCCGGTCGGGTCGGAATTGTCGACGGCGCTGCCGCGAAATCCGAGCGCGGGTATGGTCAGCGCCCCGCTCTGCTCCGGAATGAGGGCGTAGTTGCGCTCGAGGACGTGGTAGCGACGCCCGTCGCGCGTGGCAGTGTATTGCTTGTCGCGTCCAAGTTTTTGCGCGACCAGGCCACTGGCGGAGGGTTCATCGAGCGACCCGTCGCTGAGGTCGACCTGATAGTAGAGTTTTACCGTATAGCGGACCTGCTGCTGCACATAGGGCGCCAACGGCTCGGCGCTGACTTCGACGAACACGCTGTCGCCAGGCTTGCCCTGGGCACCGGTCGGCGCCGGCAAGACGGTCAGCAGCAGAGGATCGGTACGGGCACCGCCCACATTGATCGAAGGGATGGTCAAGTTGCCCGCGCGCTTGGGCTCGAGCCCGATCGCCCACACCGTCTTCGCGCTGGTACTGCCGTTGGTCATGCTGATCTGGCGGCTTGACTGCGTGCCGAGCGAATTGAAATCCGCCAGCAAGGCGCTGAAGTCCGGCTCGCTGGCGGTGCTGTCGTCGGTCTCGATGTTGAGGGTGACCGTCTCGCCCAGCTGCATGCTGTTGCGGTCGAGCCAGGCGCGCACGCCGGGTCCGGCCCAGGCATTCCAGGGAATAACAGCCAGCACAACCAGCATCAGCATCCAGGCACGCGTCTTCATTCACCACCTCCGTCACGCTGGCGCCGTTCGTACTCAAGCTGGAACTTGCGCCGCAACAACCCGCCCGGATCATCGGGCACCCGCTGCAGCCACTGGTTGAGGGCCTGCTGCTGCTCCGTCGCCGCCTCGTCCCTGGCCTCGCTCGCGGCAACCGGCGCCTGTGCGCCTGCCGGCTTGCCATCGAGCGCCTTGTCGATGGCCTTCGATACCTGCTCCTGCTGCTGTTCGCGCTGCAGCTTGTCCGCTGCCGCCTCGGCCGCATTCTTCGGACTCGCGTTGGGCTCGGCCTGCGAGGTGTCCTTTGGTTCGCCCTTTTCGTTCGACGATGACTGCCGGGTATCCTTTTGCGCATCGGCCGAAGGGTTCCCTGCTGACTGCGGCCCCTCCTGCTTCGCTTCGTCGGCCTTTTGCTCATCGGTGCCTTCCTGCCCGGAGCCTTGCTGATCCTTCGGTTTGCCCTGCTGTGATTCGCCGGAAGACTCGTCCTTGCCGGAAGATTCCTGCTTGCCCGCTGAATCCTTGTTCCTGTCCTGCTGGTTCTTGTTGTCCTGCCGGTTCTTCTGATCCTGCGACTGCTGGCGCTTGAGCCAGTCCTCGACCGCCTGCTTGTTCGCCGTGGCGTCATCCAGGGCGGGATTGGCCGCCAGCGCCCGCTGGTAGGCATCGATCGCCTCTTCGTACTTGCCGGCCTTGGCCAGCGCATTGCCCTGGTTATACAAGGCGTCCGCACCGGTCGCCCTGGCGAACGAGTCGGTGGCCGTCGCATAGTCGCCGGCGCGATAAGCGGCACTTCCACGCCATTGCGGATCGCGGGCGATTTCCTGGGCACGCGCGGCGTCGCCTTGCGCCAGTGCCTCGGCGGCGCGCTGGTCCGGACGCTGCCAAAGGTCCATCCATTCCAGCGCCTGGGCCGGGGGCGCGGGAACGATCAGCGCCACGCCAAGCACCATCAGCCAGCCGCGACGGAATGCGATTGCGGCCAGCGGCACCAGCAGGAGCAGCACCCAGGGGCCGCGATCACGGAAGCGTTCGCTTGTTGCATGGTCGCCTTCCGCAACCGCGGCATTCGATGCATCGCGATTGGCGACGAGCAGGGAATTGAGGTCGCTGCGATCCGTGGTCAGCGTGGCATAGCGCCCGCCGCCCGCCTGCGCGAGCGCGCGCAGTGCCGGTTCATCGAGCCGCGGCAGGACGATGTTGCCACTGGCATCCTGCAGGAATCCGCCCTGTGGCAAGGGCACCGGAGCACCCTTGGCACTGCCCACGCCAAGGACGGAAACCGTCAGGCCCTGGGCATGCGCCCTGCGTGCCGCCGCCAGCGCGCCGTTGCTGGCACTGTCGGCGAGCAGGATCAATTCGCCGTGCTTGAGGCCGGCCTGCGCAATCAGCTTTTGCGCCTCGGCAATCGCGCGTTCGGTGTTGTTGCCGACCGCCGGCATCACGCCCGGATCGAGGGCGTCGATCAGGTTGCGCACGGTATTGACGTCATCGGTCAGCGGCGCCGCCACGAACGCATCGCCGGCGTAGCCGATCAATGCCGTCTGCAGGTCGCGGCTGGCGTCGAGGATGTCGTTGAGCTTGTAGCGTGCACGCTCGAGGCGGGTCGGCTTGATGTCGGCGGCGAGCATGGTCGGTGCCAGTTCGAGAGCGAGCACGCGCGCGGCTTCGTTGCGGTAAAGCGCCAGCGGCTCGCGCTCCCAGGCCGGGCCGGCCAGCGCGATGCAGGCCAGCAGCCAGAGCAGGGCGGCGAGCCAGGCGCCGCCATTGCGCGCACGTTCGTGGGTCGTTTCGACCAGATGCGGCAACAGGTGCTCATCGACGACCGACTTCCAGCTTGCGGCCATGCCGCGCACGCGCTGCCAAAGCATCCAGGCCAGTGGAACCAGGAGCACCGCAAGCAACCATGCCGGGCGCAGGAAGTGGAAATCCGCCAGCGCGTTCATCGTTGCACCTGCGCGGGCAAGAGCCGCTGCCGTCGCAAGGGCAGGAGCAGGGCGCAGCCGGCCACCAGCATGGCCGCAAGCAATGGCAGCATATAGAGCTCGTCGACCGGGCGCAGGGTCTCCGCGTTGCCGGCAACGGGCTCCATGCGGTCGATTTCGCGATAGATGCCGGCCAGTTCGGCGGTATCGCGTGCGCGGAAGAACTTGCCGCCGGTCTTTTCCGCCATCGCACTGAGCATGCCGACATCGAGATCGGCGGACGGATTGATGGTGCGGCTTCCGAACAGGCTGTCGACCCTGACTGCTTCCGCACCGATGCCCACCGTGTAGATGCGCACCTTGTTGGCCACCGCGAGCTCGATGGCCTTCTGCGGATCGAGTTCGCCGGCATTGTTGACGCCATCGGTAAGCAGGATCAGCACACGCTGATCCTGCGGGCGATCTAGCAGGCGCTTGACCGACAATCCGACCGCATCGCCGATCGCGGTTTCGCGACCGGCCAGCCCGATCTCCGATTCGTCGAGCTGCTTGGCGACGGTTTTCAGATCGAACGTCAGTGGCGTCAGCAGATAGGCGCGTGAACCGAACAGGATCAACCCGACACGATCGCCGACCCTGCGCTCGATGAAGTCGCTTGCGATCGCCTGCACGGTCGAGAAGCGATCGGCTGCCTGGTTGCCGATCTGCATGTCCTGGATGCTCATGCTTCCCGAGGTATCGACGGCGAGGAGCAGGTCGCGACCGCTGCGTGGAATGTCCTCGGGCTCGCCCAGCCATTGCGGGCGCGCTGCGGCGACGACCAGCAGGCACCACGCCAGCATGGCCAGACCGCGCCGCCAGGCGGAGACTGGCGATGCATGCGTCGCCGCCGGCAATCTGAAGCCGGCCTGCGGCATGCGCAAGGCCGCGGTGATCGCCGTCCGCGCGCGCGGCAGCAACCAGGCCGCAAGCAGCGGCAGCGGCAGCGCGAACAACATCCAGGGCCAGGCAAGTTCAACCATGTTGGGCGCTCCCGGCAAGCGCCTTTTCCAGCCACGCGCGGGTCAGCGCGAGCAGTCCGTCGGAATCGACCGACAGCGTGCGCCGGAATGGACCGTCGAGCAGGCAACGGCCGACCCCACGCGAAAAATCCTCGCCCGCAAGCACGGAATCGAGAAAGGTCACCCAGGCTTCGCCGCGCAACGATGCGGCGCCGGCATCGACCAGCCGGCTCGCCCGACGCAACAACTGCGAGACATCTGCCGCCAGCCGCACGGAATCGGGCGTCGAGGCTTGCTGCTCCGCAATCCGCTCGAGTTCGGCAAGGACAAGGCGCCGCCAGCGTCGTTTCCTCCAGCGCCGCAGCAGCACACGCGCGGCAAACAGCAGAAGGCCCGTCGCGACCAATGCCAGCAGCCACCAGCCCGGCGCCGGCGGCCACCAGGACGGATCCGCGGGCAGGTGGATGTCGCGCAGGCTGGGGCCTTGCGGGTTCATGCCGAGGAATCCCGCGGTGCCTGGGCACCCTGGGTAAACGGTGCAATGGCGCGCCGCACGTCGGCATCGGTGGCCAGTTCGACGACGCGCGCGCCCAGACGGGTGAACTCGCGACGCATGCGTTCGCGCATCTCGACAAACGGCGTGGGCCACTCCTCGCGCAATTGGCGGTTGCCGAAATCGAGCATGCGCCGCTCGCCGCCGCTGCTCAATGCGTAACGGCCCGGTGGCGGCGGCGCCTGCTCGAGGACATCGGATACGAGGATGCAGCCGAGCTCGTGGCGACCCGCGCATCGCGCAAGCACCGGCCAGGCAGTATCGTCGGCGCTGTATCCGTCGCTGAGCAGGATCAGGCGCGTGCCCGGCCGAAGCAGGCGGCGCGCCCTCTCGAGTGCGCTCGCCAGGGTTTCCGTTTCCGCTCCGGCCGCATGATCCCAGTCGCGCAGTGCACGCAGTACCTGCAACACGCCGCGTCGACCGCCCGCCGGCTTTACCTCGCCGCGGATGCCGCCACCAAAACCGATGACGCCGACCCGGTCGCCGGCATTGGTCGCCATCCAGGCCAGCAGGCTGGCCACGCGAGCCGCTTGCACGCTCTTGAAGCGCACCCGGGTGCCAAAGCGCATTCCGGCGTTGAAATCGAGCATCAACAGCAGGCCGTGCTCGCGCTCCTCTTCGAACAGTTTTGTATGCGGCTTGCCGCTGCGCGCGGTGACGCGCCAGTCCATGTGACGGATGTCGTCGCCGGCCTGGTAGATGCGCGATTCACGGAAATCGACCCCTCGCCCGCGCCAGCGCGACGCATGCAGGCCGGTTCGCGCGGCGGCGCTGCGCCGCACTTCCGCCAGGCTGCTGCCGCGCGCCTGCGCGGACAACGCGAGCAGTTCGTCCAGCGCGACTCGCACGCCTGCGTCGGTGGGGGTGCTGGTCTTGCTCATGCCGGCACTCGTTATCCTGCCAAGAGGGGAATGAAGAATCATGGGTGCGACCCTGTCTGACTCGCCGCGCCCGACCGGGCCATTAAGGCGCCACGATCCGACGTCGAGTCGTCCGGGTTTCTGGTAGCTACCATGAGTCTGCGAAAACAATGCCTGACGCCCGACGATGCTGCTGTTGCCTAGGGCAGCGCAACCCGTTCGAGCAGCAGCTTGATGACCTGGTCGCTGCTGATACCTTCGGCTTCTGCTTCGTAGGTCAGCAGCACCCGGTGGCGAAGGACGTCTGCCGCCACCGCATGCACATCCTCGGGGGAGACAAAATCGCGGCCGGCGAGCCAGGCATGCGCGCGTGCGCACCGATCCAGCGCGATCGTGCCGCGCGGACTCGCGCCGAACGCGATCCAGCGTGTCAGTTCCGCCCCATACGCGGCGGGGTTCCGGGTCGCCAGCACGAGCTGCACGATATAGTTTTCGAGCGCGGGCGCCAGGTGCATGTCGAGTACTTCCGCGCGCGCACTGAATACCTGCGCCTGGCTGAGGATGCGGTCCGGGGTCCGCGCCGAGGCGAGGCCCTCGCGGGCCCGGTCGCGAGCCAGGGCCAGAATCCGCGTTTCCGCTTCGACATCCGGATAACCAATGCGCACATGCAGGAGGAATCGGTCGAGCTGCGCTTCCGGCAGCGGATAAGTGCCTTCCTGCTCGATCGGATTCTGTGTCGCCATCACCAGGAACAGCGGTGGCAGCGCAAACGTATTGCTGCCCACCGTGATCTGTCGCTCGCCCATGGCTTCGAGCAGGGCCGACTGGACCTTTGCAGGCGCGCGATTGACCTCGTCGGCCAGGATCACGTTGTGGAACAGCGGACCCCGCTGGAACTCGAAGGCAGCCGTCTGTGGACGATAGATCTCGGTTCCGGTCAGATCCGCGGGCAACAGGTCCGGGGTGAACTGGACCCGGTGGAAGTCGGCCTCGATGCGCGCGGCCAGCTCCTTGATCGCCGTGGTCTTCGCCAGTCCGGGCGCGCCTTCGACGAGCAGGTGGCCATCGGCAAGCAGGGCGATCAGCAATCGATCGATCAGGGCAGCCTGCCCTATGATGCAAAGCGCGAGCTCCTCCCGCAATCGATTGAATGCTTTTGCAGCCGTGGTCGGTTCGGGCATGTCCATGGTTTCGGATTTCAGGGAAAGTGGGTTGGGATGGCGCGGTGCCGTACGCTGCCTGTGACCGCACCGGCGAAGAAAAGTTGCCCCGGCTGCGCTCCCCCGCGGCGCAGCCTGCGGCAATTCAGCCGCTGTCGAGGACCTGCTGCAGCGAGACCGGCTTGCCGACCAGCCATCCCTGCGCATAGTCGCATTGCATTTCGCGCAATGCCTCGAGGTGTTCGGGGATTTCCACGCCTTCGGCAATCATTTCGCAATCCAGCGCCGTGGCCATCGCCATGATCGCGCGGACCAGCGCCAGGCCACGAGGCGTGTCGAGCGCGCGCGTGAAACCCTGGTCGAGCTTGATGCGGTCGAAATCGAGCGACAGCACCGGGCCGAGATTGGAATAGCCGGTGCCGAAGTCGTCCAGTGCGACCTGCATGCCCGCCGCATGGCAACGATCCAGCAGCGCGGCGATTTGCGAGTGGTTGAACACCAGGCTTTCGGTGATCTCGATCTCCAGGCGGTCGGCAGGAAGATGGCGTTGCTCGAGCTGGGCCAGCATGCGATCGATCAGGCCCGGATCCTCAAGCTGCCGGGCCGATACATTGAGCGCGATAAAGGGAAGGTCTCGCCGATCCCGACGACGCAGTTCGGCCAGCATGTCGCATACACGGGCGAGCACGTAGTCGCCGACCGGCACGATGAGCGAAGTTTCCTCGGCGAGGCGAATGAACTCGACCGGCGATACCTGGCCACGTTCGGGATGTTGCCAGCGGATCAGGGCTTCATAGCCGGCAATGCGGTTCGTGGCGATGTGCATGATCGGCTGCAGGCGTACTTCGAGCTCATCGCGCTCCAGTGCGGAGCGCAATTCGCTTTCCAGACGAATCTTGTCGAAGGCGCCGGAGTCGTCATGGCCTGCGATCGCATCACCGACGGTGGCGTCGCCGGTCAGGGTGGCCAACGCCGAGCGGTAGCGCGTCAGCTGGCTCATCAGCAAGGCACGCACGACCGGGTCGGCCGCCGCCAGGCGCTCGGCGAACTGGTTGCGATCGATCGGCGTGAGCACGCAGTCGGTCAATGCCCTGGCGCTGGCCGAGCGCGGCGCCGAATCGATGACCGCCATCTCGCCGAGCAGGGATCCGGGGCCAAGCTCACCGAGGTTGCGAATCTCACCGTGCTGGACGGTGGTTATCGCGACGCGCCCCGATTCGATCAGGAACGCCGTGGTCGGCGCGTCATCTTCCGCAAAAATGATTTCGCCGGCCTTGATAGCGCGGCGCGTGGTGGACAATTCCATTGATTGGCAACCGATGGCCCCTTTGCGGCATTGTGTCAGACGACGGGGGCTGGTGCAC
>DAIMYT010000061.1:19768-20130 GCA_036734345.1 Dokdonella sp. | reverse complement strand
TCGCAGGCCTTGATCAGCTCGAGGATCGACGCCGTGCAGCCGCTGGCGACATTGTAGACGCTGAAGGGTTCTTTCGGCTCGACGTTCGCGGCCAGAATGATGGCCTCGACGAGATCGTCGATGTAGCAGAAATCGCGAACAGTCGAGCCGTCGCCCCAGATCGGAAACGTTCCCCCGTCACTGGCCCTGTCGAACAGCGTCGGCACGATGGCGAAACCCTTGGTCACGCGTTGCCCTGGGCCGTAGAGATTGCTCGGCCTCAGCGACACCGCTGTCCAGTCGCTGGTCGCCACGCAGGCGTGCAGGAGCACTTCGGCGGCCGCCTTGCCGGCGCCATAGTAGGAGCGCGGTCGCAGCAAGGT
>DAIMYT010000061.1:4207-19758 GCA_036734345.1 Dokdonella sp. | reverse complement strand
CGCCGTAGATCGCTCCGCCGGAAGAGAGATACACGACCCGCCGTTGCGGGAATTCGGCGGCGCATTCAAGCAGGCGGGAGAGTGGCAACAGGTTGCCGAGCACTTCCAGCGCGGGGTCGCCGCTGGAGGAGCCCGGCGTGGTGATGCTGGCCGCGTAGACGATGGTCGGGCACTTCGCCAGCGCTTCGCGCAGCAACGCGCGGTCCTCGATCGAGCCACGGACATGCGTGATGTTCCTGTCGACTCCGGTGCTTTCGGAACGGCCCAGCGCATGGACGCGGGTACCCAGGGCGGCAAGCCGCGCGCACAGCGCCGCGCCGATGAAACCCGCCGAGCCGAGTACCAGTACCGGATTGTCCTTTGCGCTCATGTCGACGGTTCACCTGTTCCTGCTTCGAATAGTATACCGGCAGGCCGAATGGGCAGTCGCGATTCCAGCGGGTCTGCGGACCAGCGGCTTCCTGCGCCGAGCCGGTCACCGGCGCCGCATTGCGCTAGTCACGCAATTCATCGATCGCTGCATACAGGTCGAGCGACTGCGGATTGGCGAGGGAGTCCACGTTGCGCACCGGCTTGCCATGGACCGCATCGCGCACGGCGACCTCGCTCTTCTTGCCCGAGCGGGTCCGCGGGATGTCTGCGACCTGGACGATTTTCGCCGGCACGTGACGGGGCGTCGTGTTGGCGCGGATCTGCGCCTTGATGCGATCACGCAGCCCGGCGTCGAGGACGAGGCCCTCGCGCAGGCGCACGAACAGCACGATGCGCTCGTCATCCTGCCAGCGCTGTCCGATGGCCACGCATTCGATGATCTCGGGCAGGCGGTCGACCTGGCGGTAGATTTCCGCGGTGCCGATGCGCACGCCTCCAGGGTTCAGGGTCGAATCGGATCGGCCGACGATGATGATGCCATCGTGCTCGGTGAGCATGGCCTGGTCGCCGTGGCACCAGATCCCGGGGAAGGTTGAAAAATAGGCATTGAACTACTTCTCGCCGTCGGCATCGTCCCAGAAGCCGATCGGCATCGAGGGGAATGGCGCGGTGCAGGCCAGTTCGCCGATCTGCCCGGTCACCGGCGTGCCGGCGTCATCGAGCACTTCGACGCGCATGCCGAGCCCGCGGCATTGCAGTTCGCCGCGATACACCGGCATCAGCGGGTTGCCCAGTGCGAAGCAGGAAATGATGTCGGTGCCTCCGGAGATCGAGGCGAGCAGTACGCTGGATTTGATGTTCCGGTAGACGTAATCGTAGCTCTCCTCGGCCAGCGCCGAGCCGGTCGAGAGGATTGTCCGCAATGACGAAAGCTTGTGCGTTTCGACAGGCTTGAGGCCCGCTTTTTCGGTAGCCGAAAGCCATCGCGCACTGGTGCCGAAGACGCTGATGCCGCGCTTGTCGACCAGGTCCCAGAGCACGTTGCCGTCCGGATGCGTCGGCGAGCCGTCGTAGAGCACCAGGGTCGATCCGACCGCGAGGCTCGAAGCGAGCCAGTTCCACATCATCCAGCCGCAGGTCGTGTAGAAGAAGAAGCGGTCCTCGCGCTTGAGGTCGGTGTGCAGCACGAGCTCCTTCAGGTGCTGGATCAGGGTACCGCCGGCGCCATGCACGATGCATTTCGGCACGCCGGTCGTCCCCGAGGAGTAGAGGATGTACAGCGGATGATCGAACGGCAGCATCTCGAATCCGAGTGCCGGTTCATCGCTGCCGGCGAAGTCGGGCCAGGCAATCGAATTCTTCAACGTCGCCAGGTCGAACGCCTCGCCGCTGTAGGGCACGACCACCAGCTGCGTGACACTCGGGATGCGCTCGAGGACGGCGCGGATCTTCTTGAGGCAGTCGAAGCGCTTGCCCGCATAGGGATACTGGTCGGCACAGAAAAGGACCTTCGGCTCGATCTGGCCAAGGCGGTCGACTACGCCGTCAACCCCGAAATCCGGCGAACAGGACGACCAGATGGCGCCGAGCGAGGTCGTCGCGAGCATGGCGACGAGCGTCTCGGGAATGTTCGGCATGAAGCCCGCGACGCGATCGCCCACGCCGACCCCGGCACGTTTCAGGCCCTGCGCGACCCGGGCGACTTCGACGTGCAGTTGCGCATACGTCAGCTGGCGGTCGTGGCCCCACTCGTTGGAGAAGGCGATCGCCGGCCGGTCATCCCGGTAGCGCAGCAGGTTCTGCGCGAAGTTCAGGCGTACGCCGGGGAACCAGCGCGCGCCCGGCATCTTCTCCGCATCCATCAGCACGGGCTCGAACTCACCGCTGGCGCGGATGCCGCAGAAATCCCAGAGCAGCGACCAGAATCGCGCTGGCTGGCGCAAGGAAAAGTCGTAAAGCGGCGCGTAGCGGCGGATATCCTCGTTGCCGGTCTGTTCGCGGACATAGCGCATGAACCTGCTCAGGTTGGCGCGATCGATACGCTCCTGGCTGGGCTCCCAGATTGGCAAGTTCATGGCGCACGGACCCTCGGCTGATGCGGACGCATGCGATTCCGGCCCGCCCAGGCTAAGTTATCAGGAACCGCGCATGGGCGACCACAGGCCGCGCGGGTTCCGGCCAGGCCGCGCGCGCGCGAGCAGGGATCGACGCCGGGCTTGCGGCGTTTGCTGGCGGAGAAAGGCGACAGCGGCTGTTCGATTGGGACAGGCGCGGTCCCGCGCGGCGCCGGAATCTCCGGGACCGGATCGCCGGCATTTGCGGGAACACGGGCGATTGGCCGAGAATCGGCGAGCTGGCAGTGTTCTTGCTTGAAAAGTTTGCGGGGACACCCGCCATCGTGGCGCCGGTATCCGGGCGGGAAGGCCGATGGTCGGGCTGCCGGCAACGCAGCGCGAAGGCGGGATCGGTTCGCGCCTGCACAAGGGGAAATTCGTGGGTCTGCTCGACGAGCTCGAAAACGAGGCGCAAAAGCGCAAGACCGAGGATGAGGGCGCGGCTGCCCTGAAGGCGGCGCGCGAGTCGGCGTACCGAACGGTCCTCGAGCCGGCGATGGGCGTTCTGCTCGCCTATCTGAAGGAGCTGGTGGACAAGCTCAAGGTCTTGCAGCCGAAGATCGCGATCCGGCACACCCTGCCGGGCTACGGCGAGGTCGTCGGCCATGTCGAGCACGAGTACGAAGTGCACGAGGTCCGCCAGGCCTCATCCAGCGAAATCACCCTTTCCTTCTTCTGTGCGGTCGCCAGCTCCGAGTGTCCGAGCGTGCAGGTCGAGGGAAGCAACCGCGTGCGTGCGGTCTCGGCGCTGTTCCAGCGCTACCGACTCGGCTCGCCACTGGCCCCG
Organism: Dokdonella sp.; assembly: GCA_036734345.1. Taxonomy (GTDB): domain Bacteria; phylum Pseudomonadota; class Gammaproteobacteria; order Xanthomonadales; family Rhodanobacteraceae; genus Dokdonella. The sequence continues at coordinate 16,485 of DAIMYT010000061.1, read as the reverse complement.
GCCAAGGACGCGTCGGGCGAGATCGTCTCGGCAACCTTCAAGGCCAAGGGGCGTATCCCGTTGACCGCGGTCTTCTCCGCCGATGCGGCCAGTGGGCAGTTGCGCCTGAGCTTCACCAACTTCGACGATCTGGCCACGGCGATCAAGACCGTTGCGCCGGAGCAGGTCGGCGAGGCGCTCTACGACGAGATCGGCCGCTACCTGATGCGCGAGCCGACCCAGCTGATGCGCGAGGCGTTGCCCGAGGACTACCGCAGCCAGCTGCGCGCGCGCGTGCAACAGCAGGAAGTGAAGCGTCGGTGGGAATCGCTGATCTCCGCGCGCCAGCAGGAAGAACTCGCCATGCTCAAGCGCGAGTACGGAATCGGCGCGCGCTTCAATCGCATCGGCGATGCCATGGGCAAGCTGCGCGGCCTGGTCTCGCGAAAGCCCTGAGCGGATGTCGCCAAGGCGCAAGCCAGATGACGCAAAAAAATCCCGGGCAAGGCCCGGGATTTTTCCTTCAGCGGCGACGATCGCTGCCGGTCGCCTGCGGGCAGGGCACGGAGCCATGCCCGTTCATGCCATCAGAGCAGCGGCACCAGCAGCAGGGCGACGATGTTGATGATCTTGATCAGCGGGTTCACCGCCGGACCGGCCGTGTCCTTGTACGGGTCGCCGACCGTGTCGCCGGTGACCGCCGCCTTGTGCGCGTCCGAACCCTTGCCGCCGAAGTTGCCATCCTCGATGTACTTCTTGGCGTTGTCCCAGGCGCCGCCGCCGGTGGTCATCGAGATGGCGACGAACAGGCCGGTCACGATGGTGCCGATGAGCAGTCCACCGAGCGCCTGGGCGCCGGCCATCGGGCCGCCGATCCAGCCGAAACCGAAGCCGACCACGATCGGAACGAGCACGGGGAGCAGGGAAGGAATCATCATCTCCTTGATCGCCGCCTTGGTCAGCAGGTCGACCGCGCGCGAGTAATCGGGCTTGGTCGTGCCTTCCATGATGCCCTTGATCTCGCGGAACTGGCGGCGTACTTCCTCGACCACGCTGCCGGCCGCGCGGCCGACCGCTTCCATCGCCATGGCGCCGAACAGGTAGGGAATCAGGCCGCCGATGAGCAGGCCGATGATCACATAGTGATTGGAAATGTCGAACGTGTAGATGTTCTCCGGATGTTCGACGCCGAGCTTGTGGGTGTAGTCGGCGAACAGCACCAGCGCGGCCAGGCCGGCGGAGCCGATCGCGTAACCCTTGGTCACGGCCTTGGTCGTGTTGCCGACCGCATCGAGCGGATCGGTGACCGCACGGACTTCGGGAGGCATGTCGGCCATTTCGGCGATGCCACCGGCGTTGTCGGTAATCGGGCCATAGGCATCGAGCGCGACGATCATGCCGGTCATCGAGAGCATGGCGGTGGCCGCCACGGCGATGCCGTACAGTCCGCCGAAATTGTGCGCCGCCCAGATCGCCGCGCAGACCGAAAGCACGGGCAAGGCGGTCGATTTCATCGAGATGCCGATGCCGGCGATGATGTTGGTGGCATGCCCGGTCGTCGAGGCTTGGGCCACGTGGCGCACCGGCTTGAATTCGGTGGCGGTGTAGTACTCGGTGATGACGACCATGGCGCCAGTGAGGACCAGGCCGACCAGGCTGCAATAGAAGATGTTGGTGGCTGGAATCATGATTCCGGAACCGACATCGAGTCCGCCGGCGAACAGTTGCTGGGTGACGAACCAGAACGCGATCGCGGAAAGCACGGCCGAAACGATGACGCCCTTGTACAGGGCATTCATGATCTTTCCGCCTTCGCTGGTCTTGACGAAGAAGGTGCCGATGATCGAGGCGATGATCGAAACGCCGCCGAGCACGATCGGATAGAGCACCGCGTTCGGCGTACCGGCGAACATGACGCCGCCGAGCAGCATCGTCGCGATCAGGGTCACGGCATAGGTCTCGAACAGGTCGGCCGCCATGCCGGCGCAGTCGCCGACATTGTCGCCGACATTGTCGGCGATGACCGCGGGGTTGCGCGGATCGTCTTCGGGAATGCCGGCCTCGACCTTGCCGACGAGATCGGCGCCGACATCGGCGCCCTTGGTGAAGATGCCGCCGCCAAGGCGGGCGAAGATCGAGATCAGCGAAGAGCCGAAGGCAAGGCCGATCAGGGCATGCAGGGTCTCGTCCGACGAGTAGCCCATGCGGCCCAGCACCGCGAAGTAACCGGCCACGCCGAGCAGGCCGAGTCCGACCACGAGCATGCCGGTGATCGCGCCACCACGGAACGCGACCGCAAGCGCGGCGGCGATGCCGCTGCGGGCTGCTTCGGCCGTGCGCACGTTGGCGCGGACGGAAACGTTCATGCCGATGTAGCCGGCCAGCCCGGACAGGATCGCGCCAATCGCGAAGCCGATCGCGGTCAGCCAGTTCAGGGCAAAGCCGATGGCCAGCAGGAGGACCACGCCGACGATCGAGATCGTCATGTATTGGCGGTTGAGATAGGCGCGGGCGCCCAGCTGGATCGCCGCGGCGATTTCCTGCATGCGTTCATTGCCCGCCGGCTTGGCCAGGATCCAGCGGATGGACCAGACGCCATAGAGAATGGCCAGGACCGCACAAGCGAGTGAAAACATCAAACCGTATTGCTGCAACATCTATCCCTCCCAGGGAGCAGGCAAGCGAAGGAAAATCTGGAGACCCCACGAACCGGTCGAGTATAGCCATGCCTTGACTGCGTTCACATTCTTGCAGTGCAGCATTGATCGGCCTTGCGTTTCCGGGATCACTGCGGATGCGTTTCTGCTAGTCGGCGATCGAGTAGGCGGGCAGCTTCTTCCGGACCGCCGTGTTCTTCAGGCGCACGTACTTCGGCAGGCCATCCTTGCCCGAGGGTGGCGGATCCTCGCCGCGGATGAGCGGTTCCAGATAGCGTCGAGCCGCCTCGGTGATGCCGTAGCCGTCGCGCCGGATATAGCTCTTCGGCAAGGTCTTCTCGTGATTGGCGACCTTGGACAACGGCGCCGCTTCGATCTTCCAGCGATAGGGCGCATCCGAGGTGCGCACGATCACCGGCATCACCGCGTTCCTGCCAGCCAGGGCGTACTCGACCGCGGCCTTGCCGACCGCGTAAGCCTGCTCGACGTCGGTCTTCGATGCGATATGGAGCGCCGAGCGCTGCAGGTAGTCGGGCAGGGCCCAGTGGTACTTGTAGCCGAGCTTCTGCTTGACCAGGCTGGCGAGCAGGGGGGCGACGCCGCCGAGCTGGGCATGCCCGAACGCATCCCGCGTGCCGACCTCGGAAAGGAACTTGCCTTCCTTGTTGCGCACGCCCTCGGAAACCACCACGGTGCACCAGCCGACGCGCTCGACCGTCGCCTTGACCCGGGCCAGGAACGACTCCTCGTCGAACGGGATCTCCGGGAACAGGATGATGTGCGGCGCCTCGTCGGCGGACTTGCCGGCCAGGCCGGCGGCCGCGGCGATCCAGCCGGCATGCCGGCCCATGACTTCCATGACGAACACCTTGGTCGAGGATTCCGCCATCGAGGCCACGTCGAGGCTTGCCTCGAGCACCGAGACGGCCGTGTACTTGGCCACCGAGCCGAAACCGGGGCAGCAGTCGGTCACGGCGAGGTCGTTGTCGACCGTCTTCGGCACGCCGACCACGGTGACCTCGTGGCCGAGCGCCTTGCCGACCTGCGAGATCTTGTTCGCCGTATCGGCCGAGTCGTTGCCGCCGTTGTAGAGGAACCAGCGGATGTCGTGGGCGCGAAACACCTCGATCAGGCGCCCGTACTGGGCCCGGCTTTGTTCGAGGGACTTCAGCTTGAAGCGGCACGAGCCAAAGGCGCCGCCCGGGGTGTGGCGCAATGCCGCAATCGCGCTGGCCGATTCCTTCGAGGTGTCGATCAGCTCCTCGCGCAGGGCGCCGATGATGCCGTTGCGGGCCGCCAGGACGCGGACCTTGTGCTTGCGCGCGGTTTCGATAACCGCACAGGCGCTGGCGTTGATGACGGCGGTGACTCCGCCGGATTGCGCGTAGAGCAGGTTGCCTTGCATCGATGGGCTCCTCGGTGGCTGGACGGGCTGCGGTGACGATGTGGGGGAGGCCCGGCAGTGTGCCGGTTTGACTGCGCTGGCTCCAGCAGATAGCTTTACGCCGCGTTTTCCCGCTCAAAGTCTAGCGCAGCGTCGTGGCAAATCCGCACGCGCGCGTCACGCAAGGAACAGTATGCGACTCGTGCTACTCGGCGCCCCCGGTTCGGGCAAAGGCACTCAGGCGGCCACGCTCAAGCAGAAGCTGGGAATTCCGCATGTTTCAACGGGCGACCTGCTGCGCGCAGCGGTGAAAGCCGGAACCCCTCTCGGCCTCAAGGCCAAGGTTGTGATGGATGCGGGCCAGCTGGTTTCCGACGAGATCGTGCTGGGCATGCTCGAGGAGAGAGTCTCCCAGCCCGACGCGAAGGGCGGCTTCATCCTCGATGGCTATCCGCGCAACCTGGCCCAGTGTGCCGCGCTCGAGGCCTTGCTCGATCGCCTCGGCCAGCCACTCGATGTCGCGGTCAAGCTGGACGTGCCGAACGAGTTGATCGTCGAGCGCATCGCCGGACGTGCCGCTGCGGAGGGCCGTCTCGACGACACCCCGGAAACGGTCCGTGAGCGCCTGCGCGTCTACGCCGAGCAGACCGCACCGGTGGCGGATCATTTCGCGGCGATCGGCAAGCTCGTCACGGTAGACGGCGTCGGCGAGCTCGACGAGGTGTACGACCGCATCATCGCCGCCTTGCCGTCTTGAGGTACCGCGGCTGCCCGAAGCGGCGGGATTGGAGGAACGCACAGGCTGGCGCCGGACATGGGGTGCCAGTCACATGAAGGAAGCACCGGCCTCGCCGGGCAGACTCACCGGCATCGTCCTCGACCTTTGCCGCTTTCGCCGCGGGCCGCAGGATTTTCCCCATTCACAAGGCCTGCTGTCTGCCCTGCTGGTCGCCAGCGTGCTGGTGGATCTCGTCTCTGGAAACCTGCTCGAGCTCAAGGACCCTCTGCTCGCACGCAGCCTGATGTCGATCGTGGTGTTGCTCGCCCTGAGCTGGATAGCCCTGGCCATCCGCGGGCTGAGCCATCGCTACCTGCAGACGGCCAGTGCGCTGGTTGCCTGTTCGATTGCCTTCTCCCTGCTGATCCTCCCGCTGGCTTTGCTGTTTGGCGACCCGCAGGGTGCCGAAGTGGTCCTTTCCCCGCTGCAGCGTCTGATCGTCTGGCTCGGACTCGCCACCCTGGTCTGGAAGATCGCGGTCGATGCCCATGTCGTGCGCCAGGCGATCGATGCGCCGTTCTGGCTCGGACTCCTGCTCGCGTTGTCGTGGGCGATCGCGGATTTCGCCTTGAGCCGGGTGCTGTTCAGCGACGCCGCCTGAACGCATACACTGCGCCGATGAAACTTCATATTCTTGGCATCTGCGGTACCTTCATGGGCGGCATTGCCGCGCTGGCGCGCGAACTCGGCCACGAGGTCGAAGGCAGCGACAGCAATGTCTATCCGCCGATGAGCACCCAGCTCGAGGCGCTCGGCATCGAGCTCAAGTCCGGCTATTCGGCCGCCCACCTGCAGCCAGCGCCGGACCAGATCATCGTCGGCAATGCGCTCTCGCGCGGCAATCCGGCGATCGAGCACATGCTCGACCAGCGCCTGCCTTACATCTCCGGCCCGCAATGGCTGGGCGAACAGTTGCTCGGCGATCGCCAGGTGCTGGCCGTGGCGGGCACCCACGGCAAGACGACGACGACCTCGCTGCTGGCATGGCTGCTCGATTCCTGCGGCATGCAGCCGGGATTCCTGATCGGCGGCGTGCCGGCAAATTTCGCTGTCTCCGCGCGGCTCGGGTCGGGAAAGCCGTTCGTCCTCGAAGCCGACGAGTACGACACCGCATTTTTCGACAAGCGCTCCAAGTTCGTGCACTACCGCCCGACGATCGCGATCCTCAACAACCTCGAGTTCGATCACGCCGACATCTTTCCCGACGTGCAGGCCATCCAGCGCCAGTTCCACCACCTCGTGCGCATCGTGCCCGGCAACGGGCGCCTGATCGTCAACGCCGAGGACGCGCATCTCGCCGAAGTGCTGGCGATGGGTTGCTGGTCGCCGGTGGAGACGTTCGGCATCGACGCCGGCGATTGGCGTGCGCGGCTGGTCGAAGCGGACGGTTCGCAATTCGAGGTGCGTTACCGGGACAGCCTGATCGGCACGGTGAGCTGGCCCCTGCTCGGCCGCCACAACGTCATGAACGCGCTGGCCGCGCTCGCAGCGGCGCAGGCGGCCGGTGCCGACGCGCGGGCCTTGCTCGGGGCGTTTGCCGGCTTCCGCAGCGTCAAGCGCCGGATGGAGCAGATTGCCGATCACGTCGGCGTCACCGTATACGACGATTTCGCCCACCACCCGACCGCCATCGCGACCACCCTGGCCGGGTTGCGCGCGCGCGTCGGCGATGCGCGCATCGTGGTCGCGCTCGAACCGCGCTCGAACTCGATGCGATCGGGCGCGCATGCCGCGCAGCTCGCACCGTCGCTGGCCGATGCCGACCGGGTCGTGTTCCTGCAGCGTCCCGAGCTGCCCTGGGATGCGCAAAAGGTCACGGCGGTGCTGGACGGGCGGGCCGTCACCGCCGCCACGGTCGATGGCCTGCTCGAGGCGCTGGTCGCCGATATCCGCCCGGGCGACCATGTCGTGTTCATGTCCAACGGCGGTTTCGAGGCGGCGCCGCGGCGTTTCGCCGAACTGCTGCGTGGACGCTGAGGAAAGTCGCGCGCCGATACAAGGCCCGGTGGCCCGGGCAGACGCCGGGCTTTCGATCGGCTATGGCCGCCTCGCCTGGTTGCTGATGGGGCTGATGCTGGTTCGCGGTTGGCTCGTCCTCGCCGCCGACCCCTTGTTGGCGGTCGCCAACAACTACGACATGATCCGGGTCCAGGCGTGCATCGATGCCTTTCCGGATCGGCCCGATTCCGTTGCCCCGGCCAGCAACAGCCCCGCGGCGCCTTTCAGTCGCTTTCGATTCACGGGCGGTGTCGGTGCGTCGTGTTTCCTGACCTCCGAGGCGCTGTTTGCCTGGGCCGCCTGGCCCGGCATGTGGCTGGAGCAGGCCTTGCGCAGCGATCACAGTTTCTCGATCCGCTGGAAGGGCGGCGTGCAGCTGATGGCATGGGTCGCTCTCGCCGTCTGGTGCACGCGGCGGCTGATCCATAGCGGTCGCCGCGACCTGGCTGCCGGACATGCCGCCGTGTGCGCCATCGCGGTCATGGATCCCGGCAATACGCTCTACCTCAACACCTTCTACAGCGAGGCATCGGCGCTACTTTTCCTGTATGCAATGCTGGCCCTTATGCTCGTGGCATTCGCCGCGCAGCGTGCCCGCGGCCGGGGCCTGCCGATTGCCCTGGCCCTGTCGGCCCTGCTCCTGATGACGAGCAAGTTCCAGCACGTGCTCCTGCCCCTGATCGTCCTGCTGGCGGTGCTTGTGGCCGCAGGCAACGCGCGGGGAACGGCCCGGCCGGTTGCGCTTGCGCTGCTGGCCGGGCTTTCCGTCGGGCTGCTGGTGCAGTGGATGCACCGCAATGCCGCGGACAATGAATCGATACGCCACGCGAACGTCGTCGATACCCTGTTCACCGCACTGCTGCCCAATGCGCGCGACCCTGCTGCGCTGCTTGAAGACCTCGGCCTTCCGCAAGACTGCCTGCAACAATCGGGTTCGAGCTGGTACACGCCAGGGATGAGCGAACGGACGCTGTGTCCGCAGGTCTTCGCGATCGACCAGCGCGACCTCCTGCGCGCCGCGTTGTCGGATCCGGCCATGTCGACCCGGGCCCTGATCGGCGGCATCGCGCAAATGGCGCCGTGGATCCCCGGCCACCTTGGAGTCGTCGAAGATCAGGCGTTTTCCGGATTGCCGGAATCGGTGCCGAGCTGGAGCCGGGTGGTGGATGCACTGGGTGCGAAAGCGCTCGGCGCCTGGCTGTTCGGATTGCCGATGGTCGCCCTCGGTCTCGTCCTGTTTCGGCGTTCCGCGTCGCAAGTGGCCGCCAACGTGGTCGTTCTCGCCGTGAGCGCGCTGCCCCTCTGCGTGCTCGTGGCCGCTGTATTCGGCGACGGCTATGCGGACCTGGCCCGGCACACCCAGCTCGGCATCGCGGCGTTGCTGGCCGGTACGATGATGCTTGGCTGCCTGGTGGCCGATGCGGCATTTCGCGGGTTCGCCGGTCGGCGTTAGACTCCAGCGATGGCGACCTCAGACCTGCCACTCTTCCCGCTGTCGTCCGTGCTCTTTCCCGAGGGAAGCCTGAGCCTTAGGATTTTCGAGCGCCGCTACCTGGACCTGGTGCGCGATTGCGCACGCGGCAATTCCGGCTTTGGCGTGTGCCTGATTCTGGAAGGCAGCGAAGCGGGCGAGCCATCGGTGCCTGCAGCGGTCGGCACGCTGGCGCACATCACCGATTTCCATACCTTGCCCGATGGCCTGCTCGGCATCCACGCGCGCGGCAGCCGGCGCTTCCACGTCCTCAACACGCGGGTTCGAGACAACGGACTGATCCATGGCGAGGTGGAGTTCCTCGACGAGGAAGAGCCAGTTTCCGTGCCGCCGGATTGCGGCCTGCTTGCCACCATCCTCGAACGCGTCATCGAACAGGTCGGCGGCGAATACGCACGCGTCGATCGCGCCCGCTACGATGATGCCGGCTGGGTCGGTTACCGGCTGGCCGAAGTGCTGCCGCTGGAAGGCCCCGAGCGCCAGCAACTGTTGCAGACCAACGATCCGATCGAGCGTCTTGGCCAACTGATGCATCACCTGCCGCGCTTCCAGCGCGCCTGAAGGAGTCCGCATGAGCACCCTGAGCGGCAAGACCCTGTTCATCACTGGCGCCTCGCGCGGCATAGGCCTGGCCATCGCCCGGCGTGCCGCGCAAGACGGCGCCAACATCGTGGTCGCCGCCAAGAGCGCGGTGGCCAATCCGAAACTGCCCGGAACGATCTACACGGCGGCCGCCGAAATCGAGGAAGCCGGTGGGCACGCGCTGCCGCTGATGGTCGATATCCGCAGCGAGGAAAGCGTCGTCGCAGCAGTGGCCGAGGCGGTCGCCTGCTTCGGCGGCATCGACATCCTCGTCAACAACGCCAGCGCGATCTGGCTGCGTGGCACCGCCGGCACGCCGATGAAGCGCTTCGACCTGATGCACCAGGTCAATACGCGCGGCACGTTCCTCTGTTCCCAGGCGTGCCTGCCGCACCTGAAGAAAGCGGACAACCCGCATATCCTGACCCTGTCCCCGCCGCCAAGCCTGGAGCCGAAATGGTTCGCCCCGCACGTTGCCTACACCATCGCCAAATACGGCATGAGCCTGTGCGTGCTCGGCATGGCCGAGGAATTCCGCGACGACGGAATCGCGGTGAATGCCCTGTGGCCGCGCACCGTGATCGCGACGGATGCGCTGAACATGATTCCCGGCGTCGACGTGCGCAATGCGCGCAAGCCGGAAATCGTCGCCGACGCGGCGCACGCCATCCTGGTTTCGCCAAGTCGCGAGCGCACGGGCGGATTCCTCATCGACGAAGAGGTCCTCGCCGGGCAGGGCGTCACCGACTTCGACCGCTATGCGGTGGCGCCGGGCGAGCCCCTGTTGCCGGATCTGTTTCTCGATTGAGCATGGCCATGGCGGCGCTTTGCGCTTAGGATCACCGGATATCCGGGCAGGGGGAGCGTGATGCGAGCTGCGGCTTTTCTGGTTTCCGCAATGGTGTCGGTCGCTGCCCTGCCGGCCCCCGCGCGGGCTGCCGATCTGTTTTTCCACCAGGGATTCGAAACCTGCTGGTCATCCGCCGTGGGCAAGGCGCAATTCCTCGAATTGATGCGCGCCAGCATCGACGGGACCAGTGCCTGCATTCCGCCCCAATCCGGCAGCCAGTCGGGCATTGGTTACACGGTTTGCTCGAATGCCAACGGTTGCGGAGTTGGCGTGGCGGGTTGCCCGGTTGCCGTCCAGGCCGGTGCATTCGCCGGCGATTTCGGCGGCGGCCATTTCCTCGGGCCCGGAACCGCTTCGAACATCGTCGTGCCGATCACGACGACGGCGCTGGGATCGTGCAACCTCAACCTGACCGGCATCACGCTGAGCTACACCCTCGATTACCTGATGCAAACCGACGGAGTCGATGGCGTCTACAGCAGCGACATGCTCGCGCCCGCGGTCGCGATCATCGCCTATGACACGAACAACAACTGCAATCCGGTCCTGGCCGGGCTGATCAGCAGCTTTGTGCCGCAGGCCATCGGCCAGGCCGAAGTCGCGACGGCGGCCGCGATCGGACCGGATCTTCGCGCCGATACGCTGGAACGCTCGATTTGTCCGCTCTCGGTGCCATGAACGCGGATCGCCGTTATCGCGGGGAGCGACCATGCTGAACATTTCCGCAGTCCTCGAAGACAGCGCGCGCAATTTCCCGGATCGCACCGCCGTCGTGCTGGGGTCGGCCAGGCTGTCCTATGCGGGCATCGATGCCGCTGCCTCGCAGGTGGCGAACCTGCTGGTTGCGAAAGGCATCGCCGCGGGCGACCGGGTCGCCCTGAGCTGTCCGAACCTGCCGTTCTTCCCGATCATCTATTTCGGCATTCTCAAGGTCGGTGCGATCGTCGTCCCGCTGAACGTATTGCTCAAGCGCGACGAGATCGCCTATCACCTCGACGACGCGCAGGTACGCGCCTACTTCTGCTTCGAGGGCACGCCGGAACTGGCCATGGGCGCCGAAGGCTGGGCCGCGTTCGGCAAGGCCGAAAGCTGCGAGCAGTTCTACATGATCTGCGCCGATCCGGCAGTGGCGTCACCGATCGAGGGCGCGCAGACATTCGCCGCTGCCGTTCGCGGGCGTCCGGTCGCATTCGAATCCCGTCAGACCGAATCGACGGACACGGCGGTCATCCTCTATACGAGCGGGACGACCGGCCGGCCCAAGGGCGCCGAGCTGGCCCACGCGAACATCCTGTTCAACGCGCTCTCCCTGTCGCGATTGCTCGGTGAGCACCCCGAGGGCCACGACACCCTGCTCGTCGTGCTGCCGCTGTTCCACACGTTCGGCCAGACCGTGCAGATGGTGATGGGATTCCTGCAGGCGTCGACCCTGGTCATGATGGCGCGATTCGAGGCGAAGGCCGCGCTGGCGCTCATGCAAAACGAGCAGGTGACCTGCTTCGCCGGTGTGCCGACCATGTACTGGGGCCTGCTCAATGCACTCGATGACAGCGTTGACGTGGTCGCGATAGCGGCACGCCTGCGCCGGGCGGTTTCCGGCGGTGCCGCCTTGCCGGCGGAAATCCAGAACGGATTCATGCGTCGCTTCGGCGTACAGATCCTCGAAGGCTACGGGCTTTCGGAAACATCCCCGGTCGCGACGTTTTCGCGCCCGGACATGCCGGTCAAGATCGGCTCGATCGGCGTGCCGATCTGGGGCGTGCAGGTGAAGCTGATCGACGAATCATGGAACGACGTGGAGGGGGTCGATGCCGTCGGCGAGATCGCGATCCGCGGGCACAACGTCATGAAGGGCTACTTCAAGCGTCCCGTCGAAACCGCGGCCTGCATGCGCGATGGCTGGTTTCGCACGGGCGACCTCGGCCGCCGCGATGCGGACGGTGCCTACTACATCGTCGATCGCAGCAAGGACATGATCATCCGGGGCGGATTCAACGTCTATCCACGCGAGGTCGAGGAAGTGATGATCACGCATCCTGCCGTATCGCTGGTGGCCGTGGTCGGCGTGAAGCACGCCGAGTACGGCGAGGAGATCACGGCCTGCGTGATCCGCGCGCCGGGCGCCGGGATCGACGAGCGCGAGCTGATCGACTGGACGCGCGAGCGTGTTGCGGCCTACAAGTATCCGCGCCGCGTTGAATTCATGGACACGCTGCCGATGACCGCGTCGGGCAAGATCCTCAAGCGCGAGCTGGTGGCGGTGTTGTCCGCGCGCTCCGATTGAGCGCACCCGTGGCTGCGGGCCGATTCGGCGCCTGAGCGGCGGCGCGTGCGAAAATCGGCGTTCACGCCCGCAACGGAACCATCCGTGGACAACACCCGCACGCTGATCGAAACCGCCCGACACGTCCAGTTGCCGATCTACCGGCAGCGGGAAATGATCCTCGAGCGGGGGCTGGGCTCGCGGGTCTGGGACCTGGCCGGCAAGGAATACATCGATTTCGCCGCCGGCATTGCGGTCAGCGCGCTCGGCCACGGCGATCCCGACATTCTCGCGG
>DAIMYT010000061.1:2916-4197 GCA_036734345.1 Dokdonella sp. | reverse complement strand
ACGACGGACTGCGCGACCTGCACGACGCGCTGATGGACGCCGCCCTCGCCGCCGGGGGTGGCCTCGCGCACCCCCGGCGCCTGGGCGACTGGTTTTCGCCGCACGCCTCCGTGCGCCCTCGCCGGGCCGGGGCGCCCCCGACATCCGGGGGGCTTTGCACGACGGGGGGGGAAGGCGCGGGCACACGAGAAAGGTGTTCCATTCGGAACCGCCGATCCGGCTGGCCGCGGAGCTGGTCGCGGCCAGTGGCTTCGCAGAGCGTGTATTCCTGTGCAATTCGGGCGCCGAAGCCAACGAGGCGGCCATCAAGCTGGTGCGCAAGCATGCGGCGGAATGCGGCAGGCCGGCGCACCAGCGCGTGATCCTGACCTTCGAGGGTGCCTTCCATGGGCGCACCCTGGCCGCGGTTGCGGCGACCGCGCAGCCGAAGTATCACGAAGGATACGAACCGCTGCCACCGGGATTTCGTTATGCCAGGTTCAACGATCTCGAGGCGCTCGATCGCTACCTCACCGATGATGTGGCCGGGGTCCTCGTCGAGCCGATCCAGGGCGAAGGCGGCGTCGTGCCGGCCACGGCGGAATTCCTGCGCGTCCTGCGCGAACGCTGCGACACGCTCGGCGCCCTGCTCGTGTTCGATGAGATCCAGTGCGGCATGGGTCGGACAGGGCGCCTCTGGGCGCACCAGTGGTCCGGCGTGCAGCCCGATGCCATGACCCTGGCCAAGGCGCTGGGCTGCGGCTTTCCGGTCGGCGCAATGCTGGTCGGAGCCAGCGCCGCGCAGGCCATGCAGTACGGATCGCACGGCACCACGTTCGGCGGCAATCCGCTGGCCGCGGCGGTCGCCCGCGTCGCCCTGCGCAAGCTGTCCTCGGGCGAACTGCTGGCCAATGTCGAACGTCAGTCCGCGACGCTGAGGTCCTCGCTCGAACAGCTGTCCGCCGAGACCGGGATCTTCAGCCAGATCCGCGGACGCGGGCTCATGCTGGGTGCCGTGCTCGCGCCGGAGTTCGCCGGGCGTGCCGGGGAAATCCTTGATGGCGCAGCCCGGCATGGCCTGCTCCTGTTGCAGGCAGGGGCCGATGTGCTGCGTTTCGTGCCCGCCCTCAACATCCGCGAAGACGACATCGCCGAAGGCCTCGCGCGCCTGCGCCCGGTCGTGCGCGACCTGGCCGCCCGATCCGGAACCTAGCCGAGTGCCTGGGCCAGGTCGGCGATCAGGTCGTCGGCGTGTTCCAGGCCGACCGAGATGCGCAGCAGGTTCGCCGGCGAAACCGGATT
>DAIMYT010000061.1:0-2906 GCA_036734345.1 Dokdonella sp. | reverse complement strand
GACCGAGGCGCGGTGTTCGACCAGCGATTCACAGCCTCCGAGCGAGGTGGCGTTGGTGAACAGCTTGAGGCCTCCCGCCAGTTTGAGCGCTGCGTCCTTTCCGCCACGCATTTCGATGCTCAGCATGCCGCCGAAATCGCTCATCTGGCGCGCGGCGATGGCATGGCCGGGATGCGATGCCAGTCCGGGGTAGTTGACGCGCTCGACCGCCGCCTGGCTGGCGAGGAATTCGGCGACGGCGCGCGCATTCGCGCAATGCATGGCCATGCGGGCGGGCAGCGAGCGGCAGCCGCGCAGGGTCAACCATGCGCTGAACGGCGACATCGTCGCGCCGGTGATGTGCAGCCGATGGGCCACGTGTACGGCGAGTTCGCTGGTATCGCGGAAAACCACGGCGCCGCCAAGCACGTCGCTGTGTCCACCGAAATACTTCGTCGTCGAGTGCATGACGATATCGGCGCCGAAGAGCAGGGGGCGCTGCAGCACCGGGGAAGCGAAGGTGTTGTCGCAGGCCAGCAGTCCGCCGTTCTCGTGGGCGATGGCCGCCAGTGCGGCGAGATCGCTGATCTTCATGCGCGGATTCGAAGGCGTTTCCGCCCACACCAGGTCGATGCCATCCCGGCAGGCCGAACGCACCGCTTCGAGGTCGGCCATGTCGACGGTGAAGACCTCGATGCCGCGTTGCGGCAGGAATTCGGCGGCCAGCACGCGCAAGCCGGTATAGCAGTCGTCCGGTATGGCGACCCGGGCCCCGGGTGCCAGCGATTCGAGCACGGCGCTGATCGCCGCCATGCCCGAGGCGAACGTCATCGCTTGCAGTCCGCCCTCCAGGGCCGCTATCGCTGCGCAAAGACGGTCGTTGGTCGGATTGCCTTCGCGCTGGTATTCGTAGCCAGCCAGGCGTTCCGCCGCAGGGCCATGGCGAAAGGTGGTGGCGAGGTGGATCGGCGGCGAGACCGCGCCGGTCTGCGCATCGCTTTCGCCACCTGCATGCACTGCCAGGGTTTCAAGACGCATGATCGATACTCCGCTGTGGGGTGACGAAAATCCGCGTTGCCAGCCGCGCCGCCGGGTTACCGACCCAATGCCGCGAACGCATTCCGCGCCGCGCGCAGCGTATCGGCAATGATCGCCTCGTCGTGGGCCATGGACATGAAGCCGGCTTCATAGGCCGAAGGGGCGAGGTAGACGCCCTGTTCGAGCATGGACGCGAAGAACCGGTTGAACCGCTCGATATCGCAATGCGTGGCCTGGGCATAGGTTTCGATCTTCTGCGCACTGAAGAACAGGCCGAACATGCCACCGACGCGGTTCGTGCTGAACGCGATGCCGGCTTCGTCGGCCAGCGCCTGCAGGCCGTCAACGAGTAGTTGCGTGCGCCGGGCCAGCTCCGCATGGAACCCGGGAGCCTGGATCAGTTCGAGCATTGCCAGTCCTGCCGCCATGGCAACCGGATTGCCGCTCAGTGTGCCGGCCTGGTAGATCGGGCCGGATGGCGCGATCTGCTGCATGATCTCGCGGCGACCGCCATAGGCGCCTACCGGCATGCCGCCGCCAATGATCTTGCCCAGCGTGGTCAGGTCCGGGGTGATGCCGTAGTAGGCCTGTGCGCCACCGAGGGCGACGCGGAATCCGGTCATCACTTCGTCGAAGATCAGCAGGGCGCCATGTTGCGTGCACAGCTCGCGCAGGTGCTGCAGGTAGCCCTCGCGCGGTGGAACGCAGTTCATGTTGCCCGGCACGGGTTCGACGATGAGCCCCGCTATGTCGGCGCCGAGCTCGTCGAACATCGCGGTCGCTGCGTCGAAATCGTTGAATGGCAGGGTCAGGGTCAGGTCCGCCAGCGCCTTGGGCACGCCGGGGGAGGTGGGCATGCCGAAGGTCAATGCGCCCGAGCCCGCCTTGACCAGGAACGCATCGCCATGGCCGTGGTAGCAGCCTTCAAACTTGACGATGCGCGAGCGGCCGGTAAAGCCGCGCGCCAGGCGGATCGCCGACATCGTCGCCTCGGTTCCCGAGTTGACCATGCGCGAGACCTCGATCGAAGGCACCAGCTTGCTGATCGTCTCGGCCATGGTGATCTCGGCCGGGCAGGGTGTGCCGAAGGAAAGTCCGTTTTCGATTGCACGGGCCACCGCCGCGCGCACCGCGGGGTGGTTGTGTCCGGCGATCATGGGCCCCCACGATCCGACGTAGTCGATGTAGCGCTTGCCCTCGACGTCCCACAGATAGGGGCCATCGGCACGTTCCGTGAAGAACGGTTCGCCGCCAACCGACTTGAACGCACGTACGGGCGAGTTCACGCCGCCGGGCATCAGGGTCAACGCGCGCTGGAACAGTTCGTGGTTCTTGCTCATGGTTGTCTCGTCGGATCGGAAAAGAGGCGGCTGAAGCGCAGGGCTTCGGCCTTGATGTCGGCGGCACCGAACAGCGACGAAATGACCGCCACGCAGTCGGCGCCCGCGTTGATCAGGATCCGTGCATTGTCCGGGGTGATGCCGCCTATCGCCACCCTCGGCACGCCGAGAAGCTTCGATGTGCGCAGAATGTCCGGATTCGCGCTTCGAGCCCGGGGCTTGGACAAGGACGGAAAGAACGCGCCGAAGGCGACATAGCTGGCGCCGCGGCGCACGGCATCGCGGGCGCGTTGCAGCGAGTCGTAGCAGGACACGCCAATGATCGCCTTTTCGCCGAGGATCTTCCTGGCCGTGGCGATATCGGCATCGCCGGCACCGAGGTGGACGCCCGCAGCCCTGCATTGAATAGCGAGAGCGACGTCGTCGTTGATCACAAGGGGTACGCCATGTTCGGCGCAGAGCTCCCGCAGCATGGCCGCTTCGGCCCTCCGGCGTGCCTGTTCATCGGTCTTGTCCCTGTACTGGACGACGCAGGCCCCGCCGGCCAGC
>DAIMYT010000060.1:10186-20333 GCA_036734345.1 Dokdonella sp. | reverse complement strand
CGGCCCGGTCCCCTCGCTGGCCGGACTGGATCGTCTGCAAGCGTTCTACATCTCCGACAACCAGCTGGACGGATTGCCGCCGGCCATTCCCGATCCCAGCGCCCTCGTCGACAATGGCAGTCGCCTTTGCCCGAATGCCCTGATCGCAGTGACCTCGCCGGAGTGGGACGCCGCCACCGGAACCACGCCGTGGTACCAGGATTGCGCGTCGGATGACCTGATTTTCAGGGACGGCTTCGAAACCCTTCCCTGATCCGGTGGCGAAATCGTGCGGCACCTCGCCTGCGCTCGGTCGAGTCCACTAGACTGCCGGCTGGATTCCGGCCGCGAGCATCACCTTGACTCCCAGCAACGATCGCCACCTGGCGCTGCGCGCATTTGCTCGTAAGGCACTGGCGTATGACGCACTGGACGTGGCCAGCGCCTCGGCCGATGCCAGCTTCCGCAGCTACTGGCGGATCACGCAAGCAGGGCCAGGCGCTCCGCCCGGACCGAGCTGGATCGTCATGGACGCGCCACCGGACAAGGAAGACCTCGCTGCCTGGCTCGATGTCGACGAACGCCTGCGTCGCGCCGGTCTGCATGCGCCACGTATCCTCGCGACCGATCGCGACCACGGCTTCGTGCTGATGGAAGATCTCGGCACGCGCACCTACCTGCCCGAACTCGACGCCGCGAGCGTCGATGCGCTTTACGCCGATGCGCTCGATGCCCTGCTGCGCATGCAGACCTCGGTCGACGTCGGCGGCCTGCCCGACTACAGCCGCCAGCGACTCGTCGACGAACTCGAGTTGCTGCCCGAGTGGTTCCTCAAGCGCCACCTTGGCATGGCCGTCTCCGCCGCAGACCGCCATGTCATCGAGGGCGCCTTCGACTTCCTCGTGCACGCCGCCGCGGAGCAGCCGCGCGCGTTCGTGCATCGTGATTTCCACAGCCGCAACCTGCTGATCGTCGATCGTGAGAAAACGGACGACGTTGCGCACATGCTGGCCAATCCGGGCATCGTCGATTTCCAGGATGCCGTGGTCGGACCGGTCACCTACGACCTCGTCTCGCTGCTGACCGATTGCTACATCGAATGGGAGCCCGAGCATGTCGATGGCTGGGTCGAGGCCTATCGCCTGCGCCTGCAGGCCGCGCACCTGATCGGCCCCGAAGTCAGCGCGGTGCAGATGTCGCGCTGGTTCGACCTGATGGGCCTGCAACGCCACCTCAAGGTACTCGGCATCTTCTGCCGGCTCTGGTACCGCGACGGCAAGGCTCGCTACCTGCTGGACCTGCCGCTGGTCTGGCGCTATGCGATGGCCGTTGCACACCGCTATCCCGAACTGGCCGGATTCGCCGCGCTCATGGAGCGCGCGCTCGGCGACACGGACATCAGCGCCGATCGCGCGGCGCCGCACGCATGAGCCTGCGCCGCGCCATGATCTTCGCCGCAGGACGCGGCGAACGCATGCGCCCGCTGACCGACACGACGCCCAAGCCGCTGCTCGCGGTCGGTGGCAAGCGCCTGATCGAATGGCATCTGGAAAAGCTGGCGCGCATCGGCATCCGCGAAGTTGTCATCAACACCTCGCACCTGGCCAGCCAGTTCCCGGCCATTCTCGGCGACGGCAGGCGCTGGAACCTTCACATCACTTATAGCAATGAAGGGCCACAAGCACTAGAAACGGGTGGCGGCATGTTGTACGCGTTGCCCCACCTTGGCGATGACTCATTCGTTGTGGTCAACGGCGATGTATGGAGCGACTACGATTTCGCCTGCCTGCCAACCAAGCCAACCGGGCAAGCACATCTGGTCCTGGTCAACAATCCAGAGCAGCATCCGCTTGGCGACTTTTACCTCGACTCCCGAGGACGCATCGGGGAACAAGGTTCGCCCCGATTCACCTACTCGGGCATCGGCCTCTATCGGGCGTCGCTTTTCGCGAACTGGCAGGATGATCTCGCCCAAGCCGGTGAAGACCCGGAAAGCTCGATTCCGGCGCGGTTCGCGCTGATTCATCTTTTGCGCGCAGCGATGCGCCGTGGCGATGTCAGCGGTGAGCATCACGACGGCTACTGGACTGACGTCGGAACGCCTCAGCGCCTCGAACAGCTCAATGCGCGATTGCGTGCGTGCGCTGCCGTCAAGGCCCCGGACTCGTGACGGTGTAAGTAATCCGTGCACCCTGCAACAAGGTGCGATCGACCTCGACGCCACTCAATCCGGTATCCCAGGTGCTGACGAGGTAGTAGGCGTAGTTCTGATTGTCGATCGTGGGCTGCGAGATGCTGGCAGTACTTGGCGACTGAATTGCAATCGAATTGCCTGCCGTAATCACGCTTGCCATAGTCCCTGCCGCGCCTGTCGCCAGCAACCGCCGCATCAGGCTGACGCGAATATTGGTGGTGGTTGAATCGTCCTTTGCGTAGGCACGCAGCTCGCTGACGATTGCACCATGAGGCAATTGGACGCCGGCACTGATCCATACATCTGTTCGACTTCCTGCAGTGCGCATGTACAGCCGCGGCTGTTCCGTGGCGCCGACCAACTGGCCCTCAATCCACGCCGAGCTGTCCAGTGAAAACCCCCGGCCGTCAACGCTCAGCCATCTTGTTCTTTCACCCATCTGGATGTCGCCTTGCACAAACAATCCATCTACGGGCGGGCTCCCGTTGACTCCAATGGCGACGCCGCCATTGCTGGTCACGCGCAGCTTCGTATTGCCATCCACCTGGACGCGCAATGCGGATTGTCCGGCCGCGGCCGAGACATGCAGTTTGTCGGATGGGTCGGTTGTGCCTATGCCGGTGTTGCCTTCGAAGTAATTTCGACCACCGAGAAAATAGCCAGCATAGCCACCCGGACTGAGCGTAGTCGCGGAAATACCACGCGCGTCGCCCGTCGTGGCTTCCGACCTGGCCTGTACGGCGCTCCCCGCGGCACCCAGAAGACGCGCATATATCGCAGGACCACCCGCCGCAGACCTGTTGACGGCATACAGGGCGGGGCCATTTTCAGAATCGATGCTTGCAGCATAGCCGGCCCCCAAGCCGTTCACCTGCAATGCGCTTTCTCCAGTGGCACCCCCTACAACATGCAAGGAGTGCTGCGAATTTTGCGTATTGATTCCGACATTTCCGAAATAGTACAACTTGCCAGGCTCCTTAAGCCAGGGCGCCTGCGCGGTCACGGCAACTTGCGCAGTCTGAGCGGAGTCAGCGCTAATCGCATTAATTGCATTGATTGCATTAGTAGCATTTATGGCGTTTGTTGCATTGCCTGCAGCGGTCGCAAAATCGGCCAGCACGGCTTGCCCGGCAAGATTGGCCTCAAGGGCGGTATCCGCATGCACCGCAAACGGGGCGGCAATCAATTCCTGTCGACCGAGTGAGGTATAGACGGGAGGCTGGGACTGGCTTATCGAAACCTCCATGAAGACAATGGCCCCCGTGTCAGGGAAATTTGTCGGAATGGTGGTCGCGAATCGCCCCTGGACGACAGGTACTGCAAGAATTGTCGCGCTCCCGAAGTTCTCGCCACCCAGCCCTGCGCTCCAGAAGTCGAAAATGAAGTCCACCGGCCCTTCCACCGGAACGCCATTGTTGAGTAACTCGCCCTGGTAGCTCATCTGGTCTGTAGGGCCGGATTGACCAGCCTTGATGTCATCGTGGTGAATCGTGATGCCGCCTTGGGCATGGGCCAAAGCGGCAACAAGAACACAAAGGAACAATATCAGGAAGCGCGTCATGAAGATGCTCCTTGGGTAAGTTTCCCTGGATCGGAGTTCAATCGAAGCCATTGGAAAAAATCACGTCCGTCGACGTTGCTGAGGTCAGCCAGTACCCGTTGCGCAGCTCGTAGCCACCGCCTTGCATTGGCGTGATCGAGACGTCGGGCTGGCCGACGGTCGCTGACAGGCGCCAGCCATCGGCGGCAAGTTCCGCCGCGCCGGCGTCGATGCTCGACCAAGAAATTTCGAATCCAACGCTAGATAATCGGGAATCCTCGGCCACCGCCTTGCAACAGGCCAGGGCCAGAATCAGTACAAGACTCAGGGTCGGTTTAGTACGCATGACTCATAGCTCGAAATCATCGGAGAACATGCGGTCGGGCAAATCAACGATCGTGACCACCGTGCCGCTTACCAGGTCGAACCCGGCTCCGCCAGCTGGATTGCGCAGCCGAACATTGAAATTCTCAAGTGGTTCTGTGAGCAGGTCGTAGATGATGCTCGTGGGTATGCTTCGATCGCTGCTGTTGCCATCAGCCCAGGTCAACGTGGTCGAGATTGGCTGGTAGTCAAGACCAGCGCTGGCATTACCGTCCTCGCTGGCTACTTCAACACTCACCGCACCATCGCTGCCACCGAAGCGGCGCACGACCAGGGAGACTGGCGCTCCATTCTCACGTGTCCGGTAGCGGGTGGCGGCAAAGCCGATCGTGCCGGCTCGCGGCCCACCGTCAACTTCGGCACAGGTTCCCAATTCGGAAGTATTGCCCAGCGGATCGGTGGCCGTGGCTGCAAGAAAGCGTCCTGCGCTGACTGCGGGCAGGCTGGTGCCGATCGCAGCATCACCATTGCCGTTGGTGACTACATCGATGGAACCGAGGTAGCGCTGGGCGTGACCACGCCCATCGGACGGGCAAAACGTTGCCTCAAAGAATTCCACCCGGTAACCGGTATTTGCCATTGAAGACAGGTTGCCCTGAACCAGGGTAGTGGCTCCTGAGGTCAAGGCAGAGGCCAGCTCCGGGTGGTTCTGCAAACCGTTGGTTCCGCTATCGGCATCCAGCGGATCGTTGATGTTGGGTCCGGAGACCGGTGAAACATCGATGGCCATGGTCGCCCCAAACAGGCGATTCCCGGAAAGCATCACGCGCTGGATCCCCCCCAGAATGGAGGTATTCAGGCCTCTGGTGAAGCCGACGATATTTCCAGCACCAGCGTCGGCGGGGTCACCCACTCGCATATCCAGCGAAGCGGAGTTGCGCAAATCCAGGCCTGTCTGCAAACCGAACGGGATGAATCCGATGGTGATTCCGTCGCCGCTCGGATCGACCCCGAAGCGATTTCCCTCGAGGATGGTTTCGAGCGTGCCCTGATCTGCAATCAAGCCAAACCCCTGACTCTGGAATGGACCGACCTGGTCGCTGCCCGAACCAGGCGCGACTATCACGTTGCCGCGAACCACGGCGCGCAAGGCATTGACCAGCCAGATGCCCGAATTGTTGGCAACAACGCCGCCACCGGAGCCGTCCAGTCCGACCCAGTTGTTCTCGATCACGGTGTCCTCGATTTTTGCGACTTCACTGGTCGCGCTGATTCCATTGCTGCTGCCGCCAACGATGTTGCGGTCGGCGGGCGCGGGACCGCCAATCCGGATGCGGCGCCCATTGCCTGCTCCAGTCCGGTAGGCGGCAATCGCGCCACGATTGCTCATGGAGAAGTAACCAATTGAGTTTGCGGTTCGCGCGTCTGATTTCAGACCGACTACATTGCCGCTAATAACGGTGTCGTCGGCTTCAGCGCGTATCGACAGGTAACGCACGTTGTAGATTGAAAGTCCGCGTACCGTACTGCCAGCGCTGCCGGTGGCGAGATACAGGCCCACTTCGCCGGCAACAAGCGCGATGCAGTCAATTTCGATGGCAATCAATGCATTCCAGCCAGTGGGTAGCGTGTTGGGTGCGGTTCCGGGCTGGCTGTATCCATCAATCAGAACGCGGTCAGTCACAGTCGGCAAGGCCGAAGCAAGGGCAATCCGGTGCGGGCCGTCGCCGGGGATTGCGAAAGCGACGACGTCGCTCCCGGCGGCGGCATTGGCGTCAAGAATCGCCTGACGCAGCGAACCTGGTCCCAGATCGTCAGTTCCGGTGACCGTGAAGGTCGCCGCCAGGGCCGATGAGGACATCAACAATGCCAGCATCGCCGAGGCCGCATTGCGGAATGTGGAGGTTGTGGCCGCGCGGCGGCTCGGCCACAGATCAGAGAGACAATTCAGGCCCAACATGGCGATTTCCTTTCCCGTGGAACGGTTCCAGCCTGCGCAATCGACGGCAGCGAATCTTGAAGACGGCATGAACTTGCTTGAAGAAGAGAGTGCAGAGCCCACGACTCCGGGTCTGAGCGCACTGGGCGGGGCGCACGATCAAAGATCAGTTTTCTTCACCATTCCATCAAGGTTCGCTCCCGTAATCGCGGGAGCATCGCGCCTGGTCGCCACGGGGCAGGAGGCTGGGACTGCGGGTAGCAAGTAATCGATGTCTGCAATTCGCAGTTCGGCTGCGATAGCAGCCTCAGCGTGTTGGCAACTGCCCAGGCTCTGTTCCCGGAAGCCAATTCCGGTTGCCGTTTCATCATCTCCGCTCATGCGGCCGCACCACAAAGCCCCGGCAGCCGCTTCAATTTCACGCGCCGAGGGGATCGGGCGAGCCGGTTCGAAATTGCCGGATCAGCCAACCACGTCATGTTCACCGGCGCATCGGGAGCAGGAGCCGTCAGAATGCGGGGATCGGCGAAGTGCGCTAGATTTGCATGCCAAAACGGCTCTGCACGCCGTCAGATGAACGCGCGCCGACAAACCCGATGCAGCCCGATCCCTCCCAGCCGTCAACTTCCAACCCGATCATGCTCGGGGGGATGCGCTTGAGCCCGCGTGAGCCTCGACTTTATGGCGAGGACTCTGAGCCAATAGCCATGGAGCGCAAGGCGTTTGACCTGCTTGTCCATCTGGTCGGCATGCGCGAGCGGGTGGTCACCAAGGATGAGCTGCTGCAAGCGGTTTGGGGTCGCAGCATCGCATCGGATTCGGTCATCGCCCAAGCTGTATCGAAAGCCCGCAAGGCCTTGGCCAGCGGCGGCGGTGACGCGGACTGGATAGATGTCATCCGTGGTGTCGGCTATCGCTATGTCGGCCCTGCCGATGTACTCATACCTTCAGCCGACGAGGCTGGATTCGAACACACACCCGTTGGCTCATCACGTTCAATGCGAGCCCGTTTGGCGGCGGGAGCCATGATTCTGCTGGCCCTCGGGGTTGGCCTTGGCGTCTGGTGGCAACAGCGAACAGCGCTTCGCGATCCCTTGCGAATTGCGGTTCTACCCTGGCGTAACGATACCGGCGACAGCGCCCTGGACTGGACCCGACTGGGCTTGCAGGGACTGATCGTTGATGCCCTTGCCAGCGATCGCCGCGTAATCCCGATCGGGCAGTCTGACGTGCGTGCGCTGCTCGCGGCGCGCCCTGATCTGGTCGCCGCCGAAACCCAGTCCGAATTCCTCAGTGCAGCTACCGGCGCCGATCAAGTCCTCGCAGGCAGGCTAAGTCGCGATGGAGATGGATTCCACGTGGAGTTGGTCATGCTTGGAAAGCAAGCGAGGAACTCCGTGCGCTTGAAGGGCCAGGATGCAACAGTGACGGCCATGGCTGCGAGTACCGGACTGACGCGCAATCTGCTGCCCGGATTCGACCCTCAGCGACCAAAACCGTTATCGGACGACGCGTTTGCCAACGAGGCGTTCGCTCGTGGCCTTGACGCTCGATTGCACGGTGATGCCGAAACCGCTGCTCGCCACCTGCAGGCTGCTGTCGCTGCGGATCCGGACATGTTGGCGGCGCGCTACCAATTGTCAGTTGCCTATCAAATGCTGCGCAAGAATGAAAACTGGCTGAGATCGCTTGAGGAGTTGCTGGCGATGTCGCTGGCTCGCGGTGATCGAACATATGAAGGCATGGCACTGTCGGGAAAGGGCATCCTGGCCTGGCGTGAGGGCCGAATGGGTGATGCCGAGAGCTTGCTTCGTGAGGCCGGCAAGCGCTTCGACGGCGCCAATGATGAAATGCGGCGAGCCAGTGTTGAGGCGAATCTCGGCAGCTTGGCTGCAATGCGAGCCGACTATTCGGGCGCAGAGGCCGCCATGAGGCGCGCCTTGGCTGCCTACGAAGTGGCAGGCGACCAGGTAGAGATCGCCAGGGTCAGCAAGAATCTCGGAATCCTCAATCAGGATCGTGGCGATCTCGACGAGGCAGCCAGTTGGATCGAACGCAGTCTGACTATCCGCCAGACACTGCGCCTCGAACGCGATATGGCCGAGAGCCTGGTGGCCATGGCCGGGATAGATCTGGTTCGCGAGCAACCAGCAGCAGCCCAGGCCAGCTACGAACGCGCTGCGGCAATTTTCGCTCGATTCAACGATCCCCTGCTCGAATCCGATTCGCTGGCGCGTATGGTCGATGCACTGGCCGCCCAAGGTCGACTTCAGGCCGCCGAGCAGACGGCTGCGCGAAGCCTCGCCAGTGCACGCCTAGTCGACAATCCGGCGGCGCTCGGATTGGCCCATCTGAAACTTGGCTGGATTGCCAGGCTCCGCGGCAATACTGGCGGTGCCCTCGACGA
Organism: Dokdonella sp.; assembly: GCA_036734345.1. GTDB lineage: Bacteria > Pseudomonadota > Gammaproteobacteria > Xanthomonadales > Rhodanobacteraceae > Dokdonella. The sequence goes on along the minus strand of DAIMYT010000060.1, from coordinate 11,950 downwards.
ACTGGCTAGGGCCGAGACCCAGTTCAGGAAGAGTGACCAGCAGCAGGGACTGCTGCGAATCGAGTTGGAACGCGCAAGACTGGCAGCCCATGGAACACTGGAATCCGCGCTCTCAGCGATCGATTCTGCGCGCCAGGCAGCAAACAAGCATGGTTATCGGATTCTCGAGGCCGAGGCCCTGATGGCGCGCGCGCGCCTGCTCGGAAGCAACCAGTCCGCCGCAAGGCTTGCACTCGTCGAGGCATTTGAGTTGGCCAGTTCGGCAGGTGACGGTGAATTGACGACTTTGGCGGCCTGCGCAATCGCAAGAAATGGGCCGCTGGATGCGGATGCCCATGGCAGTCCGCCACTGGCACGCTGCCTCGGGGCGGGCATGCGCAGCGCGGAGGCTGCGGGTGTGCTCGCGGATCGAGCACAGAAGGCCGGAGAACCTGCCGACGCCTTGCGCTGGTGGCGACAGCGCAAGGTGTTGGCAGGTGAATTCTGGAGCGCTGACGATGAGACCCGGCTGGCAGGTCTCGAATCGGTCGCGGCCCAGCTCTGATAGCGCCCCTTGCAGGGCTTGCGCTGAGTGTCTGCTGCGATGCAACTGGGCAACTTGCAGCCCTTGTCAGTCATCCAGATTTCGCAGGAAGGGAACCGTCACGCGTCTTTGCGCCGCGAGGGTGGCGCGATCAATGCGATCAAGCTGCGCGACAAGCGCGCCAAGGTCGCGCGCCTTGCGCGTGAAAAGCCAGTCGAGCACCGCGTCATCGAAGTCAAGACCGCGCGCGCTGGCAAGATCGCGCACAATCCGCCGGCGAATAGCTTCCTCAAGCGGGCGCAGCAGCCACTGTGTGCACGCGGAAAGCCGAGAGGCAAGATCGGGTAGTTCAAGGCCCAGAGCCGTTGCCTGATCGCTGGCGGCATAAATCAGAGTCGAACCCTCGGCACGGCAGCGATTGTGGAGGTCAAACAGTGCGTGTTCGGCTTCATGTTCGCCGGCCACGTCCTGGATGTTGTCGACGGCGAGGATATCGCTTCCACCAAAGCGACGAATCGTATCGGACCGATGTGACCCATACCTGGCGAGATCGAGATACTGGGCACTGCGGCTCTCCGCGCTGGCTGCAGCGCACGCGGCGATAAGCAGGTGGGTCTTGCCACTGCCCACCGGCCCCGCAAGAAATACGTCCTGGGGATTGCCGGTCATCGCGGCGCCGCGGACGAAATCGACCCCGGCCCCATTAGGCCCCTTGACGAAACTGTCGAAGCGCTGGTGCGCCGGCCAGCGCAAGGCCAGCGGAAGCTGTTCGCTCATGGGCCTTCGGTGCTGTCCGGCTCGCGGCGCGAGGGCGCGCCCGGGGAAACCACGACCTGGCCACCCGCGTCGGCGCGCGTGTTGGGCGCGCCGGTCTGCGCCACAACGATCGGCGCGAGCGTTCCCGCATCCTGGTACATCTCGCTCTGCGTGTAGCGTTCGTATGCATAGCGCAGCAGCACCATGACCACCGCCGCCAGCGGCAGCGCGAGCAGGACGCCGACGAATCCGAACAGCTCGCCACCGGCGAGAATGGCGAACATGACCGCCACCGGATGCAGGCCGATCTTGTCGCCGACCAGCTTGGGCACGAGCACATAGCCTTCGAGCAGCTGGCCAACGCCGAATACGACCAGCACGAGAATGACGTGGAAGCTGTCCTGGTACTGCACCAGCGCGGCGATCACGCCCATGCCGACGCCGACGATGGCGCCGAGATAGGGCACGAAGCTGATCAGGCCGGC
>DAIMYT010000060.1:0-10176 GCA_036734345.1 Dokdonella sp. | reverse complement strand
TGATCCCTACCGCCCAGAGGCCAACGCCGTAGAGCGTGCCGAGGATGATCATCACGCTGAGCTGGCCGCGCAGGAAACCGCCGAGGGTCACGTCGGACTCGTGCAACAGGCGCGTCGCGACCGGTTCGATCGTGCGCGGGATCAGGGCATGGATGCGTTCGACGACGATGTTCCAGTCGCGCAAAAGATAGAACGCCGCAACTGGCACGATCACCAGGTTGAGCAGCCAGGCCACGATGGCGAAGCCGGATTTGGAAACCTTGGTCAGCACGCTCGTGGCAAAACCGCCGGCTTCCTTCCAATGCCCCTGCAACATGCTGACCACGCCATCGCTGTCGAACGTGTCAAGGCTGAGTCCGAAGCGCGTCTCGATCCATGGCGCCGCCACGTCGCGCGCCCAGGCAGTCCAGCGCGGCAGTTGCTCGATGAAACGGGTCACCTGGCGTTCCATGAACGGAATCAGCACCAGGACGACCGTGACGACGACCAGGGTGAGGATGAGGAACACGAGGCTGACGCCCCAGGACCGCCCGACCCCGCGCGCTTCGAGCTTCTGCACCAGCGGGTTGAACAGGTAGGCGAACAGGGCCGCGATCACGAATGGAACCAGGGCCGGCCCCATCAGATAGAGCACCCAGCCGAGGAAGGCCACGAGGATCAGCCATTTCAGGCGGATATCGAGGCTGCCCGGACCCGTCGCCGGCTTTTTTTCAGTGCTTGCGGTCATGCAATCTCCTGTGGGCGCGCAACGACCACACCAGCACATAGTGTAGACCGCTGAGCACGGTCAGGGCCGCGGTGAGCCAGAGCAGGGCGAGCTCCCCCGGAAGTTCGGGAACCCACGCCAGGCGCAACAGCTCGGCCAGCACGAACAGGATCTGCACCAGGGTGGTCAGCTTGGACAGGCGGCTGGGCTGGGCGTCGAATGGACCAATCAGGTTGTGGTAGGCCACGGCCCCGCAGACGATCAGCACGTCGCGTCCGATCACGATGGAAAGCAGCCAGGCCGGCACGCTGCCGATCAGGGTCAGCGCGAGGAATCCGGCCAGCAGCAGCAGCTTGTCGGCGAGCGGGTCGAGCAGCCCGCCGAGGCGACTCTCCCAGCCGTAATGCTTGGCCAGGTAGCCGTCCACGGCATCGCTGATTCCGGCAAGGGCGGCGAGCAGGAGCGCGGAACCGAACCTGCCCGTGGAAATCAACCAGAACACCGGCCAGACGAGGACGATGCGAAAGCCCGTGATCAGGTTGGGCAGGTGGCGCCACATCGGCGATCAGGGGCTCAGGACCAGCGTGGCATCGATGCCTTCGACCGGTGGACTGGCGCTGTTCACCCGCAGCACGCCTTCACGGTCGACCGTTTCCAGCCAGCGCGGCAGGCTGCCGACGATGCTCAGGTGGACGAGGACGCCATCCTCACGCGCTTCCATCGGCCAGGACTGGCGCACCATCGCCTGCTTCGACAGGTAACCGAGGCCGCGTGCGTAGTCAGTGGCGGAATGGATGCCGCTGATCCAGACCTGCTTCTCGCTTGGCGTCGTATCGGCGACAGCCGCCGAACCTGCGCCGGCCAGTCCGAGCCCGGCCAGCATGCGGTCGACCGCGCTGCTGTCGAACTCCGCGACCAGCACCAGCTTCACCGTCGCCGCGCCGCTGGCCTCGTCGATTGCGGCATCGCGTCGATAGCGATACTGCAGGACATACTTGTCCGCATCGGCCACGGCCTTTGCCACGTCGCCGCGGGCGAGAATGCCGGGATCGCCGCTGAGCCGGATGACGACATCGGCCAGGGCCGATTTGAGCGCTCCGGAACGCTCGGCGTCCGACTGGCTGGTGACCGGAGCCTCGCCGCTGTAGGTCGCTGGAGCGGCCAGCGCCGGCACGGCCAGGATCGCCGCCAACAGGACCACGGCCGCCACACGCCACGGAAAACGCTTGGTTGCGCGGCCGCGGCATGCGCCGCCGGCCGGCTCCGGCGCGCGCCTGTTTCGGCCGGCGCACGCTGAATCGTCGATCGCACAACTGCGCATGACGGAATTCCCTGTCGCCAAAGAGTTGCCTGCAAGTCTGCACGAACGGTCGCTACCACGTCCATCCGGACTGGTATGATGCGCGGCCCCGCGTACCCGGCTTTTCCCATGTCGAACGATAACGAGGCCCTCACCTACCGCTCCGCCGGAGTCGATATCGACGCCGGCAACGCCGTCGTCGAACGCATCAGGCCCCTGGTCGCCCGCACGTTCCGCAAGGAAGTCATGGCAGGCCTCGGCGGATTCGGCGGCCTGTTCGAGCTCGGCAGCCGCTACCGCGAACCGGTGCTCGTCTCGGGCACCGATGGCGTCGGCACCAAGCTCAAGCTCGCGCAGATCCTCAATCGCCACGACACGATCGGCATCGACCTGGTCGGCATGTGCGTCAACGATGTCCTCGTACAGGGCGCCGAGCCGCTGTTCTTCCTCGATTATTTCGCCACCGGCGCACTCGACGTGGATACCACGGTTGCCGTCATCGGCGGCATCGCCAGAGGCTGCGAACTGGCCGGCTGCGCCCTGATCGGCGGCGAGACCGCCGAAATGCCGAGCATGTACCCGCCCGGCGAATACGATCTCGCCGGGTTCTGCGTCGGTGCCGTGGAGAAACTCGCGCTGATCGATGGCAGCCGGATCCAGGCCGGCGACGCCATCATCGGCATCGCCTCGACCGGCGCGCACTCCAATGGCTATTCGCTGATCCGGCGCATTCTCGAACGTGCCGGCAATCCGTTCGACCTCGACCTCGGCGGTACCCGCCTGGACGACGCGCTGATGGCGCCGACGACGATCTACGTCAAGCCGATCCTCAAGCTCATGCAGCAACTGCCCGTCAATGGCATGGCCCACATCACCGGCGGCGGCCTGCGCGAAAACATCATCCGCGTGGTTCCCGAGGGCCTCGGCATCAGCCTCGACAGCAGCACCTGGAAGGCGCCGCCGGTGTTCGACTGGCTGCAGCGCGAGGGCAACGTCGCGCGCGACGAAATGCTGCGCACCTTCAATTGCGGCATCGGCTATACCCTGATCGTGTCGCGCGAACAGGCGGGCGCGGTGCTCGACGCCCTCGAGACGCTGAGCCTGCAGGCCTGGACCATCGGCGAAATCGTTGCCGCCAGCGGCGACGAACGCGTGCATATCCACTGAGCGGCCGGAGCCCGGTCGTGCGCGTCGTCGTGCTGGCCTCGGGCCGTGGCAGCAATCTCGAAGCCCTGGTCGCGGCTGCACGCGAGCAGCGGTTGCCGATCCGCATCGCCGGCGTGCTTTCCGACAAGGCAGGCGCGCGCGCGCTCGAGGTCGCGCGCAGCGCCGGCATACCGGCCATCCACGTCGATCCGCGCGCATTCGGGCAGCGCGCCGAGTTCGACCAGGCCCTGTTCGCCGAGGTCGCCGGGCTTGCCCCGGACCTGGTCGTGCTGGCGGGCTTCATGCGCATCCTCGATCCTGCCGCGTTCGAACCCTGGCTCGGCCGCATCATCAACATCCATCCCTCGCTGTTGCCGAGATATCCCGGCTTGCACACCCATCGCCGCGCGCTCGAGGCGGGCGATCGCCAGCATGGCGCCAGCGTGCATTTCGTGACCGCCGAACTCGACGGCGGGCCGGTCCTTGGCCAGGCCTGCATCGACATCGGACCCGACGACACCGAGCAGAGCCTGGCCAGCCGCCTGCTCGGCCGCGAGCACAGCCTGCTGGTGGCCTGCATCGGCCTGCTGGCCAGCGGCCGGGCATCGTGGACGACAACCGGAGTACAGTTGGACGGGCGCCCGCTCAGGCAGCCCTTGCGCCTTGGCGAAGACGGCCAACTGGTCGTTCAGGCTGACTGACATCCCTGCATTCATGTTGCCTGTTCCAGAATGCGGCCGCCCCCCAACGGAGCCTGCCGACTTGATCCGATCCGTCGCCCTCGCCTGCTGCCTGCTCCTGCCGGCCTCCGCGGCATTCGCCGACTCGCCGATCGCGCCGTTCAAGGCCGAGTACGAGACCTCGCGCAACGGCAAGGAACTGGCGCGCACGACCATCGAGCTCAGGGAAAACGCGGATTCCACGTGGACCCTGCGCACCACCACGCAAGGCACATCCGGCCTGGCCAGGATGGCCGGCCTCGATGTGGCCGAAGAGTCCACGGTGCGCTGGGTCGATGGCCGCCCGGAGACGATCCACTACGACTTCCGCCAGGACGTGGCGTTCAAGAGCCGCGCACGCCACGGCGAGTTCGACTGGAATGCCCGGCAGGTGCACATGGTCGATGGCAAGAGTGACGCACGTTATGCGCTGGTCCCGTATGCGGTCGACCGCCACGCGCTAACCCTGGCCCTTGCCGCCGACCTGTCCCGCCAGGCCAGCCGCTTCGACTACAAGGTGGCCATGAAGGACGCCATCGAGGATGTCAGCTACACGCGCTGCGGCGACGATGTCAGCCTGACCGTGCCGGCCGGCACGTTCTCGACGCGTTGCCTCGAGCGGGTCCGCGACAAGCGCACCTCGAAAAGCTGGTTCGTGCAGTCGAACGGCTGGATCCCGGTGCAGATCGAGCAGGTCGAACGCAAGGGCGACACGATCACCCTGCGCCTGGCCTCGATAGAGCGCCCGGGACCGCAACGCGAGCGGCCGGTTGCCAGCGCGACGCGCTAGAGCCGGGAGTGGGGAATGGGGAATGGGGAATGGGGAATGGGGAATGGGTAAGTCAAGAGCTGGCGTTCGCTCCGCTCATACCCATTCCCTACTCCCCATTCCCCATTCCCGCTTTCACGTAGGCAACCGCCGGATCCGCGCACCGAGCGCGCCGAGCTTTTCCTCGATGTTCTCGTAGCCGCGATCGATGTGGTAGATGCGGTCGATGGTCGTGTCGCCGGTGGCGACGAGGCCCGCGAGCACCAGCGATGCCGAGGCACGCAGGTCGGTCGCCATCATCTGCGCCCCGGTCATGGTCGGCACGCCCTTGATGATCGCGGTATTGCTCTCGAGCTGGATGTCGGCGCCGAGCCGCTGCAGTTCCAGCGCATGCATGAAGCGGTTCTCGAACACCGTCTCGGTGATCACGCCGACGCCTTCGGCCACGCAGTTGAGCGCGGTGAACTGGGCCTGCATGTCGGTCGGGAAGGCCGGATACGGGGCCGTCGTGATGTTGACCGCCTTGGGCCGGCGGCCGCGCATGTCGAGCTCGATCCAGTCGTCCCCGGTCGAGATATGCGCGCCGGCGTCCTCGAGCTTGCTGAGCACGGCATCGAGGGTCTTCGGGCGCGCGTGCTTGGCCATGATCTTGCCGCCGGTGATCGCCGCGGCCACGAGGAAGGTGCCGGTCTCGATGCGGTCCGGCAGTACTTCGTAGTCGGTTCCCCCGAGGCGTTCGACGCCTTCGATGACGATGGAGTTCGTGCCGGCGCCGCCAATCTTGGCGCCCATGCTGTTCAGGCAGTTGGCCAGGTCGACCACTTCGGGCTCCTGCGCGGCGTTCTCGATGATCGTGGTGCCCTTGGCCAGTACCGCCGCCATCATCAGGTTCTCGGTGCCGGTCACGGTGACCAGGTCGAGCACGATGCGCGCGCCCTTGAGGCGCTTGGCCCGGGCCTTGATGTAGCCATTTTCGACGCGCACCTCCGCACCGAGCGCCTGCAGGCCCTGGATATGCAGGTTGACCGGCCGCGAGCCGATCGCGCAGCCGCCGGGCAGCGAGACTTCGGCCTCGCCGTAGCGCGCCACCAGCGGGCCCAGCACCAGGATCGATGCGCGCATCGTCTTGACCAGGTCGTAGGGCGCGAAAAAGCGCGTGGTCGTGCGCGGATCGACATGGATCTTCATGCGCTCGTCGACGACCAGCTGCACGCCCATCTGGCCGAGCAGCTCCATGGTCGTGGTCACGTCGTGCAGATGGGGCACGTTGGCGATGCTGACCGGCTCGTCGGCGAGCAGGCAGGCGGCCAGGATCGGCAGGACCGCGTTCTTGGCGCCCGAGATCTGGACGTCACCGTGAAGCGGCTCTCCGCCGTTGATTACAATTTTGGCCATCGCCAGCGTGGTTCCTGAGTAGTGGATATTTCAATCGAAGCCCCGTACGACGGGGCGGGAGGCGCCGGAACCAGGTCCTGCGGGCGATGCGGCCGGAAATCAGCCCCTGGCGGCTTCATCCGGTGTCAAGGTACGAAGCGACAGGGCATGGATAGCGTTTCCCATGTGTTCACCGAGGGTCGCGTAAACCATGCGATGGCGCGCCAGCGGGAGCTTGCCGGCAAATGCCGCGCTGACCACCCGCGCCTCGAAATGTACGCCGTCCGGGCCGTCCACGGTGATTTCCGCGTCGGGAAGGCCGGCCTGGATGAGATCTTGAATGGTCCGGGTGTCCATAGAGGGGCAATTTCCTGGCGATGATGCGACGGTGGGCCCGTCGGGCACGTCTTGAGCGCCAGCAGGGGGTAACGGATACAATAGGGAAAGCGAATGGTACTCAAAATACAGCTTCGCCGAAAACCTGACCCGGCGATACCGGCAATTTCGTTGCTGAATCCGATCCTGATGAATGCCCAACTGAACCCTGCAATCCTCACCGTGACCTCCCCGGACCTCGACGAGTCGACGATCCGCAACAGCGCCCTGACCGTCATCGCCACCGAGGCGCGGGCGATCGAGGCCCTGCAGGAGCGTGTCAACGGCAACTTCCTGCAGGCCTGCCAGCTGATGTTCGAGTGCCAGGGCCGGGTCGTCGTCATCGGCATCGGCAAGTCCGGCCACATCGCGCGCAAGATCGCCGCGACCCTGGCCTCGACCGGCACCCCGGCGTTCTTCGTCCACCCGGCCGAAGCCAGCCACGGCGACCTCGGCATGATTACGCAGAAGGACGTCGTGCTGAGCCTGAGCAATTCCGGCGAGACTGACGAACTGCTGACCATCCTGCCCCTGATCAAGCGCCAGAACGTCCCGCTGATCGCCATGACCGGCAACGAATTCTCGTCGCTGGCCAAGCTCGCCGACGTGCACCTGGACGTCTCGGTTTCCGAGGAAGCCTGCCCGCTCGGGCTGGCGCCGACGGCCAGCACGACCGCCGCCCTGGTCATGGGCGACGCGCTGGCCATCGCCCTGCTCGAGGCGCGCGGCTTCACTTCCGAGGATTTCGCGCGCTCCCATCCTGCCGGTACGCTCGGCCGGCGCCTGCTCGTGCGCATCAGCGACATCATGCATTCGGGCAAGCAGATCCCGGCGGTCAACCAGCATGCCTCGCTGACCTCGGCGCTGGTCGAGATGACGCGCACCGGCCTCGGCATGACCGCCGTGACCGACGACGCCGGCCAGTTGCTCGGCGTCTTCACCGACGGCGACCTGCGCCGAGCCGTCGATGACGACGATATCGACCTGCGCGACACGCCGGTGGTCAGGCTGATGACCTCGAATCCGAAAACCATCACCGCCGACAAGCTGGCCGTGGAAGCCGCCCAGGTCATGGAAGCCTTCAAGATCCACGCCCTGCTGGTCGTCGACGACGACAACCACGTGGTCGGCGCGCTGAACATCCACGACCTGCTGCGCGCACGGGTGGTTTGATTCTTCGGGAATAGGGAATAGGACTGTGAAGACAGGATGTCGAAACGAACAGCGCAGCTGGCCCGCAGGGCAAGCCGCAGGAGCGGCGCGTCAATGGGGAATAGGCAAAAGCAGCAGCGTTGAATTGCCTCGCTCCAACCATTCTCCATTCTCCATTCCCCATTCCCGGCTCCAAGCACATGCCCCCCACCGACATCCCCGCCGACATCCGCAAACGTGCCACACGCATCCGGCTGGCCATCTTCGATGTCGATGGCGTGCTTACGGACGGGCGCCTCTGGTATGCCGAGGACGGCCACGAGCTGAAGGCCTTCCACGTGCATGACGGCCTCGGCCTCAAGCGCCTGCGCGCCAATGGCGTCGAGGTGGCGATCATCACCGCGCGGATCAGCCATCTGGTTGCGCAGCGCATGGCCGACCTGGGCGTCGCCCATGTCTACCAGGGCCAGGACAACAAGCGGAACTGCTTCGACCAGCTGCTGCATGCGCTGCATCTCGAGGCCGACCAGTGCGCGTACACCGGCGACGACCTGCCCGACCTGGCCGTGATGAACCGGGTCGGGCTGGCGGTGGCCGTTGCCAACGCCCACCCCTGGGTACGCGATCGTGCGCACTGGTGCACGCGCCTGGATGGCGGGTCCGGCGCCGTGCGCGAAGTCTGCGACCTGATCATCAGCGCGCAAGGCAAGGCCGATGCGGAACTGGCACTGCACCTTGGCAACGGCTGAGCCCGGACCAATGCAGCAGCGCGGCGCACACCCGGCCCGGGGCCGAGGACACTGAACATGCCGATCGATCGCCGCTTCATGCTCGTGGTTGTCGCCCTGGCCGTGCTTGCGGCCGGCAGCCAGGTCCTGCTCTGGCTGACCCGGCCACCCACCCTCGAGCCGACCTTCAGCGGCCCGCCGCGTTCGGGTTATACGCTGGACAATTTCTCGCTCAATGCGCTGGATGCCAAGGGCAAGCTCAGCTTCACCGTCAGCGGGCCGCGCCTGACCCGGCGCAGCGAGGATGGATCGATCTTCGTGACGACCCCCGACTATGTGATGGTCGACAAGGACGGCAATCCGTGGATCGGCAAGTCCGATGCCGCCTGGGTCAACAAGGACGGCTCGCTGATGCGACTCGAGGGCGACGTGCAGATGCGCAGGACGCCGTCGGAGTCGGTCACGCCGGCGACCCTGTTCACCTCCGACCTGACCGCCATGCCGAAAGACAAGAAGTTCGAGACGGCCGCGCCAGCGCAGATCGTGCAACCGGGCTCTATACTGCGGGGCACCGGCCTACGCGGCGATCTCAACACGAAAGTCATGGAGCTGCTCTCCGATGTCAACAATACCTTCGAACCCGCCGCGCGAAAGCGCTAGGCACCTGCTGGCGGCCCTGCTCTTCGGGGGTCTGCTGCTGCCCCTGGCCTTGCCCGCTTTCGCCCTCAGCAGCGACCGCGACCAGCCACTCGACGTGCGCGCCCAGTACAACAAGAGCACGTTCGGCGGCAACAACGTCACCGAGTTCCAGGGCAATGTGCGCATGGTCCAGGGCTCGCTCAAGGCGTTTGGCGACGCAGCGAAGATCTGGGAAATCGACACGGCCAACGCCGATTCGACCGCGCGCCGGCTCGTGTTGACCGGCAATCCGGCGCGGCTCGAACAGATGATGGACAACGACGGCGGCAAGATGACCGCGAGCGCCGGGACCATCGACTACCGCTCCGATACCGGGCTGGCCGAACTGACCGGCAACGTGATCGTCGTGCAGGAAGGCCGCTCCGAGTTCCGCGGGCCGCACATGACCTACAACACCAACACCGGCGCCATGGAAGGTGGCAGCCAGGCGCCTGGCAGCGAGGTCCACATGACCTTCAAGCCCAAGCCACGCAGCACCACCAAACCCGAAACGGACGCCAAACCCTGATGCTGCATGCGGCGAATCTGCGCAAGGCCTATGCCGGCCGCGCGGTGGTGCGCGATTTCGGATTTTCGCTGAAGCAGGGCGAAGTCGTTGGCCTGCTCGGCCCGAATGGCGCCGGCAAGACCACCTGCTTCTACATGGTGGTCGGCCTGGTCGCGGCCGATTCGGGCAGCATCCGCATCGATGACCGCACCATCACCAACATGCCGATGCACGAGCGCGCGCGCCTCGGCGTCGGCTACCTGCCCCAGGAGCCTTCGGTATTCCGCCGGCTCAGCGTGGCCGACAACATCATGGCCATCCTCGAGCTGCGCGAGGACCTCGACGCCGCCGGGCGCAACAGCGAGCTCGAAACCCTGCTCGACGAACTGCAGATCAGCCACATCGCCGCGAGCAAGGGCGTCAGCCTGTCCGGGGGCGAACGCCGGCGCGTGGAAATCACCCGGGCATTGGCCTCGAAGCCGCGCTTCCTGCTGCTCGACGAGCCGTTTGCCGGCATCGATCCGATCTCGGTAGTCGACATCCAGCGCATCGTGCGCCAGCTCAAGGCGCGCAACATCGGCATCCTGATCACCGATCACAATGTCCGCGAGACGCTCGGCATCTGCGATCGCGCCTACATCATGAACGAGGGTGGCGTGCTGGCCCAGGGCGCGCCAGCGGAAGTATTGGCGAATGAGCGGGTGCGGGATGTCTATTTGGG
>DAIMYT010000059.1:7883-20383 GCA_036734345.1 Dokdonella sp. | reverse complement strand
AGCACGAAACGGAGGCTCCGTAGGTTGGGGTGAGCGTAAGCGAACCCCAACGGTTCCCGATCTTCCGTCCGCGTGGCAACTGCAGGGATGTTGGGGTTCGCTGCGCTCACCGCCAACCTACGCTTTCACGACAGCACAGGAATCAATCGCCATGCATCATCGCAAGCTGCACGCACTCTGGTTCACGGCCCTGCTGGGCTTTGGCGTCGTCGCGCACGGCGCCGACCTGCCCGAGGTCGCCTCGGGCCGCATCGAGCGCCTCGCCGATTTTCCGTCGAAGGAAATCCCGCCGCGCAACGTCGATGTCTGGCTGCCCGACGGCTACCCGAAATCCGCGCCTTACGCCGTCCTCTACATGCACGACGGCCAGATGCTGTTCGATGCGGCGACCACCTGGAACCACCAGGAATGGAAGGCCGACGAAGTCGCGGGCGAACTGATCGCGTCGGGCAGGACGCGCCCATTCATCATCGTCGGCATCTGGAACGGCGGTGACGCGCGCGCGGCCGAATACTTTCCGCAGAAGCCGCTGCAATCGCTGCCCGCGCCGCAACGCGACGAACTGCTGGCGATGACCTACGGTGCCGGGCAGAAACTGTTCTCCGGCCCGGTCTACTCCGATCGCTACCTGCGCTTCCTGGTCGGCGAATTGAAGCCCTACATCGATGGCCACTTTGCCACCAGCCCGCGCCGTGAAGACACGCTGACCATGGGATCGAGCCTCGGTGCATTGATTTCGATGTATGCCGTGGCCGAGTATCCGCAGGTCTTTGGCGGCGCCGCCTGTCTCTCCACGCACTGGCCAGGACAAATCGGCGACAGCCCGGCCAACCCGGTGCCGGCCACGATTTTCGCCTACATCGATCGGTCATTTCCGAAGGCCGGAAGCCACCGCATCTATTTTGACCACGGCACCAAGACGCTCGACGAGAGCTATGCAGACCGCCAGCTCGTGGTTGACGCGATCATGAAGGCAAAGGGCTACACCGACGCGGAGTTCATGTCCCGCGTGTTCGCGGGGGCCGAGCACAACGAAACCTCGTGGGCGCAGCGACTGGCGATACCGATGACGTTCCTGCTGGCACCTGCGACTTCGCGCGCGGCCAAATAGGGTCGCGGAAGATTGGCGCAACGCCGGGGTGCCCGGCCTAGTGCATGGCTTCGCGGCAGGCTTCCTCGAGCGCCTTCATCATCGCCCGGTAGGGTCCCGGTCCATGGCTTACGCGGGCGACGCCGAGCGCGGCGAGAACGGACAGTGACGGCGCGCTGGCGCTTTTCATCACGTTGAGCGGCAGCGGCGATTCCCGTGCTGCGCGTTCGATCAGGCCAGGCTCGACCAGGCCCGGGATGAACAAGCCGTCGGCGCCCGCGTCGGCATACGCGCGACCGCGTTCGAGCGCTGCGCGCAGCAGGGCGTGATCGTGGCTCTCGCGCGGCGCGTGCAGGAAATGATCGGTGCGCGCATTGATGAAGAAAGGGATCCCTGCCGATTCCGCCGCAGCCCGTGCCGCGGCGATCCGCTTTGCATTGTCGGCCGGTTCGCGCAGCGTGCTGCTCGCACGAAGGCTGTCCTCGATATTGCAGCCGACCGCGCCGGCCTCGATGACGCGGACCAGGCTTCGTGCGACATCGGACGGTTTCTCGCCGTAGCCGCTTTCGAGGTCGATCGAAACCGGCAGTTCGCTGGCGCCAACGATGCGCTCGAGATTGGCGATGACGAATTCGATCGGCACGCTTTCGCCGTCGTCGAGGCCATTGGCCGCGGCGACCGACCAGCTGCCCGTGGCGAGGGCTTTCGCGCCTGCCGCAACGACGGCCTTCGCGGAGCCGGCGTCCCAGATATTGAACAGTACCAGCGGATTGCCGGCGACATGCAGGGAGCGGAAGTGTTCGGCCAGCGCCTTGGGGGTCGACATGAGGATCTCGATTGGGGGTCGCGCGCAGTTCGCCGGGAACGCGATGAAAAACCGATCCACCTCAAGATGCAAGCACGGACGACCAGCGCAATGGCCCTCGACGGCTAAGCGCCCCCGCGATGCAGCCCGTGGCCGCGGATGGCGGCGTACTGTTCGGCACGCGCGCGCAACCAGGCGCGCAGCGCGGCGATCGAACCCATGCGTTCGGCACCGATCTCGGTCAGCACGTCGGCGTAGGCCGTTGCGCCGGCGCCGCCGACCACGAGTGCAGTCCGCGTCGGCAGGGTGGCCCTGAGCTCGCGCAGTTCCAGGGCCACGCGAGGATCATCTAGCGGATGCACGATCGACAGGGCCACGGCATCGGCGTCGGCCAGCCTGGCGGCGCGAACGAGCTCTGCCGCCGGCAGGCTGGCGCCGAGGTAGGTCACGCGCCAGCCGTTGCCGGCGGCCGCCGTCGCCGCGAGCATGGCGCCGAGGTCGTGCATCTGGAAGGCCGGCGTGCCGACGATGATGGCCGGTGCGTCGTCGCGCGCGGCCGGATAGTCGGTCATCCAGGTCAGCACGCGACGGATGATCGTCGTGGCGAGGTGGCCGTTGGCCGGTGGGAAGCGGCCGTCGTGCCAACCCGAGCCGATCGTCACCAGCAGCGGTCCGATCACGCGGTCGAGCATCTGCTCGGAGGGCAAGCGCAATGCCGCCGTGCGCAAGGTGGCTTCGAGCGTGGCGCTGTCGAACCGTTCCGCCGCGGCCAGGGCGCCGGCCAGGTATTCGTTGACGGCCGGTTCGTCCCTGGCCTCGACCGCTGCCGGCGGCGCCAGGCGCGCGTCGGCAGCGACCATCTCGCGCAACGCGTCATTGTCGAGGCGGGCGACCTGGCCAATCTGCCGGCCCGCCTCGGTCGCGCTGACCAGCAGGCGCAGGCGTTCAATGTCGGCGTCGGAATAGTTGCGCTGCCCGCCCTCGCTGCGGCTCGGCTGGACCGCGCCATAGCGCTTTTCCCAGGCGCGCAGCAAATCGGGCGTCAGGCCGGTGCGCCGGGCCACGACGCGGACGGAGTGCAGGGGTGGGGTGCGGGGCTTGTCCATGCACCATAGTAGGAACGCGCGAGGCGTTTGTCCAGATATTTACCGAGGATGTCCAAGTAATTGAGGGGTGTTGACATCCAATAGTTGGACATGTACTGTACAACCTCCATGACAGCTATCCAATACATGGACAAGCCTTAGACGCACCACTTTTGTTCTTCCCCACCCCCAAGGAGTACACCATGAACTTTGCATCCCTCGTCCTCGCCACCGCCGTCGTTGCCGCCCCCCTCGCCGCCACCGCTGGCGGCATGGACAAGATGGCGAAAAAGGACATCGTCGATACCGCCGTCGCCGCCGGTTCGTTCAAGACCCTCGCCACCGCACTGGAGGCGGCCGGCCTGATCGACACGCTGAAGGGCCCCGGTCCGTTCACCGTGTTCGCCCCGACCGACGCGGCCTTCGCGAAGCTGCCGGCCGGCGCGCTCGACGGCCTGCTCAAGGACAAGGCGAAGCTGACCGCGGTCCTGACCTATCACGTGGTCGCCGGCAAGGTCGAAGCCAAGGACGTCGTCAAGCTCGATAGCGCGAAGACGGTCAACGGCCAGTCGGTCACGATCAAGGTCATGGGCGACACCGTCCATGTCGACAACGCGACTGTCACTGCCACGGACATCCAGGCTTCCAACGGCGTCATCCACGTGATCGACACGGTGCTGATGCCCAAGGAGTAATTTCCTGTCACCGTCCCGTCGAGCGGATTGACCGCAGGCTCGACCTTGCGCCCCGGCCGCCCCTCCCTCGGCCGGGGCGTTCGTACGTGCGACATGCAAGCTCCGGCAGCCCTTTGCAGCCGCGGGCAGGGAAAAACGGGCAGTGGCGATCCCCGCCTCGCCGAACGGGGGGCCGGCGCGATTCAGGCGGCGCGATTCAGGCGGCCTGGAGTTTCTCGCGTTCCTCGGCGAGCCGCTTCTCGTTGACGCGGATGAACTCGGCGAGGGTCTCGTCTTCGGGCGTACTCGCCAGCTCGGCTCTGGCGCAGCGAATCCAGGCTTCCAGCCGGGTCAGGCGCCGGATCTGGGTCAGGGTTTGACGTGCTTCGGGACGCATGGGCTGGTCCGTGTAAACAATGGTGTCGCCGGGGCGCTATTTTACCCCGTGCTGGCGAAACTGCCACTGCTTTCGCAGCGGATCGTCCGAAATGGTGCTACGGCGCACCAGTCATGGGGAAGCGGAGGGTGGCCATGACCGGCGGCCGGCGGGTCGCCATGGTCAGCGGACGGCGCCGCGTCGCGGAAGAAACCGCGCTTGCGCGCGAATCCTCCGCCCCCGACCATGGGCCATGTTCAATGCGAACCCCGACATCCGTTCCATCGCCGTCGCCCCGGGCGCCGAGTGCCTCGTCATCGACGATGCCCTGAGCGATCCCGATCGCTGGGTGGCGCTCGCAAGCGAGCACCGCCACGCGTTTGCCGAAGCGCCGTTCAATGCCTATCCCGGCGTCGAGTTGCGCATGCCCGATGCGCTGTCGGCGAAGCTCGACGCGTTCTTTGGCGAACATATCCGCAAGCGCCTCGGCGCGCGCCGCACGCTGCGCATGTACAGCCGCCTCGCCATCGCCACGCGCCAGCTTGACCAGCTCGAACCGCGGCAGTGGATCTGCCATCGCGATCGCCTCGAGATCGCACCGGATCGCTGCATCGCGGCGTCGGTGCTCTATCTGTTCCGCGATCCCTCGCTCGGCGGCACGGCATTCTTCGCGCCGCGTCGTGGCGAGCGCGAAACCGCGGTCCTGATCCACGAATCGGGCCAGCTTAGCGCCGGCGAATTCACTGCCAGGTACGGCATTGCTCCGTCCTACCCGGTTGCCACGAACGACTGGTTCGAGAAGACCGCGGTGGTCGCAGCGAAGTGGAACCGGCTGGTCTTCTACGAGGGCGGCAGCGTTTTCCACGCCAGCGACATCCAGGCACCGCAGCGGCTGGACGCGGATCCGCGCCGCGGCCGCCTGACCTGGAACGGTTTCTTCGTCTGCCGGCGCGCGGCCGCCTGATCGCGCGGCGGGATCAGGGCAGGGTGATCACGGCGCTGGCATCCATGACCAGCGGATCGGCATCGCCTGTCGCGCCACCGAAGCGGTGGTGATCGGGCTTGGCCTGCAGCGGGCGGTAGCCGCCATCGTAATCCCAGGTCGTGACGAAGAGGCGGGCCCCGGACAGGGACTGCGGATTGCCGAGGGCCGAGGCCGGGATAGTGAAGGCCAGGCTGTTGTTCGCGCGGTCGACCTTGAGGTCGGCCACGGGCGACACCTGTCGGCCCTCGTTCGTCGCCGATGCGCCATCGGCACGGAACAGGCTGTTGCTCCAGCCGCCGGCGCGAAGCCGGACGTTCCAGCGCATGCCCTCGGGCAGGCTCGCGTTCTGCAGCGGCATCGTCGCGCTGCCGACCGTATTTGCGGGCAATTCGATGAACAGGGTCACGGCCAGATGGTCGAAGCCGTTGACCGGATTCCACTCGGCGACGAGCTCGTGCATGCGCAGGACCACGCGCAGCGAACTGCCCGAAGTCAGGACGCGCACGCCGCGCAGGTCGAGCGGATGGTGCTTGTTCCAGAACGGGTCCGCCGGATACAGATAGTTTCCGCCCGGGCCGTGGTCGTCGCCGGCCGCGTCTTCGACATCGCGCAGCAGGGTCCATTGACGATCGACGCGGAACGATACGCTTGCCGAACTGGCCGAAACAGACTCCGGCCAGGCGATCACCGCGTGTTCGATTTCCGGGTCGATCAGGTCCGCGGTGTCGAGCGTCGCGTGCCAGCGCCCGTCTTCGGCTACCGCCACGCGCTGCGCGCGTTCGAGGTTGCCGTCGATGACGAGCAGCAACTCGTCGATGCCTTCGGCGGTTCCCTGCAAGGACAGGTCGCCGCGCACCTTCGTCGCAGGGAGCGCCTCGATGTGCACGGCGGGCTGCGCTTTCGCGCGCGCGGGCAGCGTGGCCTTGTCGGCGAGCACGCTCCATACCTGCCCGCTGCGTGCCGGCAGGCGCAGGCTGAGCCGGCCGTTGTCGCCGACGACCAGCGGGCGCGCCTCGCCGTCGATCGAGAATTCGGGCGCGAGCCGCGTGCCCGCCGCCAGGCCGGCGTCGAGATCGGCCAGCAGGCTTTCATGCTCCGCCGAATTGAACACGACCAGCAGGGTGTCCTTGCCATCCTGCATGCGGTAGGCGAGGGCGCCTGCCGCTGCTGCATTGGCCGCCAGCACGGTCGGGGTTCCGCGCGAGAGTGCGCGGTGTTCCCTGCGCAGTTTCGTGATTCGCCCGATGTAGCGGTACAGCGGCGCGCCGACGTCGAAGTGGTCGCGACCGCCCGAATCGACACCGGTCGCGAACATCGCTGCGCGCTGCTTGCTGAAGCCCTGCTCGGTGCCGTAGTAGATCACCGGAATGCCGGGCAGGGTCATGATCAGCAGCAGCGACTGGCGCAGACCCGCTTCGCTGCCGCCGGCGAGGAAGCGTTCGACGTCGTGGTTGTCGACGAAACTCGGCATGCGGTGCGGGTCGGCATGCACGGCCATCATGTTCTTGATGCGATGGGCCAGCACGGCGCTCGGCTGGCCCTTGGCGAACACATCGAGGCTGCTGCCATACAGCGGGAAGTTGATCATGCCGGGCAGCAGCGCGCGGCCCTTCGCATCGCGCATGTAGCTGTCGATGCGGCGCGCCTGGGTATCGGCATATGGCGCATCGATGCCGAAGCCTTCGCCGAACAGGAAGAAGTCCTTGCGGCCGCTGGCGCGTGCCACGCGCAGGATGCCCGGCGCCTCGGCATCGCGCGCGTTGAGGAAATCGTCGAAGTATTCCGGCGGCACGTAGAACGCGGTGTCGACCCGGTATGCATCGACGCCGGCTTCGCGGATCCAGTATGCGTAGCTGTCGCGCAGCGCCTTGCGCACCACGGGGCTTTCGGTATTGAGGTCATCCAGTTCGGCGAGCTGCCAGTCGAGTTGCTGGCTGCGCTCGCTGAAATCGCGGATGCGCGGCGTCCAGTGGTAGATCGCGGCCTTGCGATCTTCTTCGCGGCGCGGGTCGTTCAGCGAGAACGGAAGCTGGGTTGGCGCGCTGTGCGGCCTGGAATCGGCATTCGGCCGGTAATTTCGCGAAGGATCGGCGGGATCGATGGCGCCGTCGTAGTGGAAGAAGTTGCCGACGTGGTTCACCACGATGTCCTGCACGAGGTACATGCCCTTCGCATGCAGGCAGCGCGACAGGTGCCGGTAGTCTTCCAGCGTGCCGAAATGCGCATCGATGGCCTTGAAGTTCTCGGCCCAGTAGCCGTGGTAGCCGCCGTAGCCGACCTGGCCATCCCACCACTGGTTGGCGACCGGCGGCGTGACCCAGAGCGCGGTTGCACCGAGCCCGCGCATGTAGTCGATGCGGCGCGTCAATCCGGCGAGATCGCCACCGCTGAAGCGCGCGCCATCGGCGGGATCGTATTCGCCGGCGCCCTGGTCGTTGTTGCCTGCATCGCCGTCGTCGAAGCGGTCGATCATCGCGAAATAGATGACCTGGTCGCGCCAGTCCGGCGAGGCGACCTGCAGTGGCCCGTGCGAACAATCCTCGCCGGCCAGGCCCATGCTGGCCCAAGCCAGTCCGAGCAGGGCCAGCACGGGGTGGCAGGCGCGTTTGGAGGAGCGGATGGCCATGTGCATTTCCCGTCTGTTGGATTCGCCTGGCCACACCGGCCCGGCGTCCTGCCGCGCGTGGCCACGCGCGTGCGGGCTGCACCGCGGGGCCGCCATGCAGCGCCACTATCCCATGGCCTTGCGTGTCCGCCGAACGACAATCGGACATGAATACGTATGCAAGATCCGCCATGCCGGAAACGCTGGGGATACCATCATCCGGCGCTGAGGGGAAGCAACGTTCGACAGCGCACGCGACCGGGTGGAGCCTACTGCCAACCATTCTGGCCACTGATCGAATTTCGGAGTTTGGGGGAAAAAGATGCTGTATCTGAAGCGCAACATGCTGAGCGTCGCACTTGTGTCGGCGATCATGGCCACCGCGATTTCGGCACGTGCCCAAAGCACGGACGAAGCAGCCGACCAGACTTCGGCCGATGCCGAAGCGGCGGCGAAGAAGGAAGCCGCAGAGAAGGATGCAAAGACGCTCGAAACAGTGCGTGTATCGGGCATTCGGGCCGCCATCGAAAGCGCGATCGAGGTCAAGCGCGAATCGAATTCGATCGTCGAGGTGATCTCCTCGGAAGACCTCGGCAAGCTCCCGGATGTATCGATCGCCGACTCGCTGGCCCGCCTGCCCGGACTTGCCACGCAGCGTGTCGCCGGACGCTCCTCGACGGTCAGCATCCGCGGACTCGCCGGCGATTACGGAACCACGCTGCTGAATGGCCGCGAACAGGTCAGCGTCGGCGACAACCGCACCATCGAGTACGACCAGTTCCCATCCGAACTGATCAACCAGGTCATCGTCTACAAGACGCCGGATGCCTCGCTGGTGGGCCAGGGACTCTCCGGCACGGTCGATTTGCGCACCGTGCGTCCACTGTCGTTCCAGGAACGCGTCGTTTCACTCAATGCGCGCGGCGAGAAGAACTCGCTGGGCAAGATCAACGCGGATTCCGACGATTTAGGCAGCCGCGTCAGCGCCTTCTATGTCGACCAGTTCATGGACGACAAGCTGGGCGTCGCGCTCGGTTACGCGCGCCTCGACACGCCGGGACAATCAAATCGCTGGGAGTCCTGGGGCTACCCGACCAACAACGAAGGTATCTATGCGATCGGCGGCGCCAAGATCCAGGGTACGTCCAGGGATTCCGTGCGCCAGGGCCTGATGGGCGTTCTCGAGTTCAACGCCAGCGAGCAGTACACCACCATGCTCGATGTCTACTACTCGAAATTCGACAAGGCCGAAACCACGCGCTTCATGGAGACGGGTCTCGCCTGGTCCGGTGCGACCCTGCAGAATCCGGGCGTGCAGAACGGTGTTGTCAACACCGGCACGTTTGCCGGCGTGCGCCCGGTATTGCGCAACGATCTCAACGAGGGCAACGACAAGCTCTTCGCGATCGGCTGGAACAACCATTTCACGATGTCAGACCTCTGGTCGGCCGACATTGACATCAGCCATTCGCAGGCCGACCGTCATGAGAGCATCCTCGAGATGTATTCCGGCACGCGTGCAGGGGTCACCGACAATGTCGACTTCGCACTCGATCCGACCGGGTTTCCGACCTTCCACTACGGCCTCGACTACACCGACCCGAACGTCATCGTGCTGACCGATCCGGGCGGCTGGGGCCAGGACGGCTACATCAAGACGCCGAACATCAAGGACGACCTCACATCGTTCCGCGCCAGCGCCGAGCGCGCCTTCAATGGCGGTCCGTTCTCGAGCCTGGAGTTCGGCGTCAATTATTCCGACCGCGAGAAGCAGCGCAGCGTGCCGGAAGCCTTCCTCGACCTGATCAACGACGAGACCACGATTCCGGCCAATTTCCTGATCTCGCCGGTCGATCTCGGTTTTGCCGGCGTGCCGGGCAGCATCAGCTACCGGATCAATCCGGTGCTGGCCCAGTTCTACACGCTGCGCGACAACATCAATGCCGATATCGTCAACAAGCAGTGGAAGGTCAACGAGAAGGTCACGACCGGCTACTTCCAGTTCAACATCAATTCGGAACTGGGCTCGGTGCCGGTGCGCGGCAACGTCGGCGTGCAGGCGGTCTCGGTCGACCAGAGCTCCGACGGCTTCGAAGTCCTGCAGGGCGATGCGGGCAATGCCCTGCCGTTCTCCGGCGGCGCGACCTACACCGACTACCTGCCGAGCCTGAACCTCGCCTTCCTGCTGCCGGCGGACAATACCCTCCGCTTCGGTCTCGGACGCGAGGCGGCGCGGCCGCGCCTCGACCAGATGCGTGCGAACAACAACACGAGCCTCGCGTTCTCGGGTGAAAACTTCGGGCGCTGGACGCGTGATGGCGGCAACCCGGAACTCCAGCCGTGGATCGCCAATGCCTTGGATTTGTCCTGGGAGCACTACTTCGCCAAGACCGGATACTTCAGCGTTGCGTATTTCTACAAGGACCTGAAGACCTACGTCTACGACCAGACCACGGCTTTCGATGCGAGCGGCCTGCCGATTCCGGATGGCTATGTCGGCCCGACGCCCGATCCGGTCGGTGTCTACAAGCGACCGGCCAATGGCAGTGGCGGCAGCATCAAGGGCTACGAGCTCGCGCTGTCCATCCCGTTCGACCTGTTCACGCCCGTCCTCGAAGGATTCGGCTTGTCCTTCAATTACTCGGACACGACCAGTTCGATCAAGCGCCTCGGCCCGGACGGTCCGGACGAGCCGATTGCCGGGCTCTCCAAGCAGGTCCGCAATTTCTCGTTCTACTACGAGAACCACGGCTTCCAGGCGCGCGTCAGCCAGCACTCGCGTTCGGACTTCCTCGGCGAGGTGCAGGGCTTCGGCGCCGACCGTGCACTGGTCTACATCGACGGCGAGTCTGTCCTCGATTTCCAGACCGGCTACACGTTCGGGGACGATACCGCGCTGCGTGGCGCGACCATCCTGCTGCAGGTCAACAACCTGACCAACGAGCCGTATCGCGAGTTCTTCAATGACAGCGGCCTGACCAAGCGCTCCGAGGTATACGGGCGCCAGTACCTGCTCGGCGTTACCTACAAGTTCTGATTCCGGCTCTCCACGACACCCTGCCGGCCTTCACTGGCGGCAGGGTCTTTTTTTGCCTGCGGCTGGCAAGTCGCCGGGACAGATCCTGGCTTTCGCAAGCCGCGAGGTGACCGTACCAGCGCCCCGCAGGTACCCCTGCGGATCCGCCCCGCGGGCGGTTCGTGAGAAGATGGAGGCCGATGACGGGATTGCCGGCCCGCCGCACCGCCACTGGCGGCACCCGGCAGATCGCCGCAAGCAGAGGAGAGCCCCATGGAAACGACCAACCCGCCTGCCCGCCGTTCGTCATGGATGTTGCGTGGCCTGGCCGTCTTGCTGATCGCCTACGTGTTGTTCGTCCTCGCCCTGATGTGGTGGTGGGATACCGAGCCCGACTACTTCGATCCGGTCAAGGTCACCCAGCAGCGCGCCACCGCGAAGCAGCAGGCGGTCGTGGTCGGCTCGGCGACGACCAGTGCGCTGATCCAGTCCATCGAGGTCATGCTCGACAAGCGCGGCGGCTACCTGAGCAACGACAAGCTGCCGCCCGGCGTGCTGATGGACAACATCCCGAACTGGGAATTCGGCGTGGTCACAGCCTCGCGCGACCTGACCCGCGCCTTGCGCAACGAATTCAGCCGTTCGCAGACGCAATCGGTCGAAGACAAGGACCTGCAGGAAGCCGAACCGCTGATCAGCTCGCCAAACGACCGCTGGCTGCTGC
Organism: Dokdonella sp.; assembly: GCA_036734345.1. Taxonomy (GTDB): domain Bacteria; phylum Pseudomonadota; class Gammaproteobacteria; order Xanthomonadales; family Rhodanobacteraceae; genus Dokdonella. The sequence continues at coordinate 9,023 of DAIMYT010000059.1, read as the reverse complement.
CGAGCTCCGAAAGCCAGTACCGCAAGGCGATCGAGCGCATCGACAGCTATGCCACGCGGCTCGCCGACAACGACACCGATGACGCGCAGTTCTACGCGCGCGCCGACAACCTCGTCGATTTCCTCTCGGTCGTCTCGACCCGCCTCGGATCGCTCTCGCAGCGTCTTTCAGCCAGCGTCGGGCAGATGCGCATCGACACCGACCTGGCCAACGATCCGAACGCGCAGCAATCGAGGCCGGCGGCCAGCTCGCGCATCGTCAAGACGCCGTGGACGAAGATCGACGACAACTTCTACGAGGCGCGCGGCTACACCTGGGCCTTGCGCGAACAGCTCGAAGCCATCCGCGTCGATTTCGGCCCGGTCCTGCGCGACAAGAACGCCATGATCAGCCTCGAGCAGGTGATCCGCGAAATCGAGGAAGCGCAGAAACCGCTCGGCAGCCCGATGGTGCTGAACGGAGCGCCGTTCGGCTTCTTCGGCAACCACTCGCTGGTGCTGGCCAATTACATCTCGCGCGCCAATGCCGCGCTGATCGAACTGCGCGAGTTGCTCAAGCGCGGTTGAGCGCGGGCAGCGGGCAACAGGCAAACGTGCGCTGACCTTGTAGGAGCCCCCTACAGGAGCGATGCGTTTCTTGCAGAAGCCCCTTCAGGAGCGATGCGGTTCTTGCAGGAGCTCCCTTCAGGAGCGATGCGGTTCTTGTAGGAGCCCCCTTCAGGGGCGATGCCCTTCGCCATTCCGCACAGAAGCTTCGCCCCTGAAGGGGCTCCTACACAGAAGCAGGGGATCCTGCACAGAAACGTGGTGCGCCCTCGCGCGCTGTTTCCTGGCTTCTTTTCGTAGGAGCCCCCTTCAGGGGCGATGCGTTTTTTGCAGGAGCCCCTTCCGGGGCGATGTGCTTCTTGTAGGAGCCCCCTTCAGGGGCGATGCCCTTCGCCATTCCGCACAGAAGCTTCGCCCCTGAAGGGGCTCCTACACAGAAGCAGGGGATCCTGCACAGAAACGTGGTGCGCCCTCGCGCGCTGTTTCCTGGCTTCTTTTCGTAGGAGCCCCCTTCAGGGGCGATGCGTTTTTTGCAGGAGCCCCTTCCGGGGCGATGTGCTTCTTGTAGGAGCCCCCTTCAGGGGCGATGCCCTTC
>DAIMYT010000059.1:0-7783 GCA_036734345.1 Dokdonella sp. | reverse complement strand
TGCCCTTCGCCATTCCGCACAGAAGCTTCGCCCCTGAAGGGGCTCCTACACAGAAACAGGGGCTCCTACAGGACACAGGCCTTGGCGATCCGTTTGGCGGAAGCGCGACAGGACCGCCCTGCCGATAGTCGACCGGGCGAATGTCCCGCAACGATGCCGGCCAACCGGTTCGCCGTGTTTTCTCCGCCTTGCTGCGAATCATCCGGGTACAAGGGCAACAACACGCAGGCGCCGGGAATGACGCCGGGCACGGCATCCACGACGAACGAGAGCCGGCGCGAAGGCATCCTCGGGCTGCCCGGTCAGCATCGCAAGATCGCCTTTCGGGTGGCCAACGCCTGTTCAAGGCGGGCCCAAGAGCGCGCCGCCCTCGCCCGGGATGACGAGTGGTCGCGTTCGTTCGTCCGGGCGCAGCTGAACGAAAGCCGCGGCGCCGGTCGTCGACTGCTTGACGCGGCGCACCGGGTCGGAAACTCTCGGGACTTCGCGCAGGGCGCCAACAGGAAACAGACAATGTCCCTAGATATCGACCACGAGCAAGCCGCGCACCGGTTCATCGCCATCGTCGAAGGCCAGCCATGCGTGCTCGAGTATCGGCTGTCCGGCAGCACGATGACGATTACCCATACCGGCGTGACGGCCAGCCTCGGCGGCCGTGGAATTGCCGCCGAATTGACGCGCTACGCGCTCGACGCGGCGCGCGCGAACGGCTGGAAAGTCATCCCGGCGTGCTCATACTCCGCGGCGTTCATTGACAAGCACGCTGAGTACCGCGATCTGCTGGCGTGATGCTCAGGCAGCGGATGCCTTGTGGCGGGCGACGCCGGCGAGGATTTCCTGTTTGGCGTCATCGGCGTTGCCCCAGCCCTCGAGCTTGACCCACTTGCCCTTCTCGAGATCCTTGTAGTGCTCGAAGAAGTGGCCGATGCGCTCGAGCCAGTGCCTGGAGACCTGCTCGATGTCGTTGATGTGGGCGTAGCCCTCGAACACCTTCGGGATCGGCACGGCGACCAGCTTCTCGTCGGCGCCGGCCTCGTCGCTCATGCGCAGCACGCCGACCGGACGGCAGCGGATCGCAGAGCCCGGCACCAGCGGCAGCGGCAGGATCACCAGAACGTCGAGTGGATCGCCATCGCCGCCCAGGGTCTGCGGCACATAACCGTAGTTGCACGGGTAGCGCATCGGCGTGGACAGCACGCGATCGACGAAGATCGCGCCGGTGGCCTTGTCGACTTCATACTTGACCGGTTCCGCGTCCTTCGGAATCTCGATGATGACGTTGATTTCGTTCGGCACGTCCTTGCCGGTCGGAACAAGCTGCAAAGCCATGGAAACTCCTCGATGACGGCCCCGCCAGACATTCGGCGCAGACCACGGAAACAGGGGGCGTTATCATACGGCAGTCGGTGCTGCGCTGCAGCATCGGACACTGGCCGGGTCCGGCGCGCGACCCGGGCGGAGCGCCGCAAGCTGCCTGTCGCGCCGGTGCCTGCCTGGCGTTCCCCGATTGGCGCATCCCGGGATGCGTGGGGTGCGGCTGGCGTCGAACAGTTGCATTGCATCATGCCCGTCGAGGGCCAGCACGAAAGCACCGATGGTCATGTGGCGGACCGTCCAGCAAGATCGCGCGTCGCGCCTTGCCCGGAAACTGACCACGCACGGAGCGCCCGCGACCGTGTTGCCCTGGGCAATGCGGTCCTGACGAACGCCACGGCATGATCAAGCGGGGACCCGACAACCGTCGCGCCCATCAGGATGGGATTCGTTGCACTCATCGGGATTCCTGTCGATGCCGGAGGGCATCGTATCGAGCGCTTGCACGCGGCTCGAAACTGAACGACGGAGCCGGGTCGGAATTCCTGTAGGGACGGGTCCCGCGCAGGCGGCGAAATTGACTTCCGGGTCTTGCCTTGGCCCCCCTGCTGCGCTTAGCTAGGCGGATGGCAGATGGCGTTGGCAGGAGCACGAAACATGAATCTGGAAACTCCTCCAGATCCGACCCGGCGGGACGTCACCGAACTGCTGCATGGCTGGAGCCGCGGCGATGCCCGGGCCGCCGAGAACCTGACCGAACTGGTTTACGCCCAGATCCGTGCGATGGCCGGCAAGCACGTGCGCCGCAATGGCTCGGGATCGCTGCAGGCGACCGAGCTGGCCCACGAAATGTTCATCCGCCTGCTCGAGGCGAACGTCGACTGGCGTGATCGCCGGCATTTCTTTGGCGTGGTCAGCGCGGCCCTGCGCAACATCCTGATCGATTCGGCGCGTGCCGCCGGCAGCGAAAAACGCGGCGGCGGGCTGATCCACGTGACCTTGTCCGGCGCCGGCAGCGTGGTCTCCGACAGCGGCGAGGCCAGCGCCCTGCATGAAGCCCTGCTGGCCCTGCGTGAAATCGATGCGCGCAAGCACGAGATCGTCGAGTTCCATTACCTGCTCGGCCTCAAGCGCGAGGAGATCGCCGAGGCAATCGGTGTATCCGTGCCGACCGTCGACCGCGAGCTGCGTTTCGCCAAGGCCTGGCTGAAGGAGCAGCTGCAGCCATGAATCCGGCGCGCTGGGCCCGGTTGCAGGAGTTGTTCGAACAGCTGGTCGAACGGTCGCCGGCCCGGCGCGAGGCCTGGCTCGCGCAAAACGAAGCCGATCCGGGCCTGCGCGAGGAGGCCCTCGCCCTCGTCGACAAGCATGAGTCCAGCGAGGATGTGCTGACCGCGCGGCTGCGCAGCGTGGCGGATGCGGTCACGCCGCAACCGGCGAGTGGCCTGCGCGTCGGCCCGTACGTGCTGATCCGCGAGATCGGCAGCGGCGGCATGGGCACTGTCTTCCTCGCCGAGCGGGTCGACCGCGAATTCGACCGCAAGGTCGCCATCAAGCTGATCCGCGGCATTCCGACCGCCGACGCGACCTCGCGCCTGCGCCGCGAGCGCCAGATCCTGGCCAACCTGAGCCACCCCAACATCGCGCCGCTGCTCGATGGAGGAACCAGCGAAACCGGCCAGCCCTACCTGGTCATGGAGTTCATCGAGGGGCCCGAAGAACCTGCTGCCGACGGCGCCGCTGCGGAGCAGCGCGTGGCGGCGATCACGCGCGCGCCAACCATTACCGAATACTGCAGTTCGCATGCGCTGTCGCGGAAAAAGCGGCTGCAGTTGCTGCAGCAGGTCTGCCGGGCCGTGCACTACGCGCACCAGCGCCTCATCATCCATCGCGATCTGAAGCCGGCGAACGTGCTCGTTCGCGCCGATGGCACGCCGGTCCTGCTCGATTTCGGCATCGCCAAGCTGCTCGAGAACGATGCCTCGGGCCAGCAGACGCAGACCGGCATCCCCTGGTTCACGCCGGCCTATGCGAGCCCCGAGCAGCGCAACGGGCGCTGCATCAGCACCGCCACCGACACCTATGCGCTCGGCGTCCTCATGCACCAGTTGCTGACCGGCGAGGTGCCGAGCGCCGACGCCGAGGGCCGCCTCCCCGCGGCCAGCGCGAGTCGCAGCATTTCCGGCGTCGGCAGCGACCGCGAGCTCGACATCATCGTCTCCAAGGCCAGCCATCCGGAACCCGATCGCCGCTATGCGTCGGCCGAGGCGCTGGCCAACGACATCGAACGCTATCTGCGCGGCCGCCCGATCCAGGCGGCGCCGGACAGCCTGGCCTATCGCTTCGGGAAATTCACCGAGCGGCATCGCTGGGCCGTGGCGAGCACGGCCCTGCTGCTCGTGCTGGCGATCGTCATGGTTGTGCGCCTGGCCGCGGAAAAGGAGCGCGCGTGGCGCGCCGAAGAGCTCGCACAGCGCGAATCGGCGACCGCCGGCAGCGTTGTCCAGTACCTGGTTTCGCTGTTCGATGCGGCGTCGCCCGACAAGATCGGCACGCGCATGATTTCGCCGCTGGAACTGGTCGACTCCGGCGTCCGCGAAGCGCGCAGGAACCTGGCCAGCCAGCCGCGATCGCGTGCGCGGTTGCTCGCTGCGCTGGGAGAAATCTACGCCAAGCTCGGCAAGGCCGAACAGGCCATCGCGGTTCTCGACGAGGCGGTTGAACTCGAAGCGCGGCAGCCGGGGCCGAACGAGCTGCCGAACTACCTGAGGCTGCTCGGCACCGCCCTGAACATGACCGAACGGCACGGCCCGGCCGTGGCCCGCCTGCGCGAAGCCGAGCGCCTGATGGAGGCGGCGGGCGCAACCGATCCCGGGGACCTTTCGGATCTGCTGACCACGCGCTCGCTGGCCGAGGCGCGCATTGGCCAGATTGCCTCAGCCATCGCCGATGCCGAACGTGCCGTCGCACTCGCGCAGAAGGCCGATGGCATACCCAGCCTGCGCAGTGGCGAAGCCTACAACGCGCTGAGCGAGGCGCACTGGCGCAATGGCGATTTGACCCGGGCCCGCGAGATCGCCGAGCTGAACATCAGCGGCCTGGCCTCGCTGGCGGACGCGGGCAATACCCTGCTGCTGGCGCAGACCTACCTGGCCAACATCATGACCGAACAGGGCCAGCGCGACCGGGCCGAGGCGCTGCTGCGCGACGTGATCGCGGTGCGCCTGAAGACGCTGGATCCGGCCAGCGACTGGATCATCGGGCTGCGCAACCAGCTTGCCGCCGTCCTGCGCCTGCAGGGCAAGCCGCTGGAGGCAACCGATCTGCTCCGGCAGAACCTCGACGCGATGCGCAAGCATGGGGAAACCAATACCCCGTCCTACATGATCGCGCTCAACAACCTGGGCTCGATGCAGGACCAGATCGGCGACTACGCGGCGGCCGAGGCCAACCTGCGCGAGGCATTGCGCCTGGCCAACGAGGAGAATGATCCGACCAGCGCGCGCCCCGACATCTACCGGCAAAGCCTGGGTCGCGTCCTGATGCTGGCCGGCAAGCGCGCCGAGGCTCTGGCGTTCCTCGAGCCCGAGATCGTCGACGACGGCTCGGACGATCGCCGCGTAGCCCGCCTGCGCCGCCTGATCCACCTCGCCGAGTGGTACCGGCTCGGCGGTCGCCACGAGCGCGCGGCGGAGTACATTGCGCAGGGCGAGGACATGGTCAATTCCGTGTTCGGGCCGGCGCACGTCCGCGCTGCCGGCGTCGCCAGGGCGCGCGCGCTGCTCGAACGCGACAGGGGCGACTTCAATGCGGCGGAAGCGACCATGCAGCGCGCACTGCAGCTGTCCGAATCGGGCTTCGGTCCGCAGGCGAATCCGGTCATCGAGGTCCGCATCGAGCTGGCGGAAATCCAGATCGCGCGCGGCGAGCACGCCCTGGCCATGGCCAACCTCGAGGCCAGCAAGGCGAGCATACAGACGAAGTTCAAGAACGGTTCGCCAGTCTGCCTGCTGTTCAAGCGACTCGATGCGCGATTGCGCATGGCCGGTACGGCGGGGCGCGGCAGGAAGAGCTAGCGCTCCCGGGCAAGCATGGGATTCACCGCCTTGCGCTGATCCGTTCGGGCTGGCTGTTTCCCTGAAAGCGAATGCGGCAGCGGGCGGTCCCTTGGTTCGATACCGCACAACCGGAGCTCCGGCATGATCGACAGGAAAGTGGACGTGGCCATCATCGGCGCCGGTACGGCAGGGCTGTCTGCCTATCGCGAGGTGCGCAAGTTCACCGATCGCATCGCCCTGATCGAGGGCGGGCCGTTTGGCACCACCTGCGCCCGGGTTGGCTGCATGCCGTCCAAGCTGCTGATCGCGCCGGCCGAGGCCAGGCACCGCCTGCAGGCTTTCGCGCAGTTCGGGTTGTCGACGGACGCCGGCGTGGTCGACGGCGTCGCCGTCATGCGCCGCGTGCGCGAGGAGCGCGACCGCTTCGTCGGCTTCGTCAAGGAGTCCATCGAGGAGTTCGACCAGAACCACATCGTGCGCGCGCACGCCGAATTCGAAGACCCGCACACGTTGCGGCTGAGCCCTGCGCACGCCGGCGTCGAGAGTACCGGCGCGAGCGGTCGCATCGTCGCCGAACGCATCGTCATCGCGGTCGGGTCCCGGCCGATGATCGCGCCGGGACTCGAGGCGGCCGGCGATCGCCTGATCGTCAACGACGATGTGTTCGACTGGCAGGACCTGCCGCGATCGGTCGCCGTGTTCGGCGCGGGCGTGATCGGCGTGGAGCTTGGCCAGGCCCTGCACCGGCTCGGCGTGCGCGTGCGCCTGTTCGGGCGTGGTGGCGGAGTCGCCGGCCTGTCCGACCCCGAGGTCCGCGCGTACGCGGCCCGCACCATCGCCGCGGAGATGCCGACCAGCCTCGATGCGCGCGACGTGCGCATCGAGCGCGACGGCGATACCGTCGTGGTCGATTTCGCCAATGATGAAGGCGTCACGCGCAGCGAACGATTCGAATGGCTGCTTGCCGCCACCGGCCGGGTTTCAAACGTCGACCGGCTCTTGCCCGGAAAAGCCGGGCTCAGGCTGGGCGCGCGCGGCGTTCCGCAGTTCGACCCGCTGACCATGCAGACCAGCGAGAAGCACATCTTCATCGCCGGCGATTCCGCCGCGGATCGCCCGATCCTGCACGAGGCCGCCGACGAGGGCCATCTGGCCGGGCACAACGCGGCGCGCTATCCCTCGGTGTTCCGGCATACGCGGCGCACGCCGCTCGGCATTGTCTTCAGTGATCCGCAAGCGGCATTCGTCGGCCACCGCTATCGCCAGCTCGTCGAGGACAAGGTCGAATTCGGCATCGGCGAGGTGTCTTTCGAGGACCAGGGCCGCTCGCGCGTGATGCTGCTCAACCGCGGCCTGTTGCGCGTGTACGGCGAGAAGGGCACGGGGCTGCTGCTCGGTGCCGAGATGTTCGGTCCGCACAACGAGCACCTCGCCCATCTGCTGGCCTGGGTCATCCAGTTGCGCAAGACGGTCGACGAAGTGCTCGAACTGCCGTTCTACCATCCGGTCATCGAGGAAGGCCTGCGCATGGCATTGCGCGACCTCAATCGCGCGCTCGGCATGGGGCCGAAGCCGCCGTTGCGCTGCATCGACTGTGGACCGGGTGCCTGAGGCAGCCAGGTTCCCGCGCACGGGAGTCGTTCCGGAAATCAAATCGCGACGCGTCGAATGCAGGCAGCGCGCATGCACGATGCGGCGGACCGGTCAGGGTACCTGGCTGTCCTCGGCGGCACGCGTCTCGGCGATGGCGCGGATGACCGCACGGTGCGCCGCCCGCGATACGAGGACAACCGCCAGCAGCCCGAGCGCGACTCCGGCATAGATCAGCGCCTCGTGCTGCCAGCCGGCCCGGGCATGGTCGAAGCCTTTCGAAACCAGCTGTTTGCCGGCATGGCCGAGGTAGACCTCGATGCTGAAATGCGATGCCAGCAGCAGGCTGGCGAGCATGAAGCCGGGGAAACGCACGCCGGCCGCGCCGAGCAGGTAGTTGACCATGGCCGGATTCAGAGGCGTCAGGCGCAGCAGCAGTTGCAGCCGTGTTTCGTCGCGGATCACGGCATGCTGGATCGCCCGCAGCAGAGGCCGGCTTTCCAGCGCGCGCTGGATCGGCGCATGCAACAGCCGTCGCGCCAGTGCGTACTGCAGCGCCGCCGCCAGCAGGTTGCCAATCACCATCAGGCCGATGCCCCAGGCCAGGCCGAACAGCGCACCGGCGACCAGGGCGAACAGCGATTCGGGCACCAGCAGCGAGGTGGCGACGACCAGGATGCCGACGAAGGCGAGCATGCCCCATGGCCCAAGCTGCGCGATCCAGGCTTCGATGGCCTGCAGGTGCCTCTCGGCTTCGTGGCCGAGGAAGACCACCGCCGCAATGATCAGGACGACGGCCATGGCCAGTGCCAGCACTTCGC
>DAIMYT010000058.1:0-21253 GCA_036734345.1 Dokdonella sp. | reverse complement strand
GTGCCTCTCGGCTTCATGGCCGAGGAACACCACGGCCGCAATGATCAGGACGACGGCCAGGGCCAGCGCCACCACTTCGCGCAGCTCGCGCCTGAGCAGGCGCCGGCCGGGTTCGGCAGGCAGCGGCAAATCGGCCCCTGTTTTCATCGACGTTGCCCGTCAGCAGGCGCTGCGGGCCGGCCGCGTCGCGGCGGGGGCCTGCAGTCCGTGCAGCCTGTACGAGCATCGCGCCGCCGGCCTGGCGGCGCCTGGCTCATTCGAACAGGCCCAGCAGTTCATCGCGCGACACCGACCGGCTCTCGGCCTCGCCACGGCGGCGGTACTCATAGGTGCCCGCAGCGAGTCCGCGATCGCCGATGACGATGCGATGCGGGATGCCGATCAGTTCGGCGTCCGCGAACATCGGGCCCGGGCGCAGGCCACGATCATCGAGCGCGACGTCGATGCCGCGTGCGCCCAGTTCCTCATAGAGCCGCTCGGCTTCCTCGCGCACGGCGGCGCTCTGCGCCATGTTGATCGGGCAGATCACGACCTGCCAGGGCGCCATGGCCTCGGGCCAGAGGATGCCGGCCTCGTCGTTGTTCTGCTCGATGGCGGCGGCGACGATGCGGCTGACGCCGATGCCGTAGCAGCCCATCGACATGATGCGCGCCTTGCCCTGGTCGTCGAGCACGCTCGCGCCGAGCGCTTCGGCATACTTGCTGCCGAGCTGGAAGACATGGCCGACCTCGATGCCGCGCGCGATCGACAGGGTGCCCTTGCCATCCGGCGAGGGATCGCCTTCGACCACCTTGCGCAGGTCGGCGATGCGCGTCATGCGCGCGTCGCGCTCCCAGTTGGCGCCACGCAGGTGCTTGCCTTCGGCGTTCGCGCCACAGACGAAATCGGCGACGACGGCGGCGGCTCGATCAACGATGACGGGAATCGATTCAGGCAGGCCGGCCGGGCCGATGAAGCCCGGCTTGCAACCGATCGCGCGGACCAGTTCGGCTTCGTCGGCGAGCACCGATTCGCCGGGCAGTTCGTCCAGGCGCGAGGCCTTGACCTCGTTGATTTCGTGGTCGCCGCGCAGGCACAGCGCGACCAGGCCTTCGTTGCCGCGCACGATGATGGTCTTGATGCAGCGGGTCGGATCGACGCCGAGGAATGCCGATACTTCGTCGATGGTTCTCTGTGTCGGCGTATCCACGCTTTCCAGCTTCGCCTGCGGAGCGGGGCGCTCGAGCGCGGGCGCCAGCGCCTCGGCCTTCTCGACGTTGGCGGCGAAATCGGATTCCGTCGAAAACGCGATCGCATCCTCGCCCGAATCGGCGAGCACGTGGAACTCGTGCGAGGCGCTGCCGCCGATCGCGCCGGTATCGGCGTCGACCGCACGGAAGCGCAGGCCCAGGCGCGTGAAGATGCGCGTGTAGGTGTCGTACATGTTGCGGTATTCGGAGCCGAGGCTATCCGCATCGATATGGAAGGAATAGGCGTCCTTCATGAGGAACTCGCGCGCGCGCATGATGCCGAAACGCGGCCGGATCTCGTCGCGGAACTTGGTCTGGATCTGGTAGAAGTTGATAGGCAGCTGCTTGTAGGACTTGAGTTCGTGGCGCGCGAAATCGGTCACGACCTCCTCATGCGTGGGGCCGTAGCAGTAGCCGGCTTCCTTGCGGTCCTTGATCTTCAGCAGCTGCCCGCCGAATTTCTCCCAGCGCCCGGTCTCTTCCCAGAGTTCCTGCGGCTGGATCGAAGGCATCAGCAGTTCGACCGCTCCGGCCCGGTTCATCTCCTCGCGCACGATGGCCTCGACCCGGCGCAGCACGCGCAGGCCGAGCGGCGACCAGGTGTAGATGCCGGCGGCCAGTTTGCGGACCATGCCGGCACGCAGCATCAGCTTGTGGCTGATGATTTCGGCGTCGGCGGGGACTTCCTTGACGGTAGCGAGGTGGAAACGGGACAGGCGCATGGGTTCGGATTTCGATCGCAGGGAACCGGCGATTCTACAGAAGCGCGCCGATTTTGACCGGACCGGCCCGACGGTCGTTTGCGGCAGCGGCGGTGGCGCGGGCGGCGAGGGCTGCCGCTGCGACCGGGTCCGGCGCCGGAATCAGCCCGGCCGTATGCTCAGCCGCAGAACAGCTTGATCTGGGCCTGTGCCTTGTTGATGTTTTCCTGGTACTTCACCTGTGCTTCGGGATCGCTGCCTTCGGCCGGCTTGGACGCGTTGTAGACATCAAGGTTCTTGCGTGCTACTTCACAATTGCGCTTGATATCGTCGCTGCTGTAGCCGGCGGCCGCAGCCATGGCCGGGCCCTGCTTGGCCGCTCCGTCGGCAGCCTCCGGGTCGGCTTGCTCGCTGGTGACCCCGTTGTGCACCATCAGCTTCTTCGCGCTGGCCGTGTTGGGCGGTGGCGGCGTGTCGGAAAAATGCTTGGTACCGTTGGCATCGGTCCAGGAATAGACCTGCTGGGCGCCGGCCGGGGCGGCACCGAGGCAGAGCAGGACGAGCAGCAGCAATCTGGGATTCATGATGGTCTCCACGCCGGCGCCGGCCGACTTTGGCCCCCGGGCATCAGCGCACTGGATAGCACTAGTTCCGTTGTCTTACAAGCACTTCGCCGATAAATCGCAACGATAAGTTAAACTCGACACACTTTCCGGAACGGCACCCAGCATGGAAGAAACACCCTCCAGTCCGCGCAAGCGCCCCCGCGGAATCTATCTGCTGCCCAACCTGTTCACCACGGGGGCCATGTTTGCCGGGTTCTACGCGATCGTCGCCTCGATCGGAGGGCGCTACTCCGAGGCCGCGTTGGCCGTTTTCATCGCCGGCGTGCTGGACGGGCTTGACGGGCGTGTCGCACGCATGACCGGCACCCAGAGCGACTTCGGCGTCCAGTACGATTCGTTGTCGGACCTGGTCAGCTTCGGCGTCGCCCCGGCGCTGGTCATGTACACCTGGTCGCTGTCCTCGCTGACCGAGTACGGCTCGCTGTGGGGCAAGGTCGGCTGGGCCGCGGCCTTCATCTACGCGGCCTGCGCGGCGATGCGCCTGGCCCGCTTCAATACCCAGGTCGGCGTGGCCGACAAGCGCTATTTCCAGGGCCTGGCGAGTCCGGCCGCGGCCGGACTCTGCATGTCCTTCGTCTGGACGATCGAGAAGTTCGACATGAGCGGCATCGACGTGCAGTTCATCACCCCGGTCATTGCCGTGGTGGCCGGCCTGCTCATGGTCAGCAACGTGCGCTACTTCAGCTTCAAGAGCTGGCCGACCTCGGATCGCGTGCCGTTCATCTGGATCCCGGCCGCCTTGCTGGTCATCGTCGCACTCGCCATCGATCCGCCGCGCGTGCTGTTCGGCATCGGCGTGCTGTACGTGCTATCCGGGCCGGTCATGACGCTCTGGGGGCTGCGCCGCTGGCGCGAACAGCGCGCCTTGCGCAGCAGCGAGCGCAGCGAGGAATGAACAGCATGCCCGCCATGCAGCGTGATTCGGCCGGGGCCGATCAGGCGCGTGCGCTGGCATTCCTCGCCGATCTCTCGGAAACCCTGGCGGTCTCGCTCGACCTGCGCCAGACCCTGAGCGAAGCGGTCAACCGCATTGCCGACTTCATGGGCGCCGAAGCAGCCTCGCTGTTCCTGCTCGACGATTACGGCAAGATGCTCGAGTGCCGCGTCTGCGTCGGGCCGATCGACATCGCCGGCTTGCGCATTCCGATCGGGCAAGGCGTGGTCGGTCGCGCAGTAGCCGAGAACGCCAGCCAGGTGGTTGCCGATGCCCTGAACGATCCGCGCGTGGACCATTCCACCGACAGCGACACCGGCTTCGTCACGCGCAGCCTCTTGTGCGCGCCGCTGGCCACCGCGCGCGGCCCGATCGGCGCGCTGGAAGTCGTCAACAAGCGCAGTGGCGGCGCATTCAGCGCCGACGATGCGGAAATTCTCCGCCTCATCGCGGCACCGACCTCGCTGGCCATCAACAATGCGCGCATGGCCCACGAGCTGGTCCAGCAGGCGCGCATGAAACGCGAGTTCGACCTCGCCCGGCGCATGCAGAAATCGCTGCTGCCGCGGCGCCGTCGCAACGGCTTTCCCTTGCTTGGCGTGAATCTTCCGGCGCACGAGATTTCCGGGGATTTCTACGATTACTTCGACTTGCCCGACGGGCGCATCGGCTTCGTCATCGGCGACGTTTCCGGCAAGGGCCTCGATGCCGCCCTGCTGATGGTCCGCGTGGCCTCGCTGCTGCGCTGGATCGGCAAGGAAGGCGCGCCACCCGAGGAATGGCTGGTGCGGGTCAACGAGGAGCTCTGCCAGACCAGTCTCGACGGGCGATTCGTCTGCGCGCTGGTGGGCCACTGCGATCGACTCGCCGAGCGCGTGCAGATCGCCGCGGCCGGCTTCCCGCCGGCCCTGCTTTACCGCGACGGCGAGTTCACCGAATTCCTCTCCGGCGGTGCGCCGCTCGGCATCCTGCCGGGCATGACCTTCGAGGGCCATGAGATCGATCTGGCCGGCGCCTCGCTGTATTGCTTTTCCGACGGCGTCACCGACGTGCGCGATGCGCAGCGCCAGACCATCGGCTCGGAGGGGGTCCGCGAGATGATCCTGCGCCATGCCGGTGCATCCGCCGAACCGCGCCTGCGCGGCATGTTCTCCGAACTCAAGCACCTGCGCCTGGTCGACGACACCACCTTGCTGCTGATCGAACGCATGCATCCGCAAGCGCCCGAGGTATTGCTCAAGCGCAGCTTTCCGGCCAAGGCCGAGCAGATGCGCGAGATCCGCTCGCTGTTGCGCGGGGCGCTCGACGACGCCGGTATTGAGAGCGCCATTCGGGATAAACTCGTGCTCGCGGTCGACGAGGCCTGCTGCAACATCATCCGCCATGCGTACGGGCCGGAATTGACCGGCGACATCGATCTGCACCTCACCAGCAATGATGGCGTGCTCGAGTTCCGCGTCTGCGACACGGCGCCGGCGGTGGATCCCGCGCAGATCCGCCCGAAACCGCTGGGTGAGTGCCGCAGCGGCGGGCTTGGAGTGGCCTTGAACGACTCGGTGATGGACGATTGGAACCTGCAGGCGATGCCGGGCGGCAAGGGCAATCGACTGGTCATGCACAAGCGCATCAACCTCAGGCGCAAGAGCGGGGAAGAACACGAATGAACGGGATCGAGCAGGAAACCGCGGACGGTCGAACCTTGATCCGCTTGCGTGGCGAAGTGGATCTGTCGTGGTCGCAACAGGTCCGCCAGGCGGTGCTGGATGCGCTTTCCAGGAGCCAGCGTGTCGGCGTGGTGCTGAGCGAGGTCAGCTACATCGACTCATCGGGCATCGCCGCCCTGGTCGAGGGCTTCCAGGGCGCGCGTTCCAAGGGCGTCGGCTTCGCCCTGGTCGCCGTCAGCGACGCCGTGCGCGCGGTACTCGAACTGGCCCGGCTCGATCGCGTGTTCCCGATCGTCGCCGACGTCGACCAGATTCCCGAAGTCACCGGCCTGCCGGCTTGGAAGCCCTGACCCGCCCGCTCGCGCAACTGGGGCGGGCCACGCTCGATGGCCTGAGCGCCCTGGGCTATGCCGCGCTGCTGTTGTTCGAGTCCATCTACCTGTCGGTCATGGGCTGGCGCATCGGCCAGCCATTGCGCCTGCGCTCGGTGTTCGAGCAGATGCGCCAGATCGGCGTCGACGCCTTGCCGATCGTCTGCCTGCTCGCGTTCACCGTCGGCATCATGCTCGGCATCCAGTTCGTATCCGCGCTCGGCGAATTCGGCGCGCAGTCCCAGGTGGTGCTCGCCGTGGCGAAATCGGTGACGCGCGAGTTCGGTGCACTGATCACGGCGATCCTCGTCGCCGGACGTTCGGGTTCGGCGCTGGCCGCGCGCATCGGCTCGATGACGGTCTCTCAGGAGGTCGATGCGCTGGCGGTGATCGGCATCGATCCGGTGCGCTACCTGGTCGCGCCCGCCCTGATCGCCATGTTGATCATGCTGCCCCTGCTGACCGTGTTCGCCGATGCCGTGGCGATCTACGGCGCCGCCCTGTACAGCGCGCCGGCGCTCGACATCACGCCGACGGCCTACATGCTGCAGACCATGGCGCTGCTGGAACCCGGCGACCTCGGCCAGGGCATCTCCAAGAGCGCGGTGTTCGCGCTGCTGATCACCCTGATCGGTGTCAGCACCGGATTTTCAGTGACCGGCGGCGCCGAGGGTGTCGGCCGCGCGACGACGCGCTCGGTGGTCCTTTCGATCTGCTGGATCATCGTCGCCGACATGGTCTTCTCGTATTTCCTCAATCGATGAATACGCCGGCCCCTCTCATCGAAGTCGAGAAGCTCGAAGCCTGGTACGGCAAGCGGCGCATCCTCGATGGCGTCGATTTCAGCGTCAACGCGGGCGAAATCCGCGTGATCATGGGTGGCTCGGGTTCGGGCAAGAGCACGCTGCTGCGCCACATGCTCGGCCTCAACCGGCCGGTCTCGGGCAGGGTCAGGCTGTTCGGCACCGACCTGGCCAATGCCAGTGATCGCGAGAAGCTCGACGTGCGCAAACGCATCGGCGTGTCCTTCCAGGGCGGCGCCCTGCTGACTTCGATGACGGTGGGTGACAACGTCGCGCTGCCGTTGCGCGAACACACCGACCTCGATGAGCAGACCATCCGCATCATGAGCCGGATCAAGCTCGAGGTGGTCAACCTCGGCGGCTTCCAGGACCTGATGCCGAGCCAGTTGTCCGGCGGCATGATCAAGCGTGCCGCACTGGCCAGGGCGATCGTCATGGACCCGCGCCTGCTGTTCTTCGACGAACCGTCGGCGGGGCTCGATCCGGTGGTCTCCGCCGAACTCGATGAACTGATCCTGCGCCTGCGCGATGCGCTGCGCATGACCATCGTCGTGGTCACCCATGAACTCGACAGCGCGTTCAAGATCGCCGATACGATCACCGTGCTCGACCAGGGCAACGTGCTGATGACCGGCACGACCGCGGACGTGCGCGCGTCCGACAACGAGCGCATCCAGGACCTGCTCAACCGCCGGCCGCGCGACGTCCAGGTCGACGCGGACGAGTATCTGCGCCGGCTGACCGGAGAAGAGCCGTGAATCCGCACGCGCGCATCGAAAATCGAACAGACGCTAGAATGGCGCAGGAATCGGGGGGAATCGCACAGTGAAACGCGACACGGTCAACTATGTGCTGGTCGGTGCCGTCGTTGCGGTGGCATTGGTCCTGCTGCTGGTCGGGCTGGCCCTGATCACCGGACGCACCGGGGTATCGGTCGACTACGTCGTGCACTACCGCAACGTCACCGGGCTGCGTTACGGCGCGCCGGTCTTCTACGAGGGCTACCGCATCGGCGAAGTCAGCGGCGTCGAGCCGCAGCGCGGCGACCAGGGCACCCGCTACGAGGTGACGCTGGCGGTCAAGCGCGACTGGACGATTCCCAAAGACAGCGTGGCGCGACTGCAGTCCAGCGGATTGCTCGCCGACATGTCGATCGGCATCAAGGAAGGCAGCAGCCGGACGATGCTCGCCCCTGGTGCGGAAATCGCCGGAGCCGAATCCGCCGACGTGTTTGCCGCCGTGGGTGAACTGGCCGGCCAGGTCTCGACCCTGACCCGCGAGCAGATCACCCCGATGGTGGCGCTGCTCTCGCAGCGTGTCGACTCGATCACCGGCGCACTCGATACCAGTGCACCCGAGATACTGGCCCAGGCGCAGACCCTGCTCGGCAAGCTCAACGGCGCCTCGACGGCGCTCGACGACCTGCTCAAGCCGCAGAACCGGGCCGCCGTCGCCGGCATCCTCGGCAACGTCGAGGGTCTCAGCAAGGAATTGCGCGAGACGCGCAAGACGCTCGATGAGACCGTCGGCGAGCTGGCCGACATGGCGCGCGAGAACCGCGGCGACATCCGCGGCGCGGTCACCGACCTCGCCACGGTGATGGCGAGCCTGTCCAGCCGCATGGACGTGATCACCCACCACCTGGAATCGGCCACGCGCAATCTCGACGAATTCAGCCGCGAGATCCGGCGCAATCCGGGCCAGCTGATTCGCTCGCCCGAACAGGACAAGCTGGAGGAAGGCACGCCATGAGGACTTCAGCCAGGTTGGCCATTGCCCTGCTCGGCGCTGCCTTCGCCCTTGGCGGATGCGGCAATGTGCCGGGCGTTCCCGACCACACCTATTTCCGCATGAGCACGCCGCAGGCCCTGCCGCGCAGCGACAAGCCGGTGTTCGTCAATCCGATCGTGGTCGGCCTGTTCGAGGCGAACGGCCTGTATGCGGATCGTGCCCTGGTCTATGCGCTCGATCCGCAGGCCGACGAACTGCGCCAGTACCATTACCAGCTGTGGACGGATCCACCGACGCGCCTGCTGCAGCGACGCCTGCAGATCGAGTTGCGCGAGTCCGGCATCGCCCCGCTGGTCATCGATGCGCTGGCGGCGAGCATCGGCGCGGTGCGCATCAGCGGCGAAATCCTTCGCTTCGAGCGCGTGCCCACCGTCGAGGGCGGCCATATGGCCAGTGTCGTGCTCAAGTTGCGCGCCAACCGCCCGGACGGATCGCCGCAGCTCGAGGAGATCTACCATGCCGATGTCCCCGCTGCGGACAATCGCCTGCTCTCGACCGCAAACGCGCTGTTCGCCGCCGTCGACCAGATATTCGCCGAATTCCACGCCGACCTGATCAAGAGCGAGGCGCTCGAACATGCTCGATGAGTACGGCCTGCAACTGCTCGCGGAGATGGGTATCGACATCTACCTGCCGCGTGTGGCACATGCCGGGCAGTCGGGTGGCGAGGCCCCGGCTGCGCGGGAACCGTCGTCTGCGGCCGCCGCGACGGGCGCTGCGCATGCGCCGGCAGCGCGCAGCGCCAGCGCGGCAATCCTGATCCTCGGCCATGAAGCAGCGCCGCCACGATTGCTGGCCGACCTGGTCCGCGCCTTGCGCCTGCTCAAGCTCGATGCGGCGCCGGGTGAGCTCCAGGCCGAGGCATCGATAGCTGCCGCACGCGGCCTGCTCGTGCTCGGCGAGGCGCTGGCCCGCCAGCTCGGCGCCGGCATGCCGGCCCAGCGCCAGAACGAAATAGCCTGGGTCGTCACTGCCGTGCCGGCGCAACTGGCACGCAATGCGGCCGCCAAGTAGGCGCTCTGGGGCGAGATCAAACGGTTGGCCCGCCAGTCAGGCGCCACCCGCCGCAGGGATTGATCGGGCTGCCCATGGTTGCGAACCTGCAGGAACCGATCTCGAACTTTCGCGCGATGCGCCGCGACGATCTCGAGGCGATCTCGCGCATCGAGCTGACCGCCTACCCCTATCCGTGGACGTTCGGCATCTTCCGCGACTGCCTCGCCGCCGGATACGAGTGCTGGGTGCTCGAGCGCTCCGCCGAGATCATCGGCTACGGCGTGCTCTCGGTCGCCGGCGGCGAAGCGCACATCCTCAATCTTTGCGTGGCGCCAGCCGAACAGGGCAGGGGCCATGGCCGGCGCGTGCTCGCGCGCCTGCTCGACCTGGCCCGCTGGCACCGGGCCGAACGCGTTTTCCTCGAAGTCCGTCCCTCGAACAAGGCGGCCATTGCGCTCTACGACAGCGCCGGCTTCAATGAAATCGGCAAGCGGCCCAACTACTATCCCGGCAAGCGCACCCGGGAAGACGCCCTGGTCATGGCCATCGAGCTGCTCGCCCCCGAGCACTAGGGCGCCTCCCGCCGGGGCGCGGCCAGGGCCCTGGCGCAGCCCGATTCCGTCATCGGTGCTGCAACGCGGTAACATGCGCATCCCGCCATGGCTGCCGAGAGTTTGTCGATGTTTTCCAAGGGTTTGCGTATCGAGGGTTTCGATCCGGAGCTGGCTGGCGCGATCAGCGCCGAAGCCGCGCGTCAGGAAGATCATGTCGAATTGATTGCGTCGGAGAACTACGCGAGTCCCCGCGTGCTCGAGGCGCAGGGCTCGGTCATGACCAACAAGTATGCCGAAGGCTACCCGGGCAAGCGCTACTACGGCGGCTGTGAATACGTCGATATCGCCGAGCGCCTCGCCATCGAACGGCTCAAGCAGCTGTTCGACGCCGACTACGCCAACGTCCAGCCGCATTCGGGCTCGCAGGCCAACCAGGCGGTCTACCTGGCCCTGCTCACTCCCGGCGACACGATCCTCGGCATGAGCCTCGCGCATGGCGGACATCTCACCCACGGCGCCAAGCCGAACATCTCCGGCAAGCTGTTCAACGCCGTCCAGTACGGCGTCAACGAACAGGGCCTGATCGATTACGACGAGGTCGAACGCCTGGCCGTCGAGCACAAGCCGAAGATGCTGATCGGCGGCTTCAGCGCCTACTCGCAGGTCGTCGACTGGGCGCGCATGCGCGCCATCGCCGACAAGGTCGGAGCGATCTTCTTCGTCGACATGGCCCACGTGGCCGGCCTGATCGCCGCCGGCGTCTACCCGACGCCGGTGCCGCACGCGCACGTGGTCGCCTCGACCACGCACAAGACCCTGCGCGGACCGCGCGGCGGCTTCATCATCGCCAAGGGGCTCGGCGAGGAGCGCGAAAAGAAACTGCAATCGATCGTATTCCCGGGCATCCAGGGCGGGCCGCTGATGCACGTGATCGCGGCCAAGGCGGTGGCTTTCCTCGAAGCGCTGCAGCCCGAGTTCAAGGCGTACCAGGCCCAGGTCGTGGCCAACGCCAAGGCCATGGCGAAGACCCTGATGGCGCGCGGCTACAAGATCGTCTCGGGCGGCACCGAGAACCACCTCATGCTGATCGACCTGATCGGCCGCGAGTCCAGCGGCAAGGACGCCGAGGCCGCGCTCGGCAAGGCCCACATCACGGTCAACAAGAATGCCGTGCCGAACGATCCGCGCTCGCCCTTCGTCACCTCCGGCCTGCGCATCGGCACCCCGGCCGTAACCACGCGCGGCTACCGCGAGAACGACTGCGCGGACCTCGCCGGCTGGATCGCCGACGTGCTCGATGCACCGAACGACGACAAGGTCATCGCCGCGGTCCGCGAAAAGGTCACCGCGCAATGCAAGGCGTATCCGGTGTATGGCTGAGAAGCCGGGAGTGGGGAATGGGGAATGGGGAATCGGTAAAAGTCGGTTCGCTATCTCGGTGTCATATTCCGCCACGGATTCGTTGACTGCTTTAAACCCATTCCCCATTCCCTATTCCCCATTCCCGGCCATTTGATGCACTGCCCCTTCTGCCAGCATGAAGACACCCGCGTGATCGACTCGCGCGTGTCCGACGATGGCGCGACGATCCGGCGCCGGCGTGAGTGCGAGCACTGTGGCGAGCGCTTCAATACCTTCGAGACGGCCGAGCTGAAGCTGCCGGCCATGGTCAAGTCGGACGGTCGCCGCGAGCCATTCGACGAGCGCAAGCTGCGCACCAGTTTCAGCCGCGCCCTGCAGAAGCGTCCGGTCGCCAGCGACCAGGTCGATGCCGCCGTGCGTGTCGTCATCGACGACCTGCGCCGCAGTGGCGAGCGTGAAGTGCCTTCCTTGCGCGTCGGTGAACTGGTCATGCGCGAGCTGAAGAAGCTCGACCAGGTCGCCTATGTGCGCTTCGCTTCGGTCTATCGGAGTTTCGAGGACGTGCAGGCGTTCCGCGAGGAGATCGAGAAACTCGAACGCGACCTGCCGGCGCTGGAGGGCATGCAGCTTCCGCTGCTCGCCGAGGTGGTCTCGCGCAAGGGCAAGGCCTGACTCCGCGGTGCGAGTTTCGAGGTGACCGCGCCCGCCTTCAGCTTCATCGACCATGCGCATATGGCGCAGGCGCTGCGCCTTGCCGGGCGCGGACTGTTCACGACCCAGCCGAATCCGCGCGTGGGCTGCGTCATCGCGCATGGCGACGAGGTCGTCGGCAGCGGCTGGCATCGGCGCGCCGGCGGTGCGCATGCCGAAGTGTTCGCGCTGGCTGAAGCCGGCGAACGCAGTCGTGGCGCCACCGCCTATGTCACCCTGGAGCCCTGCGCGCATTTCGGGCGCACGCCGCCGTGCGCCGACGCCCTCATCGCGGCAGGTGTCGCGCGCGTCGTCATTGCCCACGCGGATCCGTTCGCCGAGGTTGACGGGCGCGGCATCGGCAAACTGCGCGATGCCGGCATCCAGGTCGAGACCGGACTGATGGCCGAGGCGGCGCGCGAGCTCAATCGCGGCTTCCTCGCACGGGTCGGGCGCAAGCGGCCGTGGACCCGCCTCAAGCTGGCCATGAGCCTTGACGGCCGCACCGCCCTGGCCAGCGGCGAATCGAAATGGATCACGGGCGAAGCGGCGCGTGCCGACGTGCAGCACTGGCGCGCGCGCAGTTCGGCCCTGCTGACCGGAGTCGGCACCGTACTGGCCGATGATCCGCGGCTGACCGTGCGCCTGCCCGAAGCCGAAGCAGTCGCGCCGTGGCGCGTCATCCTCGACCGCAACCTGCGCACTCCGCGCGGCGCCAACGTGCTCGATGGCAGCGCGCCGACCCTGGTCGTCCACGCTGCGGGCTCGGCGCCCGTCGACGACCGCTTCGCCCGCGTCGAACTCGCGCCGCTTGAAATCCATGCCGATCGGCTCGACCTGTCTGCCTTGATGGCCTTGCTGGCGGAGAGGGAAGTCAACGAGATCCAGGTCGAGGCAGGCGCCACGCTGTGCGGCGCGCTGTTTGCGCAGGGACTGGTCGACGAACTCCTGCTCTACATCGCGCCGGTCCTGCTCGGCGATGCGGCGAAGCCGCTGCTCGCCTTGCCCGGACTGGCCGGGATGAGCGATCGCTGGAAACTGACGATGGTCGACCAGCGCATGCTCGGGCAGGACAGTCGCTGGTTGCTGCGTCCACGGGAGAACTGAGTGTTTACCGGAATCATCCAGTCGATCGGCAAGCTCCTCGCCAGCGAAGATCGCGGCGGCGACCGTCGCATGGTCTTCGCCAGCGGGACGCTGGGGCTCGATGACGTGGATACGGGCGACAGCATCGCCGTGTCCGGCGTCTGTCTGACCGCGCTCGATATCACACAGGACCGGTTCGCTGCCGATGTCTCGCTGGAAACGCTGAAACTGACCACGCTCGGTACGCTGCAGCCGGGTGCGGCGGTCAATCTGGAGAAGGCGCTGCGCCTCAACGACCGCCTCGGTGGCCACCTGGTGTCCGGCCACGTCGATGGCGTTGGTCGTATCGTCGACATCCACGCCGATGCGCGCTCGCAGCGCTGGACCTTCGAGGTGCCGGCGCAGCTGGCGCGCTATATCGCGGGCAAGGGCTCGGTCTGCATCGACGGCGTCAGCCTGACCGTCAACGAAGTCGACGGCTTGCGCTTCGGCGTCAACCTGATCCCGCATACCCAGCAAGTGACGGCCTTCGGAGAGCGCCGCATCGGCGATGCGGTCAATATCGAGGTCGACTTGATGGCGCGCTATGCCGAACGCCTTATCGATTTCCGCGACACGCAAAATCAGCCCATGTAGGAGCCCCCTTCAGGGGCGATGCTCCTGCACTTGATGCCGAACGAAGTGCATCGCCCCTGAAGGGGCTCCTACAGGGCAAGAAAGCATTCACACGATTCAACGGACACCCGCAATGAGCTTCAACACGATCCCCGAAATCCTCGAAGACATCCGCGCCGGCCGCATGGTCGTGATCCTCGACGACGAGGACCGCGAGAACGAGGGCGACCTCGTCATGGCCGCGGAAAAAGTGCGTCCGGAAGACGTCAACTTCATGGTCCGCGAAGCGCGCGGCCTGGTCTGCCTGACCCTGACGGCGGCGCGTTGCCGGCAGCTCGGCCTGAAGCCGATGGTGCACAACAATACTTCCTCGCACCACACCAACTTCACGGTTTCGATCGAGGCCGCCGAGGGCGTGACCACGGGTATTTCGGCCTACGACCGCGCGCACACGATCCGCACCGCCGTGGCGAAGGACGCGCGACCCGAGCATCTGGCCCAGCCCGGCCACATCTTCCCGCTCACCGCGCAGACCGGCGGCGTCCTCGTGCGCGCCGGACATACCGAGGCGGCCTGCGACCTGGCTACCCTGGCCGGCCTCGAACCGGCCGGCGTCATCGTCGAAGTGATGGACGAGGACGGCACCATGGCGCGACGGCCGGCGCTCGAGGAATTCGCGCGCCGGCATGGCCTGAAGATCGGCACGATCGCCGACCTGATCCGTTATCGCCTGCAGACCGAGAACACGATCGAGCGCGTGCAGGATGTCGAAGTCGATACCGAGTTCGGTGCCTTCCGTTTGGTGGTCTGGCGCGACCTCGTGCACAAGGCCCTGCATTTCGCGCTCGTGCGCGGCAAGGTCGACGACGGCAAGCCCGTGCTGACCCGCGTGCACGTGCGCAACACGTTGTCCGATGTACTGCACCTGCGCCGCGATGATCTCGGCCTGACCGTGACCGCCGCCTTGCGGCGCATCGCCGCCGAGGAGCGCGGCGTGGTCGTCGTGCTCAGCGAAGCGGGCGAAGCCGAAGCCCTGCTCGACAGCCTGGCGGGCAAGCCGGCAATGGGCTCCGGCGATACGGTCCGGGAATGGCGGCAACATGGCCTCGGCGCGCAGATCCTCTCCGATCTCGGCGTGCGTCACCTGCGCGTACTCGGCACCCCGCGCAAGCTGGTCGGCCTGGCCGGATTCGACCTCGACATCGTCGGTTACGAGGACACCGGAGAGCCGCCCAAGTCCAGATAGTGCCGGTTCCCGGGAGCGGGCACGACACAATCAACTGTAGGAGCCCCTTCAGGGGCGAGCGTTTGTTGCAATGTTCCGAAATGGCTCGCGCCTGGAGGCCTGTCCCGAGCCTGTCGAAGGGCGCTCCTGCAAGAGCCAGGGGCAGCGCGCGGAATCAGTTCGGCCGCGCCAGGTCGTCGAGCATGGCCTTGAGGAAACGCGCGGCTTCGCCGCCCGTCGCCGCCCGATGGTCGAAAGTCAGCGAAAGCGGAATGACCTTGTGCGATTCGAAGCCGCCCATCACCGGCGTCATCTGGTGGCGGCCCTTGCCAGCGGCGACGATCGCGACGGTGGGCGGCACCACGATCGGCGTCGCGTAGCGGCCGGCGAACACGCCGAAATTGGACAGCGAGATCGTGTAGCCCTTCAGTTCCTCGGCCGGGATGCTGCGGTTGACGACCTGGTCGCGCAGGCGATTGATGGCCTGGCGGATGCCATTCGCATCGAGCACGTCGGCATTGCGAAGTGCGGGCACGAACAGGCCATCGTCGGTGTCCACCGCGATGCCGATGTCGACCTGCGGATGCAGCGTGCGCGTCAGGTTCTCGCCGTCGAACCAGGCATTCATCGCCGGCACTTCCTTGCAGGCGCGCACCAGCGAGCGGATCAGGCGCACGGTGATGTCGTTGCCGGGCGCCCAGGCGTGGATGTCGGCATCGTCGCAGAGCATGGTCGGCACCACCTGCGCGTGTGCCGCCGCCATGACGCGCGCCATGTTGCGGCGCACGCCTTTCAGTTGTTCGGGTTGTCCGCTGGCGCTCTGCGTCGGTGGTGTCGTGCGCATCGGCTGGCCCGATGCCGACAGCGCCGTGCGTGCGCTGGCCGGGCGCTGCGCAACCGGCGCCGGCGCACTGCTCGCGGCAACCGGGCGCGCAGCAGCTGGCGCTGAACCCGCCTGCGCCGTTCCGGCCGCGGCGGCGCTTTTCACGTCCTTCAGGGTCACCACGCCGTCGGCACCGCTCGGCTTGACCCGGGCCAGGTCGACGCCGAGCTTTTTCGCCAGCGCGCGCACGGCGGGCACGGCCTTGACGCCGCCGACGCTCGAGGTCTGCTCGGTGTGCACGTGGTCGCCGGCCTCCATGGCGCCGACGACCGTACCGGAGTCGGCACGCGCGGGCGCCTTCTGTTCCTTCGCGTCCTTCGCCGCTGCCGCCGGTTGCGCCTTGGCGGCCTTCGGCGGGCCATGGTGATGGCCGGTCTCCTCGGCGTCGGCGCGCTGCGGCTGGCTCGCGTCGAGTTCGATGTCGATCAGCGCCGCCCCGGTCTCGATGACGTCGCCGGCGTTGCCGTGCTGCTTGACGACCTTGCCGGAAAACGGGGACGGCACCTCGACCACGGCCTTGGCCGTCTCCATCGAGACCAGCGGTTCATCGAGCCGCGCGATATCGCCCGGCTTGACGAACCATTCGACGATGGTGGCATCGGGCAGGCCTTCGCCGAGATCCGGCAGGTGGAATGTCTTGGTCTCGCTCATGCATCGACTCCGTCGGGTCAGCTGACTGCCAGTGTTCGCTTCGCCGCAGCGACGATCCTGTCGACGCTGGGCAGGTATTTCATCTCGAGCCGGAACAGCGGTATGTGGGTGTCGTAGCCGGTGACGCGCTCGACCGGCGCGACCAGGTCATACAGCGCATGCTCGGCCAGGCGCGCCGAGATCTCGGCGCCGAAGCCGGCCGTGCGCGGTGCCTCGTGGACGATCACGCAGCGTCCGGTCTTGCGCACCGATTCATGGATCGTGTCGAAGTCGAGCGGCTTCAGGGTGGCCACGTCGATCACCTCGGCGCTGATGCCTTCCGCGGCGAGCTTGTCGGCGGCCTCGAGGGTTTCCTTGACCTGCGCGCCCCAGGTGACGAGGGTCACGTCGCCGCCATCGCGCAGCACGAAGCAGACGTCGAGCGGCAGCGCTTCGCCGTCGTCGGGGACCTCTTCCTTGTACTGGCGGTAGATGCGCTTGGGCTCGAAGAAGATGACCGGATCCGGATCGCGGATCGCCGCGAGCAGCAGGCCGTAGGCGCGCCCGGGTGACGACGGCAGCACGACGCGCAGGCCGGGCACGTTGGTGAACAGCGCTTCGTTCGCTTCCGAGTGATGTTCCGGCGCACGGATGCCGCCACCCCAGGGGGCGCGCCAGACCGCCGGCACGGTCATGCGCCCGCGCGTCCGGTTGCGCATGCGCGCGGCGTGGCAAATGATCTGTTCGAGCATGCCGTAGATGAAGCCCTCGAATTGCGCTTCGGCGACCGGCTTCATGCCTTGCGCGGCAAGGCCGACGGTGATGCCGCCGATCGTCGTCTCGTCGAGCGGGGTATCGATGACGCGGTCGGCGCCGAATTTGTCGAGCAGGCCCTGGGTGGCCCTGAAGACACCGCCGTTGATGCCGACATCTTCGCCGAGCACGATCACGCTCGGGTCGTGTTCCATTTCCCAGGCCAGGGCCTGGGTGACTGCTTCGATCAGGGTAATCTGGGCCATGTCGTTCCGTATTCGCTATGCCGCGCGGGCAGGTCGGTGATCGATGGGTCAGTGCTTGGCCGCCGCGAGGACTTCCGCGCGCTGGGCCTGCAGGTCGGGCGGGAGTTCCGCATAGGTGTAATCGAACATCGCTTCGACCGGCTGCGTTTTCGTCTCGAGGTAGGCATTCACCTCGGCATCCACGTACTTCGCGCACTGTGCCTTCCAGGCCGTCTCCTCGTCCTCGGTCCAGGCGTTCAGTGACATCAGGTAGGTCTTCATGCGTCGCAGCGGCTCGCGATCCCAGGCGTCCTTGACCTCCTGCTCGGAACGGTAGCGGCGCGCGTCGTCGGCCGTGGTGTGGTCGGACAACCGGTAGGTCACCGCCTCGATGACCATGCCGCCATGCCCGTGGCGGGCACGCTTGAGCGCGTGATCCATCGCAGCGCGCATCGCGATCAGGTCGTTGCCATCGACCTGCAGGCATTCAAGGCCAGCGGCGATGCCTTTCTGGGCCAGAGTTTTCGCCCCGGTCTGCGCATCGCGCGGCACCGAAATCGCCCACTGGTTGTTGACGATCACCGCGACCAGCGGCAGCGTCATGGCGCCGGCGACATTGAGCGCGCTGTTGAAATCGGCTTTCGACGAACCGCCGTCGCCGATCGTGCAAACCGCCACGCGCGGCTCCTTGCGGATCTTGAAGGCCAGCGCGGAACCCGCCGCGTGCAGGCACTGGGTGCCGATCGGCACGCACCAGGCGAAGTCGTGCGCGGGGCCGGAGAAGTTGCTGCCGCGTTCGTCGCCGCCCCAGTACAGGAGCAGCTCGCGCGGCTTCACGCCACGGTGGAACTGCGCGCCATATTCGCGGTAGCTGCAGGCAAAGGAATCGTCCTCCTGCATGGCGCTGCCGATGGCCAGGTAGGTCGCCTCGTGGCCGAGGCACGGCGCGTAGGTGCCCAGCTTTCCGGTGCGCTGAAGTGCGATCGCCTTGGCATCGAAGATGCGCACCATGAGCATTTCCTGGTACAGCTTGACCAGTTGCTTGACGTCGCGGGCGAATGCCGGGAGGTCGGAGCGGACCAGCTTGCCCTCGGCATCGAGGTACTGCAGGTATTCGATTTCGAACGTGGCGACGATTGGCACGGGCTTCTCCACTGGAACACGCCTCGCAATGGCGGCGCGAATTGGCCAAATTTCGGCCGGAGCTGTGACATGTCGTCGCTGCGCTCCGCCCGGAGGACCGGCGGATCTGCGGGAACGGCGCGAACGTTTCGTGCGGAATCCGGATCCAGTGCCGGACGGCTCGAGACTGTGCCGAAGCGTGGCCCTGCGCCACGACGAGTGCGTACTTGATAGCAAGCGTCGCGCCGGCACGCAAGGCCCCCCGCAGCAATGCACGACCCTACGCGCCCGCACTGGCGGGACTGGCGATCAGTCTCCGCCTCCGGTAGGTTGCCGGGTTCGATTCCTGCGGAAACCGCAAGCGCCATGGAAAACCGACGCGAACTCGAACAAGGCATCGAGGTGGATCTGCGCGACCGCCTGACTTACGGCGGATATCTGCAACTCGATACCTTGTTGTCTGCGCAGAAGCCGATCAGCAACCCGCTGCACCACGACGAAATGCTGTTCATCATCCAGCACCACGTCAGCGAGCTGTGGATGAAGCTGGTCATCCACGAACTGCAGGCCGCGATCGGCCTGCTCGCCATCGACCAGACCGACTCGTGCCTGAAGATCCTGGCCCGGGTCAAGCAGATCCAGCGCCAGCTGTTCGAGCAGTGGGCCGTGCTCGAGACACTGACACCGACCGAGTACCAGCAGTTCCGCGACGCGCTGGGCCCGGCGTCGGGCTTCCAGTCGCACCAGTACCGCATGATCGAGTTCCTGCTCGGCAACAAGAACGCCGACATGCTCGCCGTGTTCGACCACGACCCGCCGCGCCAGTCCGACCTGCGCCAGGCGCTCGAGGCGCCCAGCCTCTACGATGAATTCCTCCGCTTCCTGCACCGCGCCGGCCATGCCATTCCCGCCGGTTGCATCGAACGCGACTGGTCGCAGCCGCACCGTTACCGGGCGGACCTGGTCCCGGTGTTCAAGCGCATTTACGAAAATGCCGACGAGTTCTGGTCGGAGTACCACTTCTGCGAACAGCTCGTCGACGTCGAGGAGTCGTTCCAGCTCTGGCGTTTCCGCCACATGAAGACCGTCGAGCGCATCATCGGCCACAAGCGCGGCACCGGCGGCTCGTCCGGCGTGTCGTTCCTGAAGAAGGCCCTGGACCTGACCTTCTTTCCGGAACTCCTCGACGTGCGCACCGTGATCGGAACCTGAGCGCCCTGCGGCGCGTTGGTGCGACGCAGCATCGCGCGCTGCGTTCAGCTACGCGCAATTGACGCGAGCGGCGCTGTCGGTGATCCTCGCCCGGTTAACCACTGTTCATCGACGGAGAACTGCATGACCGGCGCCACCGACTCGGCGACACCCGCTCCACCGCCCTACGAATTCAAGGACACGCTGGGGCATCCGCGCCCGCTGTGGATGCTGTTCATGACCGAGTTCTGGGAGCGCTTCGCGTTCTATGGCATGCGCTGGGCGTTGACGCTCTATATCGTCGCGCAGTTCTTCGACGGCGACGCATCCGGCCAGGCTTATGCGAGCCGCACCTACGGCGCTTTCCTCGCCCTTGTCTACGCCACCGCCCTGTTCGGCGGCTATGTCGCCGACCGCATCATCGGCTACCAGCGCTCGATCCTGCTCGGCGCCGTGATCATGGCCGCCGGCCTGTTCACGATCATGCTGCCGAACCAGGACCTGTTCGTACTGGGCCTGTCCCTGGTCATCGTCGGCAACGGCCTGTTCAAGCCGAACATCTCGACCATGGTCGGCCAGCTCTACGCCGTCGACGACGACCGCCGCGATCGCGGCTTCACGATCTTCTACATGGGCATCAATGCCGGCGCGCTGGTCGCGCCGCTGGTGACGGGCTGGCTGGCCAGCGTGATCACCGATACGCCGATGCAGCAGAATTACAAGGTCGTCTTCGCCGCCACCGGCGCCGGCATGATCATCAGTTTCCTCTGGTTCTGGTTCGGCCGTCGCCAGCTCAAGGGCATCGGCGAGCCGCCGGCCGATCGCAATGGCACGAAGAACCTGCTCGCCGTCATCGTCGGCGCGGCGGTCGCGGTGCCCATCGTCTACCTGCTGATCGACAAGGTCGGCGCCGAGATCCTGGCCTGGGTGCTGCTGACGCTGTTCATCGGGCTGGCCATCATGCTGCTGGTCGAGGCGATTCGCGAAGGCAAGGTTCAGACCCATCGCGTCATCGCCATGCTGATCATCTTCGGGTTCAACGTGCTGTTCTGGATGTTCTTCGAACAGGCCGGCAGCTCGTTCAACTTCCTCGCCGAAGGCATCGTCGATCGCAAGATGTTCGGTGGCTGGGAATTCCCGGTCGGCTGGTTCCAGTCGGTCAATCCGGTCGCCATCGTGCTGCTCGCTCCGATCGCCGCCATGACCTGGGGCTACCTCGGGCGCAAGAAGATGGAGCCGTCGATCCCGCGCAAGTTCGGCCTCGGCCTGCTCGGCAATGCAATTGCGTTCCTCGTCCTCATGTATGCGCTGACCAACCTGGTCGGCCCCGACGGTCTGATTCCGTTCTGGCCGCTGGTCCTGGTCTACGTGCTGCAGACGGCCGGCGAGCTTTGCCTGTCGCCGATCGGACTGTCGATGGTGACCAAGCTGGCGCCGTTGCGCTTCGTCGGCCTGGCCATGGGCGGATGGTTCCTCAGCACGGCAATCGGCAACAACCTGTCGGGCATCTTCGCCGGCTCGGTCAGCGGCGAGACGGGCATGACCGTGGCCTCGGCGCTCACCGGCTTCACGTTCAGCTTCTGGCTGCTGCTCGGCGCCGGCGTACTGCTGTTCCTGATCGCTCCGCTGATCAACAAGCTCATGCACGGCGTGAAGTAACGCGTCGCCAGGATTCCGCAGGCGAATAACGGCGCGGGATCCTGCTACGGGTCCTGCGGTTCCTACCCCGTAGGAAGCGGCTTCAGCCGCGATGCTTTTCTCCAATCCTGCGCAAGAGCATCG
>DAIMYT010000057.1:0-22012 GCA_036734345.1 Dokdonella sp. | reverse complement strand
GGGCACGGTACGCGGTTTCGCTGCCGTGCTCACGGGCTGGAACTGGGACAACATCTGCCACCACTCCGACGGCGCCAGCTGCTGGACCGATGACGAGTGGCTGGCGTCGCTCGGCTAGAAGCGGATAATCCAGCTTCACGCCGGGACGCCTTCGACGTTCCCCGGCTTCGATGCCGGGGGATGGTTGACGATGGATTTTTTCAGGAACATGTCCCGCGGGGCATGGGCGGAAGTCCTGTGGGTGCTGGCCAGCAATTCACTGGTCCTGGTCTTCGCGATCCGCAATGACTGGCCTGCGTCCCTGCTTTTCTGGCCCTACTGGATACAGAGTGTCGCCATCGGATTCCTCGCCCGACGGCGGATGCTGGCCTTGCACGCTTTCAGCGCAGAAGGGCTACGCCTCAAGGGACGACGCGTGCCCGAAACGGAAGAAGGCAAGCGCGAGGCGACCTCCAACTTCATCGCGCACTACACGATAGTGCATCTGTTCTACATGGCGGTCCTGCTGCTCAAGGTCGACCTGCCCGAAGGCGAACTGCGCTGGGTGCTGCTGGGTGGCGCCACGTTTGTCCTGGGCAATTGGCTGGGCGAGCGCCGGGCCAGGATCCGCGACGCCCTGCGCAAGCCACGCCTGGATGCCTTGCGTCGCCTCCCCTACCTGCGCGTCTTCCCGATGCACTTCACCATCGTCCTGATTGCGTGCATCGACGGAAGCTGGAACGGCATGTTTCCGCTGGTCGTCTTCACCCTGTTGAAAACCACGTTTGACGTGCTCATGGCGGTGTACGTGCGGGTCGTCGACGCGGGGTTTCCCGCAGCCAACGCCGGCGACAACGAAAACGGGCGCCCTGGGGCGCCCGTCATTGCGTCGCAGGAAGCCGACTGAACGCGGCTCACGCGCCCTTCTTCCACTGCCCGAGCGCGGCCAGGCCGTTTTCCTTCGCGCGGTGGGCGACGGTGCTCTGCGCTGCCGCGAAATTGGCTGCCATGTCCTTGCCCCAGAGCTTCAGTGCCGCCTGCTGCATGGCACGTCCGTAGGAGAACGACAGCGGCCACGGGTGCGGCCCCTGCTGGTTCATCGCATTGAGGTTGGACGTGGCCTGCTCGTCGGACTGGCCACCCGAGAGGAACACGATGCCCGGCAACGAAGCCGGCACCGACGCCTTGAGGCAACGGATGGTCGCATCGGCCACGTCGTCGGTGTCCGATTGCTCCGGGCAATCCTTGCCGGCAAGGACCATGCTGGCCTTGAGGATGGTGCCCTCGAGGAGCACGTTCTGCTCGTACAGCGAAGCGAACAGGCTGCGCAGGGTCGCTTCGGTCACTTCGTAGCATTCGTCGATATCGTGCGTGCCATCCATCAGCACCTCGGGCTCGACCATCGGCACGATGCCGGCTTCCTGGCACAGCGCGGCATAGCGCGCCAGGGCGTGGCAGTTCGCTTCGATGCAGGTACCGCTCGGCGCATCGCCGCTGATCGTGATGACCGCGCGCCACTTGGCGAACTTGGCGCCGAGCCGGGCGTATTCGTTGAGGCGCTCGCGCAGGCCATCGAGGCCCTCGGTAACCAGCTCGCCTGGAAATCCGGCCAGCGGGAACGGGCCCTTGTCGACCTTGATGCCGGGCAGGATGCCGGCGTCGAGCATGACCTTGGTGAACGGCACGCCGGCCTTGGTCGACTGGCGGATCGTCTCGTCATAAAGGATGGCGCCGGAAATATGCTGGTTCAGGCCGGGCGTGGTCAGCAGCATTTCGCGGTAGGCGCGGCGATTCTCTTCGGTGTTGGGTACGCCGACGGCGTCGAAGCGCTTCTTGATCGTGTTGTTCGATTCGTCGATGGCGATGATGCCCTTGCCCGGGGCAACCATGGCCTGGGCGATGCTTTCAAGCTGCTCGATACTCATGGATGGACCACTCCAGAAACAAATGCGTTGTGCCGCCACCCGGGGTGCCGGTCAGGAAGGGTTGGGATGCTCAGGGGCGCGGAGTATAGGCCAGTTCGCGCACGACTGCAGTCGGCCAAAGGTCGTGCCCGGCTCCGTGAACGACCCTCGCAGCGGCGCCCGGGCTCGACGCAAGTCCTTATTTCCCCGGCTTTTTCGCGCCCCAGCGCCGTGCCGGGATCACGCAGCGCTGCATGATCGTCTTGCGCGCCTCGGGATCGGCCGGAAGATTGAACGGGAAAATCAGCGAGCTGAACACGCGGTCGCGTCCGGCATTGGTGATGGTCGGTTCGAACTGGAGATTCGACGCGATACTCGCGGCCAGCTCGCCCAGCCCACCCGCCGGCTCGACCTTCTCGATCGTGATGTTGCTGGTCCTGCCATTGCCTTCGACGATGAAGGAAACCGCCGCGCAGCCGGACTGGTCCATGTTCTTGCCGCCAAGCGGCGCATTGCCCTCGACCGAGTCCTTCATCATCACCCAGTATTTCTCGAGGTCCTCGGGCTTGACCGAGCGCGGGACCTTTTGCGCGGTCGCGTGCGACGCGAGCGCGACGCAGCCTATCGCCAGGATCATCTTGCGCAGGAACATGGTTCTCTCTCCGATTCGGTTTGGCCGAGGATAGCGAATCTGGCGTTGATGGTGCGATCGCCTGGTTCCTGACGCCCCTTCACGGAGCCAAACCAGAGCACAGCTTTCGCTCGCCGAAGGCGAGTGAAAGCCTTTTGGCAACTATGCGCCGCGGAGCTACGTAAAGAACAAGAAGAAGCGAGGAACTGGGTCCCGGCCTGCGCCGGGACGACGGCGAAAGGATCAAAGATCCCCCAATCCCTCCGCCAATCCCCCAACCCCAACCCGCAACAACTTCAGCGTATTGGTGCCACCCAGCTGACCGGTATGGTCGCCGGTAGTCAGGATCACGCGATCGTCCACGACAAGATGGCCGAGATTGAACAAATGCTGGATCGCGGCGCGGGCGGCCTGGGTCGGCCCGACATCGTGCGGATCGAATTCGATCGGGTGGACGTCGCGGTACAGCAGCATGCGCCGGCGCGCGGCGCCATTGCGCGAAAGCGCGTAGATCGGCACGCTCGAGCGGTGCCTCGAGAGCCAGCGCGCCGTGGTGCCGGTCTCGGTCAGGGCGACGATCGCGCGCACGCTGATGCGATCGGCGAGGAACATCGTCGCCAGGGCGATCGCCTGGTCGGTGCGGTCGAGCACGCGCGCGCCGGGCGCCACGTCGGATGGCGGCTCGAACTGGCGCTCGGCGCCGAGGCATACCCTGCGCATCGCCGCGACCGCCTTGTCCGGATGCCGTCCCGACGCGGTTTCCTGCGAAAGCATCACCGCGTCGGTGCCGTCGATGACCGCATTGGCGACGTCGAGCACTTCTGCACGCGTCGGTATCGGCGACTCGACCATCGACTGCATCATCTGCGTCGCGGTGATGACGACGCGGCTGCGTTCCAGCGTTTCGCGGATGATCTTCTTCTGCAGGCCCGGCAGCTCGGCATCGCCGATCTCAACGCCGAGGTCGCCGCGCGCGACCATGACCACGTCGCTGGCATCGATGATCTCGCCGAGCGCGGCGATCGCCTCGGTGCGTTCGATCTTGGCCACGATGGCGGCATCACCACCGGCTTCGTGCAACAGCTTGCGCGCCTGCTCGACGTCCGCCGCACTCTTGACGAAGGACACGGCGAGGAACTCGACCTGGAGCTCGGCGGCAAGCTCGATATCGCGCCGGTCCTTGTCCGACAGCGCCGCGACGGTCAATCCGCCGCCCTGGCGGTTGATGCCCTTGCGGTCGGACAGGCGTCCGCCGATCACAACGCGGCAATGCACCTGTTCGGGCACCACTTCGACGACATCGAGCGCAATCAGGCCATCGTCGAGCAGCAGCAGGTCGCCTTTCTTCACGTCGCGCCAGAGGTCGAGGTAGCCGACACCCACGCGCGTGATGTCTCCGGGCGCCGCATCGGCGCGGCAGTCCAGCGTGAACGAAGCGCCGGCATCGAGATGGACGGCGCCGTCGGCGAAGCGTTCGACGCGGATCTTGGGGCCCTGCAGGTCGCCGAGTATGGCGACTTCGCGGCCGAGTTCGGCGGCGACGGAGCGCACCGCGGCGGCCCGTGCCCGATGATCGTCGGCCTTGCCATGGGAGAAATTGAGGCGCACCACGTCGACGCCTTCCTCGAGGACGCTCCTGAGCATGCCCGGCGCATCGGTGGCGGGGCCGAGCGTGGCGATGATCCGTGTGCGACGCAGTTGCTCTGACATCCATCCACTCCTGTTTATCAGCGCCTGAACCTATCACAGCTGATTGACCGGCAGATGCATCAAACAGCTCTATGCATTCCTATTCATTGCCGGCAAGCATCCCTTGCCGGCGGTGCAGGCAGGAATGTCCTCAAAGACATTCGAGAAGCTCGTCCGGTTTGGCCACGATGTGGTCGGCACCGGCCTCGCGCAGTTCCGCGGCCTGGCCAAAGCCCCAGAGCACGCCGATGCCGCGCACGCCGCTGGCCCGCGCGCCTTCGATATCGAAGCGACGGTCGCCGATCATGCGGGTCTGCAGTGCCGTGCCACCGAGTTCGCGCATGGCCTGGCCGACCAGGGCGGCCTTCTCGCTCGTGCGCACGCCGAGCTCGGGGCCGAAAACGCCGTCGAACAGATGGCCGAACGGCAAATGGCCGACGATACGTCGTGCCTGCCCGATGATCTTGCTGGTCACCACGGCCAGCCGATCGCCACGCTCCCTCAGCGCTGCCAGCAGCTCGGCGATGCCCGGATAGACGGTGTGTTCGCGCCAGCCGACGGCTTCGAAACGCTCGAGATAATGACGGACGGCCAGATCGACGCGTTCGACGTCGTCGCCAAGCACGCTCGGAAACGACGCCTGCAGCGGCGGACCGATCCAGCCGCGCAGGACCTCGATGGGCGGTGGCTCGACCTCGAGCGCACGTAATGCGTGCGCCATCGAACCGGTGATGCCGGCTTCGGAATCGATCAGGGTGCCGTCGAGATCGAACAGGACGAGGCGCACGGCGCGGGCCGGATCAGGCGCCGCGGGCACGCAGCGCGGTCACCGCGGGCAGTTCGCGGCCTTCGAGGAATTCGAGGAAGGCCCCGCCGCCGGTCGAGATGTAGGAGACCCTGTCGGCGATGCCGTACTTGTCGACCGCCGCCAGGGTGTCGCCGCCGCCGGCGATCGAGAATGCCGCCGAGCGGGCGATCGCATTGGCCACGACGCGCGTGCCCTCACCGAAGGCATCGAACTCGAAGACGCCGACCGGACCGTTCCAGACCACGGTGCCGGCCTTGCCGATCATTGCCGCATACAGCTCGGAGGTCTGCGGGCCGATATCGAGGATCATGTCCTCGTCGGCGACGTCGCCGACGGCCTTGACCGTCGCCGGGGCGTCCGCGGCGAATCGCGGCGCCACCACCACGTCGACCGGAATCGGCACCTGGCCGCCGCGCGCGCGCGCGGCTGCGCTGATGCGCCGGGCCGTCTCGATCAGATCGGGCTCGCACAGCGACTTGCCGACGGAGTGACCGGCGGCAGCGAGGAAGGTGTTGGCGATACCGCCACCGACTATGAGCTGCTCGACCTTCTCGACGAGGTTCTCGAGCAGGGTCAGCTTGGTCGACACCTTGGAACCGGCCACGATGGCCAGCAGCGGGCGTGCCGGGTATTCGAGGGCCTTGGCCAGCGCATCGAGCTCGGCCATCAGCAGCGGCCCGCCGGCGGCAATGCGGGCGAAACGGATCACGCCGTGGGTCGAGGCCTGAGCGCGGTGCGCGGTGCCGAAGGCGTCCATCACGAACACGTCGCAAAGCGCGGCGTACTTGCGCGAGAGGGCTTCGTCATCCTTCGCCTCGCCGACATTCATGCGGCAGTTCTCGAGCAGCACGATGCCGCCTTCCGGCACATCGACGCCATCGACCCAGTCCCGCCGCAGCGGCACTTCGCGGCCGAGCAGTTCAGCCAGACGGGTGGCAACCGGGGCCAGCGAATCGGCCTCGCTCCACACGCCCTCCTTCGGGCGACCGAGATGCGAGGTCACGAGCACGGTCGCGCCTTTTTCGAGGGCCAGCCTCAGGGTCGGCAGCGAGGCCGTGATGCGCTGCTCCGAGGTGATGCGCCCATCCTCGATCGGCACGTTTAGATCCTGGCGGATCAGCACGCGCTTGCCGCGCAGCTCGAGTTCACTCATGCGGATGATGGGCATCGGCGGTTTTCCTGTTTGCAAGGGATGACGGTCAGCTCGCCATTACAACGACAGAGCGCCTGCATTGCAATCGCATCCAGGACACGGGAAGGGAAGATGTCGGGAGCCACGCGTCCGGTCGGATTGCGCCCGGAGACTGCGTCTTCACCGCGTCCCTCCGGCCTGCGAGAAGGCCTCGTCGCATGAGGATGGCCGCGGGCCGCGGATCATCGACGGGTCGTCCTTCTCCAGCGCCCGGGCAAGGCGTTGCCTCTTGCGGTCAAGCCGGTTCTGGCCACGCGAATCGAGACCTTCCAGCGAATCGAGCCTGGCCCTGGTCAGGTCGCGCTTGCCGTCGCGAAGAAACTGCTCGGCACGCAACAACGTGATCCGGGCAAGCAGCTCGCGGTTGCCTCCCCCCGCCAGAAGCTGCTCCGCGTTCTGGAGAGCCTCATCGGGTCTTGCCGGAGGCCCGCCTTCAAGCGCCAGCTCCGCTTCGACGAGATCAAGGCGGATCCGGGAAAGGTTCGACTCAGCACTCTCCTCGCTGCCGCCCGGGACAACGGCGAGGGCCTGTCGGGCTTCGATCAGGCGCTGATGCGCCTGCTCGACCCGGCCACAGGCGAACGCCAGTTCCGATTGCCCGCGTGCCACGTCCGCGAGCAGCAGCGGATCGTCGCCGCGCCGCGCATAGCCCAGGGCCTGGTCGAGCAGTTGTGCGGCTTGTCGCGCGTCGCCATTGGACAGGGCGATCTCACCGGACAGGCCGGCGGCCGCGCTGGCCGCCTTCCAGTCTTGCGAGCCCAGCGCGACCTCGAGGGCGCGCGTGGCCGCTGCGCGCGCTTCGGCGCCGGCCGCGGCCATCCATGCGCTGCGCGCCCAGTCGTTCAAGGCCGAGGCCAGCAGTTGTGGATTGTTGATTGCCGATGCCCGTTTCACCGCAGCGCTGAACCACTCGTTGGCAATCGCCACTTCGCCGGATTCGACGTATGCGTTGGCGATCCGTACCGAGAACGCGACGGCGAGGTAGCGGTCACCACTGGCCTCTGCAAGGCGCAATTGCTCGTCCGCAAGCTTCGCGGCACGTTGCTTGTCGCCCCGCCGCACGGCGATTGCGCGCTGAATATCCAGCACCGATGACAGTTCGAACGTCGCGCCGTTGGGCCTGAACCAGGCTTCGGCCTGGGCCAGGCTCTGTCTGGCACGGTCGTACTCGCCCAGATCGGACAAGACCGTGCCTTCGGCCAGGGCCAATTGGGCCAGCAAATCCTCGTTGGGGGCGACCAGCGTCTTGCGGGCCGTCTCGACTCGTTCGAGCGCAAGGGTGTATTGCCCGCTCTGGCCATAGGCCCGCGCCGCATTCAACAGCGCTTCGCCTGCGATGTCCTGCCAGCCCACGGCCAGGGCCTTGCGTGCGGCCGACTCCGCGCTGGCGATCGCGGCCTTCTGGTCGCCGCGGCGCAGCATGATGACCGACTCGAGAAGATCCACCTCGGGCCAATCCGGCCTCAAGGCCCGGGCCTGGGCGATCAGGTCATCGAATCGATCGATTCGACCGACGTGCCCGGCCAGCCTCGCCGCGGTCAGGGTTGCGTCGTACCGTTCCGGCGCGAGCATATGGATGGCATTGGCACGCTCGGCGGCCTCGTCGAATCGCCCTTCCGCCTCGTCGAGTTGCACAGCGAGGGCCATGCGCAGGATCGCCGGTGCCTGTGCGGCACGGGCCAGGCCCTCGCGTGCCGCGCGTGCAGCGTCGGCGTCCCTGGCCTGCAGATAATAGGCGCGCGCAAGACTCAGCCAGGCGGGTACGAATCCGGGCTCGCCGACGACTACCGGAGCGAGGAGATCACTGGCGTGCCTGCCCTGTCGCCGCATCAGTGCAGCGCTCGCATCGACGTAGGCGCGAAGGGAACTCCAACTCCGCGGTAGAGCCAGATCGCGCGCGATGCCGCGTGCGCTGCCTGGCGTGGAAGCACCGGTTTCCGCCCGCAGGCGATTGGCCACAACCCGAATCTGGCTGCGCGCGTCGGCCTGGGGATCGATCACGAACGAAAGCCGGGGTCCCTCGCGACCTGCCTGCATGTCCCAAAGCCATCGCCCCGCGTCATCCACACCTACGCGATGATTCAACAGGTTCGAGGGCTTCCCTGCCTCAGGCAGGTCGATCCGTGCTGCCCGCTCCGGGACCACTTCGAGCCCGAGCTCCAGACCCAGCGCTGCGGCCAGTGTTTCCCCTACCCACGGCTCGAGACCGGGCGAAGAGTCGGCAGTGGCCACTGCGGCGATCTCGATGACCGGAACCCTGCCTGCCTGCGCCGCCTGCGGAGGCGGCGAATCTTGGCGCAGCGCGCGCTCCGAGTGCGGCCAGCACGACCAGAACGACCAGCGCTGCGCCGATCGGAACCAGCAACTGCGATTTGGCGCGGTGTCGTGCGAGCGCGGCCGGCGTCGCCGCAGCGACCTCAGCCGTCGAGCTGACCGAAGGTGGCAATTCGGCGCTTGCGGGCAGCCCGATCGATCCGATCGCCTCCGCGGCAACCTCAGCGCGCAGCCGGTAACCGTGGCGCGGCACCGTCTCGATGAGTTCTTCGCCCACGGGTTCGAGCGCCTTGCGAACCTGCCAGATCAGCTTTGCCAGGGTCTCGTCCGCAACCACCGAGCGCGGCCACAGCTGTTCGTGGAAGTCGTCACGGCTGACCAGCTGCCCACCCTTTTCGGCCAGCAAGCGGAGCGCGTCGAGGGTCTTTGGCGCACAGCTGACCTGGTTGCCGCTCGGATCGAGCAGCCGGCGCTCGGTGGCGTCGAGGATGAATCCGGCGAATCGAAAGCGCATTTCGGTTTGACGACTCCAGAGGCCCTGCAGCCAATGATTCGACATGTTGCCCGACAGTTGCAATGAAGAAAAAAAGAAGTCGCCATCCGGGTGATTGTCCGGGCGACGCAATAGCCTGAGCCGATCCCGGACAGGAGTTTGCATTCATGCGCACATGGACAATTGCGGCTGCAAGCGTCGTCGGCTTCTCGATCGGAGCCACCAACGCCGGAACGCCGTTGAGCACCCGCATCTATGTGGCCGAACTGCAGACCGAGCAACTCTACAGGGTCGCCATCGACTGGGACGGCCAGGGAACACTGGTCGCCTCGGAGCCGGAGCTGGTCGCCACGGCAGGGGCCGGCGGAGGCATCGTTGTCTCCGAGTTCCTCGTCTATGTCACCGGTTCCGGCGTCGTCAGCCGCTTCGACCTGCGCACGGGCCAGGTCAGCCTCGCGCAAACCTTCAACAACGCCAACGCATGCGCGCCCGACCTGTCCGGGTCATTTCTTTACTGCGGTTGGTCCTCGACCTTGCACAGGGTTCCCCTGCAACCCTTCGGGAATGGCACGCCGGTCGTGCTGACGGGCGACGACCTGAACCTGACCGACATCGTTTTCACGCCGTCGGGCGAGAGCTTCTATTCGACCGGTACCGAATCCATCATCGGTCATTTTGGCCGTATCGATTTCGACGCGGGACAAACGACGCGCCTGCAATCCTCCGCGTTCGCCACCGGCCTCGGTTGGGACCCGTACACGCAAAGGATCATGGTTGCCGGTTTCGGCAGGGTTCGCATGGTCGATCCGGCTACTCCGACCGTCATCGACAGCCAGCGCGATGACAGTGCCAGCGAAAACTACCTGTCGCTCAATGCCGACGGATCCGGCCATGCCATCGGCACACGTTGTTGCGTATCCGATGCGCGGGTGGTTCTGCTCGACTACTCGGAAACCGGAAACCTTGCCGATGCGCAGACATTGATCGCGTCGGCGGCCCTGCCCGGCCTCCAGTTCATCAGCGGTGAAGCGATGTTCGAGGACGAGCGGATCTTCCACAGCGAATTCGAGGAGGGCGAGCCGTGAGCGGACGGCATCGAACCGGGCAGGCAATGCGCGGCGAACCCGCCGAACACCGGCGGCCCAGGTACCTTCCGCGCCAGGCCGTGCTGCTGGTGCTCAGTGCAGGCCTGTTGCTGGCCTGCGGACCTGCGCCCGCGACCGACGGCTTCTATGACCCGGGCTTCGCTTCGGGAGGACGACGGCCAGTCCTCGTTTCGGGACTGCACAAGCTCGTAGGAGTGCACTTGCGCACAGATCGAAGCGTACTGCTGGCCGGGCGATGCGACGGATTCTCGACAACCGGGTCCATCGTGGGAACCCTCTGCGCGGCGGAACTCTCCGTGGACGGTGTGCCCACCGACTATGGCCCCGTGCCCGCAGACACGGGACCCGGCATGGTCGCGATGACCGAACTTCAACCGCAACTTCCCGGCGAACGCTACACCGCCTTCGACTCGGCAACGGATACCACCGGCCGCCTGCTGATTGCCGCCGAGCTCGAATCTGGCGGAACCTATCGCGCAAGCCTGGCCCGATTCAGTCCACGCGGAGATTCCCTGGAGGGCCTGTTCATCAAGGCACCGGCGGTCAACGAACTTGACGACAGTCGCTTCCAGGCGGTCATCGTCGACAACCAGAACCGGACCCTTGCGGCCGGTTCGGTTCGCCGGACCAACGGCCGATTGTCCCTGCTCCTCACGCGCCTTGGACAGGACCTCAACCCGGATTCGACGTTTGGTATCGATGGCTCGGTGCGCGTCGACTATGTCGATCGCAACAGCAACGCCGTCGATATCGAGATCGACAGCCAGGGCCGGATCCTTGTGGTTTGCAACCAGTATCAGTTTGACAGCACGGAAACGTTCAATACCGTATACCGGTTTACCGCCATGGGAACCCTCGACACGACGTTTGGTGCGGGCGGCGAAACATCGGTGGGCTCCACCCTGCGGGCGATCGCAGGAGGACTTGCCATCGATGCCTTGGATCGGCCAGTTGTACTCGGAAGCACCGAAGACGTTTTCGAAGGCGACCGCGACCTGTACGTCGCTCGATTTCTTTCGAACGGCAATCCGGACAACAGTTTCAATACGATCCCCGGGATCAGCGGTGGTTTCCTGCTCATCGAGGCCGAGGATCTGGTCAGCGTCGGCCCGAACGAACAGCCAGGCGACCTGCTGATTCAGCCAAACGGCAAGATCGTGCTGGCGGCAACGGTGGACCGAATCGACGGAAACGGCACCTACTTCTTCAGCATGCGCCTGCTGTCG
This sequence comes from Dokdonella sp., assembly GCA_036734345.1. Classification (GTDB taxonomy): domain Bacteria; phylum Pseudomonadota; class Gammaproteobacteria; order Xanthomonadales; family Rhodanobacteraceae; genus Dokdonella. Next base: position 10,710 of record DAIMYT010000057.1, on the reverse strand, counting down.
AACGGCACGGAGGACTCCAGCTACGGATCAGGCGGAATTGGCCTCGGAACATACGCGGCGGCGCCTTCGCTCGGCTATTCAGATTTCGGCCGGACGATCACGCTGGATCCGGCTGGATTCCTATACTATGCCGGAAACTCCCGTGGCATGAATCCGTTGGCATTCCCAACCTTCGGCGTAGCGCGCCTGATCGACGCCGACGCTCGCGAGCCGAGCATCTTTGCGAACGGTTTCGACTAGGAAAGCTCGGGACAAGTGGCGCGATCGTCCTGATACCCGCAAGGTCCCTTTGACTTGCGCGCCCACGCCCAACGCGCGTGCGCGCCTGAGTGCATGCTTGCAGAGAAATTCGCGGGCGATCCGCGTAAGACGCCGCGGCGACAACTTGCCCGCCGTTGGCTATGAGCGCAGCGCAGTCCTCAACGGAAGCTGGCGGCGCATGTCAGTGCGCATTTCCGCAACGGCGTCGCATTTCCCGGGCAGTTCAGTGAGCGTATCTGACCTCTGCGCGCAGACAGCCGGCCTGTTGCGAATGCACTGCCGGATTCGACGGAGTAGGATGAGGCGGACTCGCACCGGCGCTGGCTGGCTGCCCGGGCCCCAGCGCCCCGGTTCACGCAACGCGGAGGCCGTCCATGTTCAAGCGCGTGATTCTGTTCCTGCTGGCCCTGGTAGCCATCGGTATCGCCGGGGTCTTCGTCCTGGCCTGGCACCCGGCCCTCGATCCGATCGAGCCACCGGCCGCCGCCACGTTCGACGCGAGCCCGATGGCGCGGGGCGAAGTGCTGGCCAGCGCCGGCTATTGCCCGACCTGCCACACCGCCAGCGGCGGCCCCCGCAACGCCGGCGGCTACGCGCTGAAGACCGGCTTCGGCACGATCTATTCGACCAACATCACGCCCGACATCGCGACAGGGATTGGCGCGTGGTCCGAACCGGCGTTCGCACGCGCCATGCGCGAGGGTATCGCCCGCGACGGCTCGGAACTCTATCCGGCGTTTCCGTTCGACCATTTCACCCGGTTGAGCGACGCCGACATCAGTGCGCTGTATGCCTACCTGATGAGCCAGCCGGCGGTCAGCGCCGCGGAAAGAGCCAACGAGCTGCCGTTCCCACTGAACATCCGGGCACTGCAGGCCGGATGGAAGCTGCTGTTCCTCGACAAGGGCCGCCATGAGCCCACTCCTGGAAAAGGCGAGGAGTGGAACCGCGGCGCGTATCTCGTCGAGGGAATCGCCCACTGCGGCGCCTGCCACACCCCGCGCAATGCACTGGGTGCCGAGAAAGGCGGGGACCAGGCCTATGCCGGCGCCTTCATCGATGGCTGGGAGGCGCCCGCACTCGGCAACGGCAATCCGGCACCGCTGTCATGGAACGTGGACCGCCTGACCGACTATCTGCGCACCGGCGCGACCGCGCTGCACGGCGTAGCCGCCGGACCGATGTCTGCGGTGGTCCACGACGGACTCTCGGCCCTGCCCGACAGCGACATCCGCGCCATGGCCGTCTACCTTGCCGACCTCAACGGTTCGGCCGCGCGCAGCGAAGCCGACGATACGCGACTTGCCGCCCTGCTCAAGTCGTCAGCGGTCGATCCGCGGCATCTTTTCGACGCCGGCGCCGATGTGTATCGCGCCGCCTGCGCATCCTGCCACTACAACAGCGCGAATCCGCCCTCGCTGCTGCGACCCGAACTGGCCCTCAACAGCGCCCTGACCAGCCCCGACCCGACCAATTTCCTGCAGGTCGTCATGCACGGGGTCGGCGTGGCAGAAGGAATACCAGGCACGATGATGCCGCCGTTTGCGGCGGCCCTGAGCGATGCGGAAATCCAGGCGCTTGCCAGTTACCTGCGCAGCTCGATGACCGACCGGCCGCCGTGGACGGATCTCTCCAGGCACATCGCCACGGTACGCAAGGGCGAGGCCGGCTCCTGAGGTCGGAAGCGCCATACCTGAAATTGACAGAACGCCATGCGGGAGTCGCCAAACATGACCACCCTGAAACTCAACGGTCGCGATGTCTCCGTCGACGTCGAACCGGAAACGCCCCTGCTCTGGGTGATCCGCGACGCGCTCGGCGCCACCGGCACCAAATTCGGCTGCGGCATCGGCATGTGCGGTGCCTGCACCGTGCATCTGAACGGACGTGCAATCCGCTCCTGCATCACCCCGGTCGGCGCGGTCGAGGGTGCCGAGATCACGACCATCGAGGGACTCGATCCGAATGGCGAACACCCTCTGCAGCAGGCCTGGATCGAGACCCAGGCGCCACAGTGCGGCTACTGCCAGTCCGGCCAGATCATGCAGGCAGCCACGCTGCTCAAGGACTTCCCGAACCCGACCGACGCCGACATCGATTCAGTCATGAACGGCAACCTCTGCCGATGCATGGCCTATCGGCGCATCCGCGCAGCCATCAAGCTCGCCGCCTCGCGCATCGGCACGGAGACACAGCCATGAGCAAGCTCGCCCGCCATGCCCCTGATTCCACCGCGTTCTCGCTGTCGCGGCGCGGGTTCCTGATCGGCGCTGCCGGCGCCGGCTTCCTGTTCGCATTCGCACGCGACGGACTTGCCCGGGAAGATGCCGACGCGGCCGTCGCCGCCGGTGCCTACGAGCCGGATATCTGGTGCCGCATCGACGCCGACGGCGTGGTCACCGTCAACATCATCCGCGCCGAAATGGGCCAGCATGTGGGCACGGCGCTGGCGCGCATCCTTGCCGACGAACTCGAGGCCGACTGGAACAAGGTGCGCATCGACCACGTCGACTCCGACCCGAAGTGGGGCACGATGGTGACCGGCGGCAGCTGGTCGGTCTGGCAGAGCTTCATGCCGCTGAGCCAGGCCGGCGCCGCCGCGCGCATCGCCTTGATCGAGGAAGGCGCGAAGCTGCTCGGCGTGCCTGGGTCCGCCTGCACGGCACGCGACAGCATGGTCAGCGCCGGCGCGAAATCGATCTCCTACGCCGACATCGTCGCGCGCGGCAAGCTCACGCGCAGCTATTCGGCCGATGAACTCAAGGCGATGCCGGTCAAGTCGCCCGAGCAGCGTCGGCTGGTCGGCCATGAAGCCCAGGCCATCGACATACCGGACAAGACCGACGGCAAGGCGATCTATGGCATCGACGCCAAGGTCGAAGGCATGGTCCACGCGCGGCCGAAGATCCCGCCGACGCGCAACGGCTCCAGGGTCGTCGCGATCGACGACTCCGCGGCGAAGTCGGTCAAGGGCTACCTGAGCAGCCTCGCACTCGAGGATCCCTCGGACACGGTGCCCGGGTGGGTCATGGTGTTCGCCGATTCCGTCCATGCGGCCATCCGCGCCGCCGACCTGGTCAAGGTCGAATGGGCCAGCGACGACACCGCCGGCATTTCCGAGCAGGCCCTTCTCGACGAAGGCGCGCGCCTGATCGCCGACGCCGCCACCGGCTCGATGGTCTTCGACGACGAAGGCGTCGATGCCGCATTCGCGTCCGCGGACTCGACCCTCGAACAAACCTACACCACGGCCAGCGTGCTGCATTTCGCCCTCGAGCCGATCAATGCGCTGGCCTTCGAAAAGGATGGCATCTGGGAGATCCACACCGGCAACCAGTGGCAGTCGCTGATTCTTCCGGTGCTGGCCAAGGCGCTCGGCGTCGACGAAAGCAAGGTCGTCATGCGCACCTACCGGCTTGGTGGCGGTTTCGGGCGGCGCCTCAACGGCGACTACGCGGTGCCGGCAGCGCTCGCGTCCAAGGCACTCGGCAAGCCGGTCAAGATGACCTGCACGCGCGCCGACGACCTGCATTTCGATTCGTTCCGTTCGCCATCGATCCAGCGCGTGCGCATGGCCTTCGACAAGGACAGGAAGGTCATCGCCATGCAGCACGATGCCGCAGCGGGATGGCCGACCCAGGTCATGGTTCCCGGATTCATGCCGAAGGGACTCAATGATCGTCCCTACGATCCGTTCTCGATCTCCGGCGCGGACAGCTGGTACAGCGTAGGCGCCCAGCGCGTGCGCGCGATTTCCAACGAGATGGCCAACCGCGCATTCCGGCCCGGCTGGTTGCGCTCGGTCGGCCCGGGCTGGACCAACTGGGCATCTGAATGCTTCATCGACGAGGCCGCGCACAAGATCGGCATGGACCCGGTCAAGTTCCGCCTGCAGCTGCTCGACGGCACGGGCCGCAATGCCGGCAGTGCGCCAAACGCGATCGGTGGTGCGCTGCGCCAGGCCGCCGTGGTCAGGCGCCTGGCCGAGAAATCGAACTGGGAAAACCTGGTCCTGCCCGATGACACCGGCGTCGGCTTCGCCACGACTTTCGGCCAGGAGCGCAACATGCCGACCTGGGTCGCCTGCGTGGCGCGGGTGCATGTCAATCGCGGCACCGGCATGGTCCGCCTCGAGAAACTCATCCTCGTCGTCGACGCCGGCACGGTCGTGCATCCTGACGGCGCACTTGCCCAGGTCGAGGGCGCGGCGCTGTGGGGCGCGAGCATGGCCCTGCACGAAGGCAGTGAATTCATCAACGGCCAGATCAGGGACGCCAACCTCGACACCTATACGCCGATGCGCATGGCCGATGTTCCTGACATGGACATCGAGTTCCTGCCGAGTACGGAAACCGCGGTCGGCCTGGGCGAGCCGGCCACGACCGTGGTCGGGCCGGCGATCGGCAATGCGATCTTCGCCGCGGTCGGCGCGCGCCTGCGCCACATTCCGATCAGGCCGACGGACGTGCTCGAAGCATTGAAGAAGAACGCCGCGAAAGCCTGAGGCACGAAAACAGGCCAGCTCGCCGCCCTTGCGCGTCTTCCTGGCCGGGGCCGAAGCGATTGGTTGCTCAGTCCTCCTCGTCGAGGACGACGTCGCCCTCATCGGGTTCGCGTTGCTCGGCCTTTTCGATCTTCCTTTCCGCTTCGGCGTGCGTGTCGCTGACGGAGGGCAGCGCGGTCGGTTTGGCGAACAGCAAGGCCGGGTCGATGCGCTTGCCGAGCCAGCGCAGGCCGATGTGCAGATGCGGGCCCGTGGCCCGCCCGGTGCTGCCGATCTTGCCCAGGGTTTGTCCACGCTTGACGGTATCGCCCTGTTTGACCGCGATCGAATCGAGATGGAAGTTCATGCTGACCAGGCCATCGCCATGGTCGACATAGACCGAATTTCCGGCGAAGAAGTGATCGGCGGCGAGTACGACCGTGCCATCGGCGACCGCCTTTACCGGGCTGCCGATGCTGACCGGATAATCGCGTCCGCTGTGCAGGCTCTTGTGCTCCTTGTTGAACAGACGCTCGTTACCGAAATCGTCGGCACTGGCAGGAAGCGTCGAGGCCGGCTGGCCGAGCGGCAGCGAGAAGCGCGGCGCATCCTGGCTGCCGCCGAGCACCTTGCGGATTTCCTCACGCTCGGCTGCGGCGCGGCGGGTCTCCTCGGCCGAAGGTTCGATAAAGCGCTTGAGATTCTCGGGCAGTTCCATTTCCACGACAGCGAACTCGGCCTTCTCCACCCTCAGAGTGCCGAGGTGCTGCCTGCCATCCTGGTCCCACAGCGCAATCTCGTGCGAACCGGGTTTGGTACGGATGTCGACCGGGTAGTAGCACGTTGCGTCGACAGCCGCGAAGCGCTTGCCGTAGACGCCGCACTCGCTGGCCGCCATGCCTGCCCAGCGCGCCACCCCTCCCTGCGGCGCGGTGACGATATTCGCGGCGCTTGCCACGCCCGCGATCAACAAGCCACTCAACATGGTGAGGCCGATTCGGTGAACCTTGCGCATGGCGCACTCCCTTTCCTGATGCAACGAGCCTTCAACCCTAGCCGGGTCTTTCGGAACCACAGCCCAACGGGATGCCGGCTCCGGCGCTCGACAGCTGATCAGGAATCGGGGGTTGCTACGTACTGGGAGGATGAAACAGAAACATTTCGTGATGTCGACCTCAGTTGACGTTCACGTTGGCGGCGCTACAAAGAATGCACATCGTCCGTGTGTTCCGTCATTTGCGGTTCAGGCGTGCGCCTCCCCGGCAACATGAAGGAGACCCACCATGAAACGACTTGCATGGCTTGCTGCAGCACTGATGCTTGCAGTCACCTCGGTCAGCGCCCAGGCCCGATTGGCCTACACCACAGTCGATCTCAACCTGCGCGCGGCCCCCGATATCGACTATCCACTGATCACGACGCTGCCCGCGGGAGCGGCGGTTTCCGTGCAGGGATGCATCGACGACTGGCTCTGGTGCGATGTCATTGCCTATGGCGAGCGCGGCTGGGTCGCCGGCGACTACCTCGAATACGACTACGGCAACCGGCGCGTGCTCCTGCCGAACTACGGCGCGGCCATCGGCATTCCGATCATCAGCTTCGTCATCGGCGACTACTGGGGCCGCCATTACCGGCATCGCTCGTTCTACACCAACTACCACCATCGCGATCGCTGGTATCACCATGGCGTGCGCTACCAGCGCCATACCAGCCGCCATGGCGGACGCTGGGACCACTACCGCGCCGACCGTCGACATGACCGTCGGGACGCCCGGCGCGATCACCGTCGCGACATTCGCCATGACGTGAGGCGTGACGTGCGCCGTGACGTGCGCCGTGACCTGCGCCGCGACGTGCGCCGCGACATGCGCCGCGACGTGAGGCGCGACGTGCGCCGTGATGTACGCCGTGACGTGCGCCGTGACGTGCGCAGTGACGTGCGCAGTGACGTCCGCCGTGACGTGAGGCGTGACGCACGCCGCGATGTTCGCCGCGACAACCGCCGTGATGTGCGCCAGGCCAGCAGCCGCGGCCAGCGCAGCGCAAGACCGTCGCATTCGCGGGTCGAACGCGCTTCGCGGGGCGCTTCGCATGCACGCTCATCGCTGCTTGCGACGCGCTCGACGCGAAGCAACGCCAGCCGCGGCAACGCGCCTGTGCGCCAGCATCGGGTCAGCAATGAGCGTCGCAGCAGCCATTCCGCCAACGATAGAAGCAACGGCAACGGCAACGGCAGCGGCAAGCGCGCCAACCGTGAGTCGCGCAAGCAGCATTGAACAACTGCCGCTTCCCATCACCCGTTACCTTTGATGGAACCGGGCCCCGGGCGGGCCCGGTTCCTTTTCGATGATGCCTGCGCTGCCGCGTCGACGGATCGTTAGGGCAACGCTGATCAAGTGGCACAACCGTCATGGCATTCAGAAGGTTCGCCAGTCGTGCCGCGTGGCGAAGTGAAGGCTGGTTGCCTTGACCAGCTGCGCGGTGCGGCTGGCGGACCTTCTGGATGCCACCTGTTTCAATAAATACAATCGGTTAGGCGATACCTGTCTGCGCGCATCTCTTTGTTGCGCTGCCTTGAAGGACGGCCAGTCCATCTGCGCCAGCGCGCCGCGATCTGCACGCAGACAGGTGTCGTGACGATTGCGCCACTTGATCAGCGTTGCCTTAACGGTATCTGGCCAGTTCAGCCTCGAATGCGGCCGGCGAAAAGCCTGCGAAGCGCTTGCCATTGATCAGGACCAGCGGCGTGCCTGCGCCACCGAGTTCCTTCCACTGGCTACGTGCTTCGGCCGAGGTTTCGATGTCGCGCTCTTCCCACTGGACATTCCGGCTGGCGAACCACTCCCTCGCCTTGATGCAGTAGGGGCAACTCTTCGTCGTGTACATCACGACTTCAAGCGTGGGATTCGCTTCGTCTCTTGCGACGGCATCGGTCGATCCGGACAGCCCCAGCAGCATCCATGCGGACACCACCAGGGTCAGTGCCAGCAGCAAACGATTGATCATCTTCGACCTCTCCACGTATGCCATCGGTTGCGGCGGAACCTGTGGGAGTGCGGCAAGGGGCAAATGTTCCCCGATTCGGCCTGGGTCGCGTTTGCTTCCAGCCCCGTGATATCAGGACTGCAGGTGCCGGGCCTGTCGGGCAGGCGTGGCCGTGTCGCGGTTCTTGCGCGGCGTCGTCCGGGCCGCTTCGCCGGTCTCGAAACGCAGCCGGCTGCGCCCTCCGGTACCATGATAGTCGGCAGACAGCGCGGCACCGGCTTGCGCCGGATCGATTTCGCGCGCCTCGCAAAGATGCTCGTGAAGCAGGTGGACCAGCCGCTCCTGCGCCAGCGCGTGGGTCTGGCCGGTCTTCGCGTACAACCAGTCGGCAAAGGCGAGGAACCGTGCGAAGGGCTCATCGCCGAGAAGCAAGGCCAGGGTGCGCGCATAGCGGCCCGAGTTGGCCACGATGTCCCAGTAGCGCGAGAAGCGCGCCAGGCGCTGCATCGTGGCAAAGTCGATCGCATCGGTGGCAAGGATGTTGTACGGCGGATCGGGATTGAAGCGCAGCCCGTAGTCGAGGGTGTGCCGTGCGATCGGCGCGCCGCGCAGGCGCTTGAGGATGCCGAACTGGACTTCGTGCGGCGCGAGGCGCACCAGGCGGTCGAAGCCGGCGGCGAATCCGGCCATGTCCTCGCCAGGCAGCCCGGCGATCAGGTCCACATGCAAGTGCGCCCGCGTCTCGCGGCGCAGCCAGGCGAGGTTTTCGGCGGCGACGTCGTTCTTCTGGCGCCGCGACACGCGCGCCTGCACGACCGGATCGAAGCTCTGGATGCCGATCTCGAACTGCAGTGTGCCGTCCGGAAAGCGCGCGATGCTCTCCTTCAGGCGTTCGGGCAGGTGGTCGGGAATCAGTTCGAAGTGGACGAAGGGCGGATCCTCCGGCGCGGCTTCGAGCTTTGCGAGAAAGAATTCGAGGATCGCCAGCGAGGTGTCGACCTTGAGGTTGAAGGTACGGTCGACGAACTTGAACTGACGCGCACCGCGCGCATAGAGCGCCTCGAGATCGGCCAGGAAGGCTTCCAGCGGAAACGGCCAGGCGGTCTTGTCCAGCGCCGACAGGCAGAACTCGCACTTGAACGGACAGCCGCGCGAGGCCTCGACGTAGAGATGGCGCCGGCGCACGTCTTCATCGGTGTATTCGGCATACGGCGAACGGATCGCCGGCAGCGGTGCCTGCACGCCGGCGATGACCTTCCCGGGCGGACGCTCGCCGCGCATCAGCCGGTCGACCAGCGTGGCGAAACTGACATCGCCCCAACCGGTGATCACATAGTCGGCCAACGCGCAGATGCGCTGGTCATCGAGTTCGTGGCTCACTTCGGGTCCGCCGAGGACAATGACCAGATCGGGCGCCACGGTCTTCAGCTGGGCCACCAGGCGCGTGCTTTCCTCGACGTTCCAGATGTAGACACCGAGGCCGAGCACCAGCGGTTGCCCGGCGAGCAGCTTCTCGACGATCTCCTCGGTCTTCTGGCCAATCACGAATTCGTGGATGGCCGAATCCGCGTGCCACGCGCCGAGGTTGGCGCGCAGGTAGCGCAGGCCGAGCGAGGCATGCGCGTAGCGGGCATTGAGGGTGGACAGGAGAATGGCGGTCATCCACCCATTATCGCCGTTTATCGCTGCGGCGCTTGCGCAGGCGACGGACGGGCGCTGTCAGGCGCTGTTTCCGGCAGAGGCGACGGCAATGCTGTCGCGAATCACGGCAATGGCCTGCTCGCACATCCGGTCGATCGGCAAGGTGGCATCGATGACCAGGGTGCCATCCGGCACCGGTTCCCTGCGGGCGAGGACGTCGTTCACCGTTTCCGGCGTGCGGTCGCCGGCGAGGTGCACGCGCGTTTGCATGTCGCGCCTGACGCGTTCGCGGGCTAGGTCGGGCGGGCATTCGACGAGCAGGGGGATGGTGGCGATGCCGTGTCCGGCAGCCAGTTCGGCCACCCGGTCGAGCTCGGCGCGGCGCGAGAACGTCATGCCGTCGAGGACGCTGCCGACGCGCAGCATGCAGTTGATCTCCAGCGCCAGCAGCAGGCTCCGGTAGGCCGCGCGCTTCTCGATGAAACTGTAGTTGCAGCGCGGGAACATGGCCGCGCGGATCTGGTCACGGCAGATGCGGCGCAAGCCCATCCGCTCCTCGATGGCGCGTGCCACCACCGACTTGCCCGCTCCGGGCAGGCCCATGACGGCGATCACGACGGGCACCGGCAACAATTCAGGACCCAGCGGAAACGCCTCGCCTTCGGGCGATGCATAGGGCGGCACCACGGGGGTCTGCTTTGTCGCCATGGCCGATGATCCCGGCAAGCCCGCCTTCAACTGCGATCCTGCGAGCCTGCCACGACTGGCCGGCCAGTACCATGCCCCTGCGCACGTACCGCTCCCGGCATTCCGGCGCGGCTGGCGACACGCGCGTGGTGGCCCCCTGCGGCGATTGCCGCGATAATCGGCATCCGTCCCCCGGAATCGATATGGCCAAACGACAGCTCCATATCAAACGCTACATGATCACCGGCCTGCTGACCTTCGTGCCGTTGTGGCTGACCTGGCTGGTCTTCAAGTTCGTCTTTGGCATGCTGTCGGAGGTCAGCGCACCGCTGGTCGCCAGCCTGGTCTCGGCCCTCGGCAGTACCTGGCCGGCCACCGGCGGATTCCTCGGCCAACCCTGGCTGATTTCGCTGATCGCCTTCGTGATCACTGTCGTCTCGCTCTACCTGGTCGGCTTCGCCGCCAATTTCGTGCTCGGCAGGCGCCTCATCGATGCATTCGAGCGCCTGATCGAGCGCATTCCGCTGGTTCATTCGATCTATGGCGGAACGAAGAAACTGATGTCGGTGCTGCAGAACAAGCCGAGCGGGACGCAGCGCGTCGTGCTGATCGACTTCCCGTCCCCGCAACTCAAGTCGATCGGATTCGTCACC